>NZ_QHHW01000052.1:0-208884 GCF_003947325.1 Amycolatopsis sp. WAC 01375
CCCAGGCGGTGGCCCCGCACCCCGGGGAAAGGGCCGCCCCGTGGGGGGCGACAGACCCCCGGCGCGGCGGCCCCGCCCCGCCCGCCCTCGCCGACCACTTCGCGCTGAGCAACGACGTCGCGCAGCCGATCACCCCCAACGAGTACTTCGTGCTCGCACACGGACCGGCCGAAGGTGCCGCGGCCGATCTGTTCGGGGGACTCGCGAAGTGAACCCGCCGCTCACTTCGCGGCAGCGCCTGCTGCTCGCCTTGCTGACCTTCGACGCCTTCTTGCTCGGGCTGCTCGAACTGTTCTTCCTGCCGCTCCGGCTCGACGGGATCGTGCTGCCGAAGCTCGGTGACGCGCCCATGCCGGTGACCGTGGTGCTCGCGGTGATCACCACCCCGTTGCTGGTGCGGACGACCGCGAAAGTGGTGCGGCCCTCCTTTTCGGTGATTCCGCTGCTCGTCTGGGTACTAGTCGTACTCGGAATGGGCGTGACCGGACCCGGTGGTGATCTGGTGCTGATACAGGACTGGCGCGCACTGCTGCTGATCGGCGGCGGGGCGTTGCCGGGAGCGCTGGCGCTGGGTGGCGGTCTGGGCAGTGCGGCGAAGGTCGCGAAGGGAGTCAGCAGTGGGTGAAGCGATTTCGGACCGCCAGGTCGTGGCGGTGCTGCGGCCGTTCGTCCGCGCCTGCGGGCCGATGGTCGACGCGCTGCGTGACGCGGATCCGTTCGGTTTGCAGGCCAGGGGGCGTCGTCACGAGGATCTGGACGGCGTCGAACCGGGGCTGAAGGACAAGCTGCTCAACGGGATCACCTCGGTCAAGGTGCCCGGCACCGCGGCTTGGGCCGAGATGTCGAACTACCAGCGGACCGACTGGTGGGTGAACCGGGTCGGCCGGTTCACCGCGCTGATCACCGCGATCCCCGGTCTCGGCGGCGCGCTCGCCGACCGGCTGCCCGTGCAGGACGCGCTCGGCTCGGCGGCGCAGGGAATGTTGCTGTGCGCGATCGCGGGGGAGTACGGCGTGACCGACGTCGGCGCCCGGGTCCGGCTGATCGCGTGGGTGCTCTTCGAACGCGACATCGATCCCGCGATCGCGGCGGGCAAACACGCCGAACACGACAAGGCCGCCGAAGACGACGAAGCGGCGAAGCTCACCGAAGAACTCGACGACGCGAAGAAGAAGCACGGCAAGGTCACCCTGAAGGCGGCCGCCGGCACGCTGTGGCGGCTCGGGCGGGGGCTCCTGGGCATCGTCGACGAACTCGAGAAGCGGCCTCGCGGCCGTCTTTTCCACCGTGCGCTCGGGAAGCTGCCGGTGGTCGGCATGGCGGGCGACTACCTCGGCGAGCGGTCCGGCCTCAAACGCGTCTGGAAGCGGGCGCACGAATGGTTCACCGAGCACCCCGAAGGCAAGTGACCGCTCACTTCCAGAACATGAACGCGTCTTGTCCATATTGGGCGGCGAGCGTGAACCCTCCGACGGAGTCGAAGACCGCGTAGGACCCCTGCCACAGCAACGAGCTGGCTCCGGGTACGAGGAACAGCACGGCGAACAGCACGAGCGGTGCCCACGGCCGGGCCTTCGCGCCGAACTCGCGCGCGCCGGGCGAAAGGTACGGCTCGATCGCGCCCCAGCCGTCGAGACCGGGGATCGGCAGGATGTTCAAGATGAACGTGACGATCTGAAGCAGCGCCAGGAACGAGATCCCGATCACGAGACCGGACGTCATCGGCACCAGCGCGACGAGCAGCGTCAGCACCACGCCGACGGCGAGGTTGCTCAGCGGCCCGGCGAGCGAAACCCACGACTGGACACCGCGCGATCGCAGCCGTCCGTGTTCGATCCAGACCGCGCCACCCGGCAGCGGGATGCCGCCGATGAAGAGGAATACCAACGGCAGGATGATGGACAGTGCCGGATCCGTGTATTTCCGGACGTCCATGGACAGGTAACCCTTGTGGGCGACGCTGCTGTCACCACCGCGGAACGCCACGAGCGCGTGGCCGAACTCGTGGAGCGTCAGTGACGCGACCCAGCCGCCCGCGACGAGCAGGACGACGCCGATGATGATGAGCGGGTCGTACTTCTGGCTGGAAATAGTGGTCGTGTCACCGAACGCCGCCAGTACACCGCCAAGGACGGTGACCGCGAGGATGCCGAGGAAGATCGGGCTTGGCCGCACTGCTGATCTCTGCACCCCTCCAGTCTTCCGTATGCCCGATGTGAAGTTCTCGGCGTGTCCCCTTGCGCGATGAGGCGCGGGTATCCCCCGAACTCGCTACTCCGCTTGACCTGACCGCACTACACGGGTGTAATCACAGTGATGTCATTCGTCGCTGGAAGGGGGCGGCGGATGGTGTTTCAACACCGCCAGCCTGGGGAGTGCGTGGACAGCGAGGAGGCGGACGTGCGGTTGGAAGCAGATGGCAGGGAATGGGGGCAAGTCGTGGGTTGGGGTGAGGTCCCGGAGCAGCAACTGGGCGATCTCACCGAGCTTTTCGACGATGCCTCCGCGGAAGAGCAGGACTGGCAGGAACGGGCCCTCTGCGCGCAGACGGACCCGGAGGCGTTCTTCCCGGAGAAGGGCGGCTCCACCCGTGAAGCCAAGCGGATCTGCCTCGGTTGCGAGGTCAAGGACGAGTGCCTCGAGTACGCCCTCGCGCATGACGAGCGGTTCGGTATTTGGGGCGGGCTCTCCGAACGTGAGCGTAGGAAACTGAAAAAGCGAGCTGTGTGACAGCGATCTCCGGTGGCCCCCGTGCGCCGGAGATCGCTTCTGCCCGCTTCCACATAGTGGGGCCACCAACGGGTGACAGGGTCGCGTCGTAGGGTGGCGGCACTCGACTTCGCCGCCACATCTGGAGTGCCCGTTGTCTCGCACTGCCGCGTCACCTGCGCTGCGCACGGTCCCCGTACTGGCCATTGTGGTCTGTCACAACGGCGAGAACTGGTTGCCACTGGCGCTTTCCGCGCTGCGACGCAGCGGCGTCCGGCCGCGGCACATCCTCGCGGTCGACACCGGTTCCACTGACCGGACCGCGCGAATCCTCGCCGACGCGGCGTCGGTCGGCGAAGCGCCGGTCTTGGACGGAATTCTCACACTTTCCAGTGATGTCGGCTTCGGCGCCGCCGTCGGCGAGGCCGTCGAGCACGCCGTCGAACGCTGGGGTGATCCCGGCGGCTGGCTCTGGCTGCTGCACGACGACTGCGCGCCGGAATCCGACTGTCTCGAAAATCTGTTGGCAGCGGCCGAAAACGAGCCCGAGGCGACGGTGCTCGGTCCGCTCGCGGTGGACTGGAGCGATCCGCGGCTCATCGTCGAAGCGGGGCTGTCGACCGACGCCATCGGCCACCGGCAGCAGATCTCGCCCGACGAGACCGACACCGCGGTGCTCGCCGTGCCGAGCGCGGGATCGCTGGTGCGGCGCGAAGTCTGGCATGACCTCGGCGGCTACGACCCCGGTTTTCCCTTGCTGCGCGAGGATCTCGACTTCGGCTGGCGTGCCAACGCCGCGGGTGGCCGGGTGCTTTCGGTGCCGGCGGCCCGGCTCCGGCACGCTCGCGCGCTCAGCACCGGACAGCGCGAACCGGACGTCCTCGGCCTTCCTCTCGCGACGGCGAACCGCGCGCACGGGCTCCGGGTGTTCCTCGTCAATTGCTCCCCAGTGTCCTTTTGGTTCGGTCTTTTTCGAATTCCGGTCTTCGCGGTGTTGCGGGCGCTGGCGTTCCTGCTGTTGCGGCGCACCGGCGAGGCGGGGGCGGAACTCGCGGCCACCTGGTACCTGCTGCGCGGTCGCGGCGGGCTGCGCGCGGCCCGCGCCGGACGGCGGAAGACCGGCAGCGTCCGCGGTCTGTTCACCGGTCGGATGACGCGGCTGCGCAACGCCGTCCGCGCCGGTGTCGTCAGCCTCGTCCGGCGCGGGGTGGAACGGGATTTCGCGCTCGGGACGGTGCCCGAAAGCGCGGATCAGGAAGGGGCCTGGATCCCGCCGGAGGCGGTGAAGGCCGGGCAAGATCGTCCCGTCGGCCCCGGCGCGCTGCCCGCGGGCGCGATGCGCGGGGTCGGCTCGCGGGGGACGGGTCTGCGGCGGCCCAGCGCGGTCGTCGCTGTCGCGGTTCCCGAGAAATCCACTTCGGAGGGTCCGAAACCGTCCCCGGTGCCGCGTGACGGCGGACGGCGGCCGGAACAGGAACTCGTGTTCGTCGAGGTCGACCGGAAGCGCGTGCTCGGCGCGACCGTGTTCGCGCCGCCGGTGATCGTGCTCGTGGCGCTGACGGCGCTCGCGTTGGTGCTCAACGGTTCCCGGCTCGGGCTGGATCTCTTCGGGGGGAAGCTGCTGCCGGTCGGCGGGCTCGGCGAGATCTGGTCGTCGTATCTCGCGCCGTGGCACGCGGTCGCCGGTGGGACGGCGAGTCCCGCGCCCGCGACGCTGCCGGTGCTGGGCGCCCTCGGCGCGATCTTCACGCCGATCGGTGGACCCGCGGCGCTGGTCGCGATCCTGCTGATCGGCGACATCCCGCTCGCCGCCTTGAGCGCGTACGCCGCCACTCGGCACCTTCGCGTGCGTCGCTGGGTTCGGGCCGTCGTCGCGGCGGCGTACGGCGTGCTTCCCGCGGCCACGGCTTCGGTCGCGCAGGGACGGCTCGACGTCGTCGTCGTGCATCTGCTGCTGCCACTGGTGATCGCGGGCATCGTCGGGCTGCTGGTCCGCGCGGATTCGCGATGGCTGCACGTTTCCGCGCTGAGCGCGATCGGGCTGGCGCTGATCGGTGCCTTCTCGCCGCTGGCGCACGCACTGGCCGTGGTCGGGCTGGTGATCGGGTTCGTGGTGCTGCCTTCGCCGACCGGGCTCGCGCGGCGGATCGCGTCGGTCGGCATCGTGGTCTTCCTGCCGCTGGCGTTGCTGCTGCCGTGGCCGAGTGTGCTGCTGCGGCATCCGGAACTGCTGCTGCACGGGCTCGGCGGTGCTGCCACGGCCGCGTCCGGCGCCGACCTCGCCGGACTGGACCCTGGCGGTCCCGGCGCGTGGCCGATCGGGGTGGCGCTGGTCGCGGCCGCGATCGTCGCCTTGGTCGTCCGGCCGTCGAAGGGCGCGGGCGGCGGTGTCGCGGTCGTCGTGCTGGGGGTGCTCGGCCTCGTGGCGGTGCGGTTCGTGGCGGTGACGCCGATGTCGGGCGGCGCGCACGCGACCGGGTACGCCGGGGTGCCGCTGCTGGTGATCAGCGCGGGATTGCTGTGGACGGTGCTGGCGACCTGGCAGCGGGGTGGGTCCGGTGTCGACCCGGCGCCGTGGCTGGCGAAGGTCACGGCCGTGGCCGGGGTGCTGGCGCTGCTCGCGCTGGCGACCGGTGCGGTCGTCGCCGGACGGGAAGGGCCCTTGCGTTCGGGTGAGCGTCCTTCGCTCGCGCCGGAGATTTCCGCGGAGCTGGCCGCGAGCGGGCGTTCGGTGCTGGTGGTGGGTTCCCCGGCCGAGCCGGTGCGGCAGACCGGTGGACGGTTGCCGTTCTACGGCGACGACGAACTCGCGCCGACACCCGGCAGCGCCGATCGACTGGCGTCGTGGCGCCGGGATCTGCTCCAAGGTTCGCCGGACGCGGTCAAACAGGCGTTCGCGGCGGCGTTGGCCTCGGGGGTCTCGTATGTCGTTCTGCCGAGCGGTGCCGACGGCGGTGCTTTCGTCGGACTCGCGCGTGACCTGGTCGCCCCGGCGACGCCGACTTCGGACGGGCGTCCGGTGCTTCGCCTGCTGCCGGCCGGCGGGCAGGTGGCGTTGATCTCCCCGGAACTGGCGCAGGCCGCCGTGACCGGGAAGGGCGCGCCCGGCGCGTCGCCCGGGGTGGCTCCGGTGCAGGCCGGACTGCCGGACGTGCGGGTGCGCGTCTCGGAGGGGCCGACCGGGCGGCTGCTCGTGCTGGCCGCGGAGTTCGAGGCCGGCTGGCAGGCGAGCGTGGACGGCAAAGCCGTGCCGATCGTGCGGGCTTGGGGTCACCAGGTGGCGGTCTCGGTGCCGCCTACGCCTTCGGAGGTGGTGGTGGAGCACCAGGGCACCACGCGGAACCTGCTGCTGCTGGCGCAGGTGGCGGCGGTGCTGTTCACGCTGCTGACCGCCGTACCTACGCGGAGGCGACCCACGGTTTCTTGAGGCTTTCGGCTTCGCTGTCCTGAAGGTGCCCTTTGAGACGTTGAGCGTCTCAAAGGTGCCCTTCAGGACACTCGCGCTGCCGAGCTCCTACTCCAGCCCCCTCCAGCCCCCAGATGCCGGGTGCGGGGTGCTGGGTGCGGGGGTGCGGGGGCACCCCGCTTTCAGCATCCGACCACTCACCCGGAGTTGTCCACAGCCCGTTCCCCTTGTGGACAACTCGGCGCTACAGCCCCGTTTCCGCAGGTCCCGTCGCTGCCCTGCGATACGCTGGGCTGGGGACGCCCCCCGGGGAAGGGCGGGGGCTGGGGTGTGGAGGCTGGGGTGCGGAGGGGGAGGGTTATTCGCCTTCGATGACGTCGGGTTCGACGCCCAGGTAGCCCGCCACCTGCTCGACGAGGACGTCGTGGACGAGTTCCGCGAGTTCGCCCGGGTCTTTCGCGCGCGCTTCGAGGGGGCGGCGGTAGAGGACGATGCGGGCGCGCGTCGGGAGGCCGGCGCGGTCGACGCCGGCGGGCACGAGCCGCGACAGCGGGACGGCGCCGTCGTGCAACACGCCGTCCACTCCGGTCGGTGCGCCATCCGAGCGAACTTCGGGGACATCGTCGACGGCGACGTCGAGCTTCGTCAGCTCGTGCCGCCACCGCGCTTCGATCGGTTCGAGCGCGTCCAAAACCAGCGCGTCGAACCTTTCCGCCCTGCTAGCGGCGGCGGGAAGGGTCGACGGATACAGCGCTCCGCGCAGGCCCCGGCCGTGCCGGTCCCGGCGCATCCGCCGTCGCTGTCGGGAATCACGAGCCGTCGCCACGAACCGAAGGGTACGCGCTCGGCGAATCAAAGCGCGTGTCGCCGGTACGCCCGGCCCGCGACGCGCTATCGTTCTCGATCGTGCGGAGCGTACGAAAGTGTTCGCGAACGGGTTGTCTCGAACCCGCTGTCGCCACGCTCACGTATGCCTACAGCGATTCGACAGCCGTCGTGGGGCCACTGGCCACCGCGAGCGAACCGCACTCCTATGACCTCTGCGAAGCCCACGCCCTCCGGCTGACCGTGCCCAAAGGCTGGGAAGTCGTCCGGCACGAAGGGGCCTTCGCCGCTCCAGACCCGTCCGCGGACGAGCTGACCGCGCTGGCCGAGGCCGTGCGTGAAGCCGGCCGTTCCGACAAGCCCGCGCCCGAGCCCGAACCCGAGGGACCCTCGGGCAGGCGCGGCCACCTGCGGGTCCTGCCCGGCCGAGCCTGACGCGGGGGACCGCCGGTAGGCTTTCGAGCGCGCCAGAGGGCGTTGTAACGAGACTATTGGCGGGGAGCAGGCGTGCCAGACCTTTCGGGCATCGTGAAGGCCTACGACATTCGCGGCGTGGTCGGTGAGCAGCTGGACGCGGCACTCGTCCGCGACCTCGGTTCGGCCTTCGCCCTGTTGATCAAACCCGAGTCGGACGCGATCGTCATCGGTCACGACATGCGCGACTCCTCGCCCGAGCTGTCCGCCGCCTTCTCCGACGGCGTGACCTCGCAGGGCCTCGACGTCGTGTCGATCGGCCTCGCCAGCACCGACCAGCTCTACTTCGCGTCCGGATCGCTCAACCTGCCGGGCGCCATGTTCACCGCCAGCCACAACCCGGCGAAGTACAACGGCATCAAGCTGTGCCGCTCCGGCGCCGCCCCGGTCGGGCAGGACTCCGGTCTCGCGGAGCTCCGCGACACCGTCGAGCAGGGCGTGCCCGCCTTCGTGGGCCAGCGCGGTTCGGTGACCGAGAAGGACGTCCTCGCGGACTACGCGGCGTACCTGCGCAAGCTCGTCGACCTGTCGGGCAGCCGCCCGCTGAAGGTCGTCGTCGACGCAGGCAACGGCATGGGCGGTCACACCGTCCCGACGGTCTTCGCGGGCTTGCCCATCGAGGTCGTGCCGATGTACTTCGAGCTCGACGGCAACTTCCCGAACCACGAGGCCAACCCGCTCGACCCGAAGAACATCGTCGACCTCCAGGCGAAGGTGCGCGAGGAAGGCGCCGACGCGGGTCTCGCCTTCGACGGCGACGCGGACCGCTGCTTCGTCGTCGACGAGCGCGGCGAGCCGGTGTCGCCGAGCGCCATCACCGCGCTGGTCGCGATCCGTGAGCTGGAGAAGGAGCCGGGCGGCACCATCATCCACAACCTGATTACGTCGAAGGGTGTCCCGGAGATCGTCGCGGAGCACGGCGGCAAGCCGGTGCGCACCCGGGTCGGGCACTCGTTCATCAAGGCCGAGATGGCCAAGACCGGCGCGATCTTCGGCGGCGAGCACTCCGCCCACTACTACTTCCGCGACTTCTGGCGCGCCGACACCGGCATGCTGGCCGCGCTGCACGTCCTCGCCGCCCTCGGCGAGCAGACGGGCCCGCTGTCCGAGCTGACCGCGGAGTACTCGCGCTACGCGGCATCCGGCGAGATCAACTCGACCGTCGACGACCAGGTCGCGCGCATGATGGCGGTCAAGGACGCGTTCGGCGCCCGCGACGGCGTCGAAATCGACGAACTGGACGGGCTCACCGTGCAGCTTCCCGGCGGCGGCTGGTTCAACCTGCGCCCGTCCAACACCGAGCCGCTGCTCCGCCTGAACGTCGAGGCCGCCGACGCCGAGGCCGTCCGGGCGCTGACCGAAGACGTATTGACGATCGTCCGTGGGTAACGAAGGTGGCGTGAAAACACCCATCGAGACGTCCCACAGGTAGGGAGTAACCATGGCCGTCACGTTCGACGCACAGTTGCTGGAGATCCTGGCCTGCCCGTCCCCTGATCACGCGCCGCTGCGGCCGGGGACGACGGCCGACCCGGAGGCCGACGCGCTGACCTGCACCGAGTGCGGTCGGGTGTATCCGGTCCGTGATGGAATCCCGGTACTGTTGCTGGACGAAGCCACCGAGCCGACGACCCCGGATGGCGATCATGCCGACGGTCCCTGACGATTCCCTGCTCGACGATCCCGCGAGGCTGGCCGAGGCCGACACCGCGGGGCTTCTCCGTGCCGCCGCGATGGCGGGCGCCCAGGTGCGGGCGACAGCCGAAGCCGCGGCCGAACTCGAGCTGAGCGATCGGCTGGACGTCGGCCGCCCGCGCTCGCTCGTGCTGATCGACCGGCCGGGCGTCAGCCGGACGCTGACCCGGATGATCGCCGCGCTCCTCACCCCGTCGTGCCCGGTACCGGTGGTCGTCGCCGAGGTGGTGCCGAGCTGGATCGGCGCGCTCGACGTCGTCTTCGCGCACACCGACGACGCCGGTGACCGCGAGCTGGCCGCGTCACTGGAACGTGCCGCCCGGTTCGGGGCGACGGTCGTGCTGTCCGCGCCCGCGGAAGGCCCGGTCGCGGCCTCCGTCGCGGGCAAGGGATTGCTGCTCGCGCCGAGGATCCCGGTTCCGCCGGAGATGGCCTTCCCGCGCGGTCTCGCGGCCGCCCTGCTGACCGCGAACGCGCTCGGCCTGCTCGTGGCCGACCTGGAGCAGCTCGCCGACCACCTCGACGCGGAAGCCGAGAAGGACTACCTGTCCAGGGATTCGTTCGCGAACCCGGCCAAGGCGATGGCGCTGAAGATGGCCGATCGGCAGCCGCTGCTGTGGGGGCTGGACCCGGTCGCCGTCGCCGTCGGCGAACACGCGGCCCACGCGTTCGCCGCGCACGCCGCCGTCGTCTGTGACGCGGAGGACTACCGCCAGGCGCTGGCCAGGCCCGCCTTGCGGCGGGCGGCGTTGTCCGGCGGCCGGGATCGCGATATCTTCGCGGACCCGGAGGAGGGGAACGGTTCGGCGCCGAGGGTGTTGCTCCTCTCGGTTCGGACGGGACCGGCCGCGGAAGCGGCCCGTTATCAGGCGGAAGACCTGCTGCCCGGTGCGGATGTGATCGCCCCGGCCGAAGAGATCGAAACGGACGAGATCGTGCGTGCGGCCGTTCTCGCGCTGCGTTTCGAGCTGGCCGCGGTCTATCTGGGGCTGGCCGTCGGCAGCATCGGCGGCGCCGGGAGGTACACGCCCGCAACGGCGTGAGTCCCGAGCGCGACGTAAGCAATGAGGGCCGGCACCACCCGTGCCCGGCGAGGAGTTGAGGTGACAGTGGAGCTGCTGCGCAATGCCGTGCGGCCCTACGCGTGGGGATCGAGAACGACGATCCCCGAGCTGCTGGGGCGTCCGGTGCCGGCGCCGCATCCGGAGGCGGAGCTGTGGATGGGCGCCCACCCCGGTGACCCGTCCCACGTCATCGGCCCGGACGGCACCGAGCGGAGCCTGCTGGAACTCGTCGAAGCCGATCCGGTCGGTCAGCTCGGCACGACCTGCGCCGAACGCTGGGGCGGCAGGCTGCCGTTCCTGCTGAAGATCCTCGCCGCCGAAGAACCGCTTTCGATGCAGGCACACCCGTCCGCCGCGCAGGCGGCGGAGGGGTACGCGCGCGAGGAGTCGGCGGGGATCCCGCGCGACGCCTCGAACCGCAACTACCCGGATCCCACGGCGAAACCGGAACTCGTCTGCGCGCTGACCGAATTCCACGCGCTGGCGGGCTTCCGTGACCCGGAACGCACGATGTCGCTGCTGAAGGCGATCGAAACACCCGGGCTGGCGAAGTACGCGGTGCTGCTGGAGGCCCAGCCGGATCCGGCCGGTTTGCGCGCGCTGTTCACCACCTGGATCACGCTGCCGCAGGCCGCGCTCGACGAACTGCTGCCCGAGGTCCTCGATTCCTGTGTGAAACACGTCCAGGGACGCGGCGAGTTCGACGTCGAATGCCGGACCATCCTCGAACTCGGCGAAGCGCATCCGCGGGACGCGGGGGTGCTCGCGGCGCTGCTGCTCAACCGGCTCACCCTCAGCGCGGGCGAGGCGATCTACCTGCCCGCCGGCAACCTGCACCTGTACCTGCACGGCACCGCCGTCGAGATCCTGGCGAACTCGGACAACATCCTGCGTTGCGGACTGACCCCCAAGCACGTCGACGTGCCGGAACTGCTGCGCGTCGTCGACTTCGCGTGCGGCGAGATGCCGGTCCAGAGCGGCGAGCGCGGCAGTGCCGATGGGCCCTCGGCGGGAAAGAACCCCTCGGCGGGAAAGAACCCCGCGGACCGGCGCCTGTCGGTGTACCGCACCGACGCACCGGAGTTCGAGCTGTCGCGGATCGAATGGGAGGCCGGGGACGGTGGCGAGGTCGCCGTCCACGACGTCGGCCCGCAGATCCTGCTGTGCACCGCCGGTGGCCTGCAGGTCACGGCCGACGACGGCGAACAGGTCGAGCTCCGCCGCGGCCAGTCGGTCTGGCTCCCGGCCGCCGACCCCGCCGTCCGTGTGCGGCCGCTTTCCGCTGAGCGCACCCAGGTGTTCCGCGCCACCGCCGGCACCTGCTAGCCCCTCACCCTCGCAATTCGGCACCTGGTTGCGGTCCTTGCACGCGCAAGGACCGCAACCAGGTGCCGAATTGCGGAATCGCTTGGTCGACGGAGTCGCTTGGTCGAACTGTGTGCGTTCCGTGTGGTGGCTTCCGCAACTATCGCCCGAAGGGGTGACCCGGCGCTTGGCGTCGGCTCGTCCCGGATGTCGATAGCCAAGGAGCAGCAGTAGTGACTTCCCATCCCGACGCGGCGAGCGGACGCGCTTACCGGGCGCAGGTCTCCGCGCGCCCCACCGCTCTGCTCGCCGCGCTCGGACTCGCCGTCGTGACCGTGCTCGTCCCGGTCGTCGACCTGGTGCTTCCCTTGCCGAGCGGCCAAGACCTGGCCGGTTCGGCGCAGGCGCTGGCAGGATTCGCCGGCGACACGATCGAGTCGATCAAAGCCGCGGGCTCCGGCCTGCACGGCCTCGCCGCCGGCGCGGAGAGCAGGCTGAACCTCCCGCTGGTCGTGCTCGTCTCGCTCGGCGCACAGGTCCTGCTCACCGCCGCGCTGGTGGTGACGGGCACCCAGCCCGTCCGCGTGATGCTGACCGTCGCCGGGCTGATCAACGTGTTCGCGGTCGCGCGACTCGGGCCCGCCTCGGCGCCGGTGTGGGACGCCGCGGCCAACGGGGTGCTGGTGATCGCGCTGGCCTGGTTCTCCGCCGGACGGCGTGAACCAAGGCTCGCCGCTCTGTGATCTTGACTGAGGGTGATCCGGACTGATGGTGATCGCGGACTGATGGTGATTTCCGGGTGGTGCCCGTCTGAGGGGTCGGGCACCGCTCGGTCAGGCCGGGGCGGGTTCGGTGAGCGACAACAGCAACCGGACGAGGGTCGAAGCGTTGGCGTCGTGGGGGACTTCCAATCGCTTCGCCTCTTCGCCCGCCGCCTCGGCCGCTTTTGTTTCCCCGACGGCCTCGTACGCCCTGCGCAGCACGTGCAGGGTGAGGCCTGTCGCGGGTTTCCCGCCCATGGCACGGAATTCGTCGAGACAGCGGCGCAGCACGGGGATCGCGCGATCGGCCCGGCCGTCGCCGATCCAGCTCGCGGCGATCGCCCGCGTGCAGGAAAGCTCCCTCGGCCGTTCTTCGAGCGCTCCGGCCAGCCGCCGCGCGTTCTCGTAGGCCTTCACCGCGCCGTCACGCCGTCCGGCGCCCGCGAGGATCGCGCCCTGGGTGCGCAACGACTTCGCCAGCGCCGATTTCGCCGTCGTCCGCCGCAGGACCCAGACCGATTCCTCGATCGTCGCCAAGGCCTCCTCCGGGCGTCCGTCGAGCATCAGCGACCACGAAAGTCCTTGCAGGGCAACACCGAGCTGGCGTTCGTCGCCACTTTCGCGCGCCTTGGCGAGGATCCGGCGATCGATCTCCAACGCCTCGGAGATCTTGCCCAATCTGTGCAGAGCGGCGGATTCCGCTCGCCTCGCGTGGGTTCCGGAATCCTCCACAGTGGACAGTTCTCGGGCCTGGGTCGCGGCGTGCAGCGATTCCCCGGCCCGGCCGAGCCCGACCAGGCTGTGCGCCAGATTGGTCTCCACCCACGCCTGCGTGGCCAGATCGCCCAGCTCCGCCAATTCCTTCGAACATTCGCGATAGCCCTCGACGGCGCGTTCGTACTCGCCGCGAACATGCAGCAACACCGCCAGATTCGCCTCGGCGATGACCACGATGTGCCGGTCATCCGCCTCGCGGGCGGCGTCACGCAACGTCTCGTACGCCGTCCGCATATCGGTGTAATGGCTGTGCAAGTACAGGTACGCGCTCAGTCTTTCCAGTATCCGCAACGCTTTCCGCCGCCAGCCGACGGCGCACAGCGACGAGACGGCGGCGACCAGGTTGGCCCGCTCCACCGAGAACCAGGTGCCGGGATCACGCAGCAGCCGCTCGACCAGCTCGCCCGCCAGGGGCTGCACGGGGACATCGTGATCCGACAACGGCATCGGCACCGTCCTCGGCAGGCGGCGGGCCGCCGTGTCGGCGAGGCACAACGCCGCGTCCGACACCTTCGCGACGGTGGCCACCCGCTCGGCGCGGGTCTCCAGTTCCCTGCCGAGTTCCGTGGCGAACACCCGCACCAGGTCGTGCACGCGGAACCGCTGCTCACCCGTCGGATCGAGACCGGTGGCTTCGAGCAGGCTGGCCTCGACGAGTTCGTCGATGGCCTCGTCCGAGCCTTCGTTATCGGCACCGTCTACCAGGGTCGACACCGCCCACGCGGGCAGGTCGAGGGTGCGGCAGCGGCCGATCGACCGGAACGCGCGCCGCGCCGCCGGGCTCAGCGCCTGATAGCTCAACGCGATGCTGCCGCGCACCTGGAGGTCGCTGACCTGGAGTTCGTCGAGGCGCGAGACCTCGTCTTCCAGCTTCCCGGCGAGCTTTCCGAGCGGCAGCCCCGGCCGCATGGCGAGCCTGCTGCCGGCGATCCGCAGCGCCAGCGGGAGATTGCCGCAGGCCTTGGCGATCCGCTCCGCGTCCGCGGCTTCGGCGCCCACCCGGTCCGGCCCGGCGAGCCGTGCCAGCAGGGTCATCGCCTCGGCGCCGGACAGCGGTGCGAGGTGGAGGCGATCCGCCCCGGCGAGCCCGGAAAGCCGCCGCCTGCTGGTGATCAGGACGGCGCTGCCCGGCGTTCCCGGCAGCAGCGCGCGGACCTGATCGGGACTCGCGGCGTCGTCGAGCACCACGAGGACCCGCCGATCGGCGAGGCGGCCGCGGTACACCGCCGCCCTGGCGTCGACGTCGTCCGGGATGGCCGGGCCGGTGACGCCCAGCGCGCGCAACAGGTCGCCGAGGACGGTGGCGAGGTCGCGAGGGCTGGAGGCGCCGGCCAGCGGGACGAACAGCTGCCCGTCCGGGAAGGACCGGCGGAGCCTGTGCGCGGTGCTGACCGCGAGGGTGGACTTGCCCGCGCCGGGCTGGCCGGTGATCACCGCGACGGGGACCCCCGCGCCGTCACCGAGCAGCCCGGAAAGCTTCGCGATCTCGTCCTCGCGGCCCGCCAGATCCGCGATGTCCGGAGGCAGCTGGCAGATCGGGAAGACCGGCGCCTGCTTCGCCGAGGGCACCGGATCCTCACCGCGCAAAACGGCGGCGTGCACGCGGCGGACCTCGGCGCCGGGTTCCACGCCCAGCTCCTCGACGAGGGTGGCACGCAGATCGCGGTGGACGGCCAGCGAATCGGCCTGCCGCCCGGCGCGGTGCAACGCGACCATCAGCTGCGCGGCAAGCCGCTCACGCAGGGGATGTTCGGTGATCATCGCCTGGAGTTCGCCGGTGAGCTCGCCGTGCCTGCCGTCGGACAGTTCGGCGTCGACACAGTCTTCGAAGGCGGCGAGCCGTTCCGACTCGAGCCGGGCGACGTCCGCGTCGAGCCGGGGGATGTGCAGCCCGGACAGGACCGGCCCGCGCCATTCCGCCAGCGCCCGGCGATAGTGCCCGGCGGCGGCCGCCGGATCGCCCGCCCGCGCCACCGCCTTCCCGGCCGCGACGGCTTCGCGGAAGGACAGCAGATCGAGGTCGCCGGGCTCGACCACCAGCCGGTAGCCGTGTGGATCCCGCTCGATCTCCAGCCCCTCGAAGCGGGCCCGCAGACGGGAGACGTACGTGTGCAGATTCGAGGAGTACGACTTCGGCGGAGTCTCCGGCCAGAGCGTCTCGACCAGGGCGTCGACCGGGACGGGCGAGTTCGCGTTCAGCAGAAGGACGGCCAGCAGGGCACGCTGATGATCGCCGCGCGGCGTCGTCCGCCGCCCGGATGGGCTCTCGATCATCAATGGTCCGAGCACGCCGAATCGCGGCACGGGCACCTCCCAGGTCATGAGAGGGGCGAGACTAGCGAGGGGGCCCGACAATTCTGTGACCTGTCCCGCCCGGCGCGTACGGGCTCATCTGCACTGCTAGCCTTCGAACCCGGCATATCGGGACACCATCCGGGGAGTTGCACGTGTCTGCAGGTGGCGGAACCAAGGCGATCATCGCCGCGCTCGTGGCGAACGCCGGAATCGCGGCCGCGAAATTCACCGGCTTCCTCATCACGGGGTCGTCGTCGATGCTGGCCGAGTCCGTGCACTCGCTCGCGGACACCTCGAACCAGGGCCTCCTACTGCTGGGACAGAAGACCTCGCAGCGCAAGGCGACGCGCACCCACCCGTTCGGCTTCGGGCGGGACCGGTACTTCTACTCGTTCATCGTCGCGCTGATGCTCTTCAGCCTCGGCTCGGTGTTCGCGCTGTACGAGGGCATCCACAAGATCAGCGAGCCGGAGGCACTGACCTCGCCGCTGGTGGCGGTCGGCATCCTCGTGGTCGCGATCGGGCTGGAGTGCTACTCCTTCTACACGGCGATCCAGGAATCGAAGAAGATCAAGGGCGACGCGGGCTGGTGGGCGTTCATCCGCCAGGCCAAGACCCCCGAACTGCCGGTGGTCCTGCTGGAGGACGCGGGCGCGCTGCTCGGCCTGGTGTTCGCGCTCGCGGGCGTCGGGCTCTCGGTCATCACCGGCGAACCGGTGTGGGACGGCATCGGCACCGTCACGATCGGCCTGCTGCTCGGGATCATCGCGATCATCCTGATCATCGAGATGAAGAGCCTGCTGATCGGCGAAGGCGCCACTGAGACCGATCTCGACGCGATCGTCGACGAACTCGCCGCCGGCAAGGTCGAGCGGGTCATCCACATCCGCACGCTGTACATCGGCCCGGACGAGATGCTGGTGGCCGCGAAGCTCGCGCTGGTGCCCGGGCTGGACACCGCCGACATCGCGCAGGCCATCGACGACGCCGAAGCGCGTGTTCGCGCGAAGGTGCCGACGGCGAAGCTGATCTACCTGGAGCCCGACCTGGACCGCGCGCTGGCCTGAGCCCGGCCGGCCCAAGACGTGCAATGAAGGGGCCTTTCATAGCAAAATTTGCTATGAAAGGCCCCTTCATTGCAGGTGGGCGGGGGTCGCGTGAGAGGTGTCCGTGAAGGCCTCCTTGAGGGATCCTGAGTCCCTCAAGGAGGCCTTCACGGACTTTTCGGGCGCCGCGAACGCGGCCGGGGCAACTGTCCGTACACCGCCGATTACCGCCGCGACCTCCGGGTACTTCGTTGCTCTCCCACCGCGCTGCCGTCGAGGCCGGGCGATAGGGTCCCTTGAACCGCAGTCAGGTGTAGGAGGTCAAGGGTGCCCGGAAACGGTCTGTGGCGTACGAAAACCATCGAGCAGTCCATCGCGGACACCGACGAGCCGGGGACGAAGCTCCGGCGGAACCTGAGCGCGTGGGATCTGACCGTCTTCGGCGTCGCCGTCGTCATCGGTGCCGGGATCTTCACCCTCACCGCGCGCACGGCCGGTGACTTCGCGGGGCCGTCGGTCTCGCTCGCGTTCGTGTTCGCGGCCATCGCCTGCGCGCTGGCCGCCCTCTGTTACGCGGAATTCGCGTCGACCGTTCCGGTGGCCGGGAGCGCGTACACGTTCTCCTACGCCACGTTCGGCGAGTTCATGGCGTGGATCATCGGCTGGGACCTCATCCTGGAACTCGCCGTCGGCGCGGCCGCGGTGTCGAAGGGCTGGTCCGCCTACCTCGAAACCGTGCTCTCCTACATCTTCGGCAAGGGCACGAAGACGACGTTCGAGCTCGGCCCGATCCCGGTCGACTGGGGTGCCCTGCTGGTGGTGCTCGTACTGGCCACGCTGCTCGCCGTCGGCACGAAGCTGTCTTCGCGCTTCTCCATGGTGATCACCGCGATCAAGGTCGCGGTGGTGCTGTTCGTGATCGTGCTCGGCATCTTCTACATCAAGGGTTCGAACTACACCCCGTTCATCCCGGAGGCTCAGTCCGCCGCGGAGTCGGCGTCCACCGGGGTCGACCAGTCGCTGTTCTCGCTGTTCGCCGGTGGCGGCAGCAGTTCGTTCGGCGTCTTCGGCCTGCTGGCCGCGGCGTCGCTGGTGTTCTTCGCGTTCATCGGGTTCGACATCGTCGCGACCACCGCCGAGGAGACCCGCAACCCGCAGAAGGCCGTGCCCCGCGGCATTTTCGGCTCGCTCGCCATCGTCACGGTGCTGTACGTCGCCGTGTCGCTCGTGGTCGTCGGCATGGTGAACTACAAGGAGCTCTCCACCTCGGCGGGTGACGGCAGCAAGAAGACGCTCGCGTCCGCGTTCGCGGTCAACGGCGTCGACTGGGCGGCCAACATCATCTCCGTCGGCGCCCTCGCCGGGCTGACGACCGTCGTCATGGTGCTGATGCTCGGCCAGATCCGGATCATCTTCGCGATGTCGCGTGACGGCCTGATGCCGCGCGGCCTCGCGAAGACCGGGGAACACGGCACGCCGAAGCGGGCGACGATCGTCGTCGGCGGGCTGGTCGCGGTCGCGGCGACCTTCTTCCCGGCGGACAAACTCGAGGAAATGGTCAACGTCGGGACGCTGTTCGCTTTCGTTCTGGTCTCCGCGGGCGTGCTGGTGCTGCGCAAGACCCGGCCCGATCTGCCCCGCGCCTTCCGGGTGCCGTTGGTCCCGCTGATCCCGATCCTGGCGATCGTCGCCTGTCTCTGGCTGATGCTGAACCTGACCGTGCTCACGTGGCTGCGGTTCCTGGCCTGGATGGCGCTGGGCGTCGTCATCTACTTCGCCTACAGCCGTCGCAACTCGCTGCTCGGCAAGCAGAACAAGGACGAGGTCCCGACGTCCGTTCCGGACTGATCTTTCTCGTTTCGGCGGCCCACCATTCCTTTGTGGATGGTGGGCCGTTTTGTCGGGGGCCCCGGTTTCGGTGTGAAATCGGTGTGCGATAGCGTCCGGTCTCTGCTTCCCCCTGACGGGTGAACGGGACTCGTGCAGACGTACCGCGAGTTGACCTTCATCCCTCCAAAGAGGCGCCACGCTTTGCTCGTTTGTCCCCCGATCGGTACAGGAGAGCTCTGAATGCAGATCAACCCCAGACGGCGCGTCCGCTCCGCCGTCACTGTCGTCGCCCTCGCCACCGTCGCACTGCTGGGCACGGCGGGCACCGCCCTCGCGACTCGCAGCGACGACCGCGCCACCCAGGTCGTGGGTGAAAACGCCACCACCTGCGAGGGCGCCAAGCTGCCGGGCAAGGTCCTGCCTACTTCGGACCTGACCTTCACCGGCGGCACGGACAACCTCCTCCTCAACATCACCGCGGTCGGCAAGGGCGTCACCGTCACGGCGATCGTGGTCAAGGGCGGCCACGGTTACAACGTCTACGTTCCCGGGGAGAAGGGGTTGCCCGAGAACCCGCCGTGGACCGAGCTGCGTTCGCCGCTGAACAAGGGCGACCAGCAGGCGGCGATCAGCCACTGGTTCGTCTGCGGTGAGAAGAAGACGCCGCCGACCGAGCAGCCGAAGCCGAGCGAGCCGACGAAGACCTCGACGGCCAAGCCGCCGACTTCGGCGCCGACCACCTCGAAGCCGTCGGAGTCCTCCGGCACGCCGACCAGCACCACCGCCCCGGCCCCCGCGGTCGACGGCAACGGCGGCAACGGTGGCGGCCTCGCGGACACCGGTTTCGACAACGCCTGGCTGCTGTGGGCCGGTGGCCTGCTGGTGCTGGCCGGTGCCGGCGTCCTGGTCCTGCTGCGCGTGCGTCGCGGCAAGACCGACTGAAGCTAGCGAACGCCTGAAGGCCCTCTTCCTCGTGAAGGGGGCCTTCAGCGCATTTGTGGGAAGTCCCCGAACAGCGATCCCTGCTCGCCCCAAGGGTTCGTGGGCCGGGGGCGGCCGAGACCGGCGGCCATCGCGACGGCGTTGTCCCATTCGGCGTCGACGACGTAATCCGTGTGCTTGAGGACGCCGGGCGCCCAGCGGTGCCGTCCGGTCGGCCCGCGCATCGGGTCGGGCAGCCAGTGATCGCCGCCGAGCACCAGGACGCCCTGCTCGTCGGCCTCGGCGGCCAGCGGCCCCGTCCCGCCGCCGGGCAGGTAGCCGTCGCCCAGCAGTTTCCCGGACACCACCCGATGCCGCCATGTCGTGACGCCGCCGCCGAAGATGTCCGTCCCTCGGCACAGCGCCCGCCAGCGGCCGTCGAGATCCTCGTACAACCCGGCGAGCTGCTCCTGCGGCAGCATCGCGGGGAACGCGCGCTGATAACCCCATTGCAGGGGTGAGCCCGCGGTCAGCAGTCCGACGCGGTCGCGGTCCTCCGGCGGCAGATCGGCGATCACCCGTGCCGCGGCGAGCACCGTCAGCAGGCTGCCGAGGTTGTATCCGGACAGCACGACGCGCGTGCCCGGCTCGGCCAGATGCTCCTTGACCCGCTCCGCGAGTTCCGGGACGACCCTGAGCGCGTAACTCGGCGGCACGGTCGGATGGGCGGCACGCGGCCAGAAGCACACGAGATCCGCTAGCGCGCCGAGGTGACGGCTGCGCTTGGGGGTGGTCGCGGCGGCGAACACGACGCGCAGCAGGCCGGCCGCCATCGCGCCCAGCGCGAACACGCCGATCGCCGAAATCGGCTTGAACCAGTCGGGCAGCGGGCCGAAACCGAAGCGCAGCACCAGGAGCGCGCCGCCGCCCGCCGCCATCGCCAGCGCGACGGTGAGCGCGAGATGGTGCAGATGCTTGCGTTCCCACGAAGCGCGGGCCCACGCACTCGCGGCTTCCTCTTCCTGCGCCTTGTCGATCTCCATCAGCGCGACGATCTTCGGGATGCCGCGGCGCAACCGGCGCAGCGGGACGGCCACCGCGAAGCCCAGCACGCCGAGCACGACGGCGAGCGCGAGCCCGGCGCCCCACAGCACCGTCACCAGGGAGTAGGTGTCGGGCAGCCGGAGATCGGTCGCGCCGACCAGTTGCCGCAGCGCGACCGCGAGCCCGGCGCCGAAACCGCCGCCGAGCAGGCCTGCCAGCGCGACCACCGGGGCCGCCGCCCAGCCGCCGAGCCAGGGCCGCAGCCGGTGCGGCAGATGCTTCCAGGCCGACCGGCCGAGCAGCGCCGCCGGGGCGAGCACCAGCGCGAACAGCACGGTCACCGCGACCATGGCCGCGCCCAGCGCCTCGACCGTCCCGTCCGCTCCGCCGAGCCCGCCGCCCGGCAGACCCGCGGGCAGCGGCGTCCGGCGTACGACGGCGATCCCGACCAGTACGACGGCGACCGCGATCACCCCGCCCCGGATCACCGGTCCGGCGGAGAACCCGACCGTCGAGGCCACCAGTGCGGCGAGGACGAGTGCCAGCGCGCAGATCCAGACGATCAGGTCGAACGTCACCGTCGGCAGCCGGAACGGCCCGCCGAGCAACGGGAGCGCGACACAGGTCAAGGCGGCGACGGTGTGCAGCGTGCGCAGGCCCGGCGTCCGCGGCAGGTCCTGCGGTTGCAGCGGGCTCGAACTGTGGGCGCGGTGCCGCCTGTTCCGTGACCGCCAGTCCGACGACGGGATCCGGTCGAGCACGAAGATCAGCACCAGTAGCGGGACCACCCCGATCGCGGTCCGCAGCGGCGCGAAGTCCCGCAGGAACGACGGCGCCCCTTCGAGACAGGTCGAACCCGGGGCGAGGCATTGCGCGGCGAACAGGTCGAGCGAGACCACCGCGAGCTGGCTGATCAGCAACATCGTCAGCAGCAGCGAGGCCACCCGCAGCAGCCCTCGGCAAACCGCGCCGAGCAGTGCCGCGGAGCGCCTGCCCTCCGGGACCGGCGGCAGCATCCAATGCGCGACGTTCGCCAGCGAGAACGGGAACAGCAGCGCCCACGTCGCCTTCGCCGCGCCACCGGAGGTCATCCCGCTCCACAGGTAGCCTTCGAGGATGCGCGGGATCGAACGGCCGAGCGCGGGCAGCACCGGACCGGGAGCGGGACGGCGCAGCCGGTCCGACGGCCGGATCAGCCTGCCGATCCCGTCGCCCGCGACGTCGACGACGGACGTCGAATCCAGCAGGCTTTCACCGCTCGTGCCCACTAGCCCGGGTACGCGTATTTCGACGACGCGGGTATCGGGACCCGGCATGACCACGGTGAAGGCCTCCAAACCGTTCAGTGGGGACTGAGCCGACAACGGTACTGTTCCGATGTCATCCAACCTTGGAGGAAGCGCGCATATGACCCCCGAAAGCGTTGCCAAGCGGCACGACACCCGCAACGGCATCGAGTTCGCCGTCGCCGATCTCGAGGCCGCCGAGTTCGGCCGCAAGGAGATCCGCCTCGCCGAGCACGAGATGCCGGGCCTGATGGCGCTGCGCCGCGAATACGCCGAGGTGTATCCCTTGCGGGGAGCCCGGGTTTCGGGCTCGCTGCACATGACGGTACAGACCGCGGTCCTGATCGAAACCCTCGTCGCACTGGGTGCCGAGGTGCGCTGGGCCTCCTGCAACATCTTCTCCACCCAGGACCACGCGGCCGCGGCGATCGTCGTCGGCCCGCACGGCACTCCCGAGGAGCCCAAGGGCGTTCCGGTGTTCGCCTGGAAGGGCGAGTCGCTGGAGGAGTACTGGTGGTGCACCGAGCGGATGCTCACGTGGGACGGCGAAGGCCCGAACATGATCCTCGACGACGGCGGCGACGCCACCATGCTGGTGCACAAGGGAACCGAGTTCGAGAAGGCGGGCGTCGTCCCCTCGCCGGACGAGGACACCTCGGACGAGTTCCGCGTGTTCCTGCAGCTGCTGAGTGCTTCGGTCGCGGCCGACACCGGCAAGTGGACCAAGATCGGCGAAGGCATCCGCGGGGTCACCGAGGAGACCACCACCGGCGTGCTGCGGCTCTACCAGCTCGCCGCGGCCGGTGAACTGCTGTTCCCGGCGATCAACGTGAACGACGCGGTGACCAAGTCGAAGTTCGACAACCGCTACGGCATCCGGCACTCGCTGATCGACGGCATCAACCGCGGCACCGACGTCCTCATCGGCGGCAAGGTCGCGGTCGTCTGCGGTTACGGCGACGTCGGCAAGGGCGCCGCGGAGTCGCTGCGCGGCCAGGGCGCGCGGGTGATCATCACCGAGATCGACCCGATCTGCGCGCTGCAGGCGGCGATGGACGGCTACCAGGTCAAGAAGCTGGAGAACGTCCTCGGCGAGGCCGACATCATCATCACGACCACCGGCAACAAGGACGTCGTGCTCGTCGAGCACATGGCGCGGATGAAGCACCAGGCGATCCTGGGCAACATCGGCCACTTCGACAACGAGCTCGACATGGCGGGCCTCCAGCGCTACCCGGGCATCCGGCGGATCACCATCAAGCCGCAGGTCGACGAGTGGGTCTTCCCTGATGGCAAGAGCATCCTGGTGCTGTCCGAGGGCCGTCTGCTGAACCTTGGCAACGCGACCGGGCACCCGTCGTTCGTGATGTCGAACAGCTTCTCCAACCAGGTGATCGCGCAGATCGAGCTGTTCACCAAGTACGAGGAGTACGACAAGGAGGTCTTCCGCCTCCCGAAGAAGCTCGACGAGAAGGTCGCGAAGATCCACCTCGACGCGCTCGGCGGTGAGCTCACGAAGCTGACCAAGGAGCAGGCCGAGTACATCGACGTGGACGTCGAAGGTCCGTTCAAGACCGACCACTACCGGTACTGACGGCTGCGGGTCCGTGAAGGCCTCCTTGAGGGATCCAGGATCCCTCAAGGAGGCCTTCACGGACTTCGGGGTCTAGAGGAACGGACGGGCCGGTGTGAAGGGAGCTTTCCCCGCATCGTGCGCGGAAAGTCCCCGGCGCAGGCGACCAGTTCGCTGACGACCCCTACCGAGCGCGTGCGATGAAAGGCCCCTTCATTGCAAAATTTGCAATGAAGGGGCCTTTCATCGCACGCGCTAGCGCCACTCGACCTCGATGCCGGCCAGCCCCGGCCCGGCGTCGCTGAAGAAACCACTGGTCACGCCGCCCATGTCGAGCGGCAGCTCCTCGGACTCGACGGGCACGGCGTCGTCGCGGGTCCGGAACTGCCGCGTGCAGCGGGCGGGCAGCGCGCCGAGCGCGAACTTGAGCTGCACCAGATAGCTCGAGCACTGGTCCCGCAGCATCCGGAAGTAGCCGGGCGACGCGGTGCCGGAATCGTCGCGGACCTCGAAGCAGAACACGTGGATCTCGCCCTCGGCGAGCTTCCGGTCGAAGAGCAGTTCGGTGGCCATCGTCTCGGCCTCGGCGTTGCGCCGGATCCGGCCGACGCGGCAGCCCTCGGCGGTGATCAGTTCGACGTCGCCGATGTTGCAGCCGGGGTCGCCGTTGTAGACGGTGACGTACCGGTCCGGGCCGTGCCGCCGGGCCCGGCACACCAGCCGGGTCTGGAGGCCGACCTGCCGGTGCGCGGCGTCGAAGGTGATCGTGTCGTGCACCGCGAGCATCTCGAGGTCGGCGTTGTAGCGGTTGGACGACGGGTACGCGCCCAGTTCGGCCAGCAGCTGGTCGACGATCGAGCCCATGTCCCCGGACCGGATGTCGTGGAAGGACGCGGCCATCTGATGTCCGCGTGCCCGCGTCGTCCGCGGCCCGATCAGTACGACGAGCGCGTCCGCGGGCAGTTGCAGCACCGATTCCAGCGCACGCACGGCCGGGAGCGCCTTGGGTACCTCCGGCTGGCGCAATCCGCGCTGCCAGTAGCTCAACGTCGACTGTCCGATTTGGACACCGCGGAGCCCGAGGTGGGCCCGGAGCCGGGCGAGGGACAGCCCCCGGTAGGCGATCGCCTGCCGCAGGGCGTGGTGGAACTCGCCGCTGCGGAGGGCCTCGACGAGCTCCTTGGGCAGGGCTTCGAGCGATTGACGGCGCGTGCCGTCGATGATCGTCGGGGTGTCCACGGCCGAGGCAAGCTTTCCCGCCGAGGACGGATCAGCCCTGGCCGAGGCATGCTCTCCCGCCGAGAACGCATCGACACCGTCTCGTGTCACCGCTCGTCCCTTCACCAGACCAGTGTGTGCGCTGAGCGTGAACGCCGCGGAACGTTCACGTTAGCAGCGCACTGTGAACACTACGTCCCCCGTTCGGGGTGGTTGACCCCGGAAGAGTGACCGTTCCGGGGTGTGGAAACGCCCCGGAACGGTCCGTTCCNCCGAGTGCCCATCTTGCTCTGCGTGAACCTTCTGTTCACCGTTGTGACCACATTGGTTCGCCATGGTGACCAGGAGGCCCGTCGTGCCTGTGTTCTCGAGCAGGGTTTGCGCCGCCGGCGCCGCGAGTCTGGCGGCGTGGCTGGCGATCCAGACCCCGGCGAGCGCGCTGCCCTCGCCGGCTGCCCGCCAGCACCCCATCGCCATGCAGGCGCAGGAGAAGTCCCAGTGGTGCTGGGTGGCTTCCGGCAACACCATCGCGGCACACCACGGCGTGGCCCTCACTCAGAACGAATTCTGCCGGATCGCCCACGACGAACGTCGCCGGGAGTGCGCCGACAAGCCGGGAACGCTGGGCGACGTCCGGCGCGCCTTCGGCAAGCTCGGCTTCTCCTCCCCGGGGAACTACGTCAAGGGCCGCGTCCCCTTCGCCGCCGTCCATGCGCAGACCGGCGCGGGCAAGCCGGTCCAGACGCGGGTCGGCTGGGCCGCGGGCGGCGGTCACATGCACGTGCTCTACGGCGCCGACGCCGGCCGGAAGTGGGTCTCGTGGGGGGATCCACTGCCCACCGGGAGCCGCCACAACTGGTCGACCTACGACTTCTACGCCGGTAACAAGTCCTTCACCTGGACTCACACGCTCTCCGGGATCCGGCGATGAGCGCGCGGCGTTTTCTCGGGCTTGCCGGGCTGGTCGCGGTCGCGCTGCTGATCTCGGCGCCCGGAG
This sequence comes from Amycolatopsis sp. WAC 01375, assembly GCF_003947325.1. Lineage (NCBI taxonomy): Bacteria > Bacillati > Actinomycetota > Actinomycetes > Pseudonocardiales > Pseudonocardiaceae > Amycolatopsis > Amycolatopsis sp. WAC 01375. Next base: position 25,227 of record NZ_QHHW01000052.1, read on the forward strand.
CGCGCGCGGATCACCTGTCCAGTGAAGATCTCGCGGCCGCGAAGGCGGCTGCGGACGACCCCACGCTGCGTGCCGAAATCGGCCGCTTTCTCACCCAGGCGAGTGGTTCGAGTCAAACGCCGTCGGTCAGTGCTGTCTACGTCATCGACGAATCCTTCCCGGTTTACGAGCTTTCGAGGGACTTCGTCGCCGGGGACGGCGCGGTCGCCGGACGGCTTGCCTACGTCGCGGTCCCGGTGACGGCGTCCGACGGGCAGACCGCGACCCTCTGGTCGGTCCGCGGCGACGACGGCGCCTGGCGCGTCGGCAATATCGCTTCGGGTGACCGGGAAAGCGCACTGGCCCGGCGGCTGCCCGCCGGCGCGGCGCTGCTCCACGAACCCCAGGTCGACGCCTGGTACGCGCTGCGCGACGGCAGGGTGACGTTGCTCGATTCGGGCGCCAGCGGTTCCGCGGCCGGTGCTTCGGTCACCCTCGCGGAGTACCAGAAGACGGTCTCCGGCCGCTACGGCGAACTGCTCGCGAACTCGCCGTACGCCCAGGAGGGCAAGGCCGGCGGTTACAACGCCCAAGTGATGCCCCGCGGCGACGGCGGCCCCGCGCCCGACGCGCAGGACACCGGCTTCGTGCCGCTGCTGATCTTCGGCGGCTTGCTCCTCATCGGTGTCGCCGGCTTCTGCCTGCACTCGAAGAGGCGCGTCCCCTAGCGGACCGGTGGGCCGGACGTGTGCTGACCCCGTCTGGCCCGCCGGTCGACCACGGCGCCTTAAGGTAGGCGTGTGGGACGACTCGTGGTGATCGAAGGTCTGGACGGCGCGGGCAAGCGCACCCTCGCCGACGCGTTGACCGGTGCGCTGAACGCGGCCGGGGCGAGCGTCACGTCCATCGCGTTCCCGCGTTACGGCGAAAGCGTGCACGCCGACCTCGTGAAGGAAGCGCTGCACCGCGGCCACGGCGACCTCGCCGACTCCGTCTACGGCATGGCGATGCTCTACGCGCTCGATCGGCGGGGCGCGGCCGACGAGATCCGCGCTCGGCTCGGCGAGCACGACGTCGTACTGCTCGACAGGTACGTCGCGTCGAACGCGGCGTACGGTGCCGCCCGGCTCCATCAGGGTGCGGACGGCGAGTTCGTGCGCTGGCTGAAGGAGCTGGAGATCGACCGGTTCGGCCTGCCGGTGCCCGTCGCGCATCTGCTGCTCCGGGTCACCGCGGACGTCGCCGCCGATCGCGCGCAGCGCCGCGCGGAGAGCGACGCCGACCGCGCGCGGGATTCCTTCGAAACCGACGACGCGCTCCAGAAGCGGTGCTCGGTGGTTTACGACGAACTCGCCGCGACGGGCTGGCTCGCGCCCTGGCACGTTCTCGACGGCGTCGCCGGTGTCGACACCGGCGCGCTGGCCACCTCCCTCCTTCGCGATTAGTCACCTACTTGCGATGTTTTGCATGGGCAAGGATCGCGATCAGGTGCCGAGTCGCGTGAGCAGCCAGGAGTGGAACTCGCCGATGTGGTGCTCGGACGGCATCAGCACCCCGCCGCCGCGGTAGGCGCGGGACGCCATCGCGGGCTGGCAGCGTTCGCAGGCGCCGAAGTCCTGCTCGTTGACGCGGTGGAACAGCTCCACCGAGCGTGACACGTCCCGGCCCGAGGCCACGACCTCCTCGGAATAGAGCCAGTCGCATTCGACGACCGTCCGGTCCGGTGCGAGCGGGTACATCCGGTGGAAGATCACGTGATCCGGCACCAGGTTCACGAACACCTGCGGCCGGATGGTGATCGCGTAGTACCGCCTGTCCTGCTCGGTCGCGACACCGTCGAGCCGGTCGAACCCCGAACCGCCGTCGATGGTGAACCCGTCGACGTCCTCGCCGAACTCGGCGCCGTGCCCGACGAAGTACTGCGCCGCGTACCCGTCGGCGAATTCCGGCAGCACCTCGGTCAGCTCCGGATGGATGGTCGCGCAGTGGTAGCACTCCATGAAGTTCTCGACGATCAGTTTCCAGTTCGCTTTGACGTCGTAGGTGATCCGGCGCCCGACCGAGAGCCGGTCGAGGCCGTAGCGCTCGATCGATTCCAGATCGCCCAGCCGTTCCCGCACCGCGCCCTCGACGCCGGCCTCGAACGACGGCGGGTCCGCGGCGAGGCAGACCCACGCGTAGCCGAGCCATTCCCGCAGCCGCAAGGCATGCAGCCCGTACTCGGCGCGGTCGATGTCGGGGAGGTTCGCCAGGTTCGGCGCCGCGATCAGCTTCCCGTCGAGCCCGTACGTCCACGCGTGGTACGGGCACTGGAACGCGCGTTTCACCGTGCCCGACTCCTCGGTGCACAGCCGGGCGCCACGATGGCGGCAGACGTTGAGGAAGGCCCGCAGCCCGCCGTCCCGCCCGCGGCTGACGATCACGCTCTCCCGTCCGACTTGGACGGTCCGGAAGTCGCCCGCGGACGGCAGATCCGCCGCCCGCACCGCGCAGAACCACTGGTGTTCGAAGATCTTCTCCTGCTCGGCCGCGAAGATCACGGGATCGGTGTAGTAGCCGCCGCCGAGTGTCGGGATGAGGCTCGTCATCTCGGGACTCCGGCGAAGCGGGCGGGATCGAACAAAGCGACCGGATGGCCGGTCGTGCCGTCCACGACGAGGTCGGCGAGGATCTCACCGACCACCGGGACGAACTTGAAGCCGTGCCCGGAGAACCCGCAGGCGACCACCACGCGTTCGTGCGCCGGATGGCGGGAGATGACGAAATGCTCGTCGGGGGTGTTCGTGTACATGCAGGTCGCCGCGCGGAGGAAGGCACCGGGCAGCGACGGCATCTTCCGCCCGACGAAACCCGAAATCTCGTCGACCTCGTCGGTGTGCACTGTCCGGTCGATGGTCGACGGCGTGCACGTCTCGCCGCCGCGGAAGAACGCGACCTTCACGCTTCCGGCGTCGTCGTGTGAGGGGAAACCGTAGAACTGGCGGCCGTTCTCGCCTTCCCAGACGTAGATCGGATGCCGTCCGGCGCGGAACGGCTCCGCGCCGCCCGACGGCGCGAACCAGTACTGGACCTGGCGTTCGATGGTGAAGTCGATCCCGAGTTCGGCGAGCAGCTCCGGTGCCCAGGCGCCGGGGCAGATCACCAGCTGTTCCGCCGTGTAGAAGTTCTGTGACGTGCCGACCCGGACACCGGTCGAAGTCTGGCGCCACGAAAGGACCTTCTCCTCGTGGTGCAGCTCCGCTCCGGCCCGGGCGGCGAGCTGGAGATGCGCCGCCACACTGCCTTCCGGCACCACGAACCCGGCGTTCTCCTCGTACAACGCGATCTCGTGGTCCGCCGGGCGCATCGTCGGGAAGCGGCGCCGGATCTCCGCCGCGTCCAGCAGTTCATGCGGCAGCTCCCATTTCCGGGCGCTGGCCAGGCTTCCCGCCACCGTCCGAGAATCGGGGCCGCCGAGCATGATGCCGCCGCAGCGGGTGAAGATCTTCCGGCCGGAGTCGCGTTCGACGCCGTCCCACAGTTCGTGCGCCCGCAGCAGGAGCGGCACGTACGCGGGATCCTCGAAGTACGCCTGCCGGGTGATCCGCGAGCCGCCGTGGCTGGACCCGAGGTTGTGCACCGGCGCGAACCGGTCGATGCCCAGCACGCGCTGTCCTCGCCGGGCGAGCCGGTACGCGGCCGCGCTGCCCATCCCGCCGAGGCCGATGACGATGACGTCGTAGTGGCTCATGCGGCGCTCCTGATCCGGTCCATGCCGGGGTCGAACAGCGGTTCACGAGCCACGACGGCGGGGATCCGCTCGCCGAAGTACTCGATCTCCAGCGGCCTGCCGGGCTGGGTGAACTCCACCGGAAGCCAGGCGTACGCGATGTTCTTGCCGACGGTGTAGCCGTACGCGGCGCTGGTGACGTACCCGGCCGGACGGCCGTCGGCGTACACCGGTTCCTTGCCGAGCACGACGGAGTACGGATCGTCGACGGTGAGACAGGTCAGCTTCCTGGCGACAGTGTCCTCCGAGCGGCCCGCCAGTGCGTCACGTCCGATGAAGTACCCCTTGTCCATCCGCACGGCGAAACCGAGCCCGGCCTCGAACGGATCGTGTTCGGCGGTGACGTCCGTGCCCCACAGCCGGTAGCCCTTCTCCAGGCGCATGCTGGAGAAGGCGTCCCGTCCGGCGGCGATGATCCCGTGTGCCTGCCCGGCTTCCCAGAGCGTGTCCCACAGCCGGCGGCCGAGGTCCGCGCTCGTGTACAGCTCCCAGCCGAGTTCGCCCACATAGGACAGTCGCATCGCGGTCACCGGCACTTGGCCGACGTACGCCTGCTTCGTCTTGAAGTAGCCCATCGCCTGGTGTGAGAAGTCCGTTGTGGACAGTGGCTGCAGTACCGCTCTGGCGAGCGGGCCCCAGAGCCCGATGCAGCAGGTGCCCGGGGTCGTCTCGTGGATCTGCGCGGCGCCGTCGCCGGGGAGGTGCCTTCGCAGCCAGTCGATGTCGATCGGGCTGTTGAGGCCGACCTGGAACCGCTCGGCACCGAGCCGGGCGACGGTCAGGTCGCTGCGCACGCCTCCGTCCTCGTCGAGCAGCAGCGTGTACGTGACCGAGCCAGGCTTCTTGCCGAGCTGGTTCGTGGTCATCGTCTGCAGGAACGGCAACGCGCCAGGACCCGTGACCTCCACGCGTTTCAGCGACGTCATGTCGAACATCGCCACCCGCTGCCGCGCGACCAGCGCTTCGGCGCCGCCGATCGGCGACCAGTACCGCGCGGCCCAGTCGTTGCGCTCCGGGATGAGGCCGACCTCCGGGAGATCCGCGTTCACCTCGTACCAGTGCGGCCGTTCCCAGCCGCTCGCTTCGAGGAAGAACGCGCCGAGCTCCGCTTGCCTCCCGTGGAAGGGACTCGTTCGCAGCGGCCGTGGTTCTTCCATGGGTTGCAAGGGATGAACGACGTCGTAGACCTCGACGAAACTCTGGCAACTACGCGCCATGACGTAGTCCGGGGCCAGCTGCACCCGCTCGAACCGGGCGAGGTCGCAGCCGTGCAGATCCGCGTCGGGCCGTCCGTCGACCAGCCACTGCGCCATGGCCCGCGCGACCCCGGCCGAATGCGTGATCCAGACGGCTTCGGCGACCCAGAAGCCGTCGAGGTCCGGATGCTCGCCCAGCAGCGGCATGCCGTCCGGCGTGAAGGAGAACAGGCCGTTGATGCCTTCCTCGACCTTGGTCTCACCCAGCGATGGCAGCAGGTCGACGGCGGCGGCCCAGGACGGCTCGAAGTCCTCGGGGGTGAACGCCAGTTCCGACGGCATGCCCTCGTCCGCCCCGATCTCCCCGGCGGGCAACGGCATCGGCCGGTGCCCGTACGCGCCGATGCCGATCCGGTCGACGTGTTCGCGGAAGTAGAGGTCGGCGTCCTGATGCCGCAGGATCGGCCGGGTGGCCTCCTCGGTCACCCCGGCGAGTGACGGCAGCGGGCTGGTGCGCGCGTACTGATGCGCCATCGGGACCAGCGGGATCGTGAGGTCCACCAGTTCGCCGAGCAACGGCCCCCACATCCCGGCGCACGAGAGCACGATGTCCGCGCGGAAGCTCCCCGTCTCGGTGGTGACGCCGGTGACCCGGCCGCCCGACCGTTCGATCCCGACGACCTTCTGCCGCGCGAGGAACCTCGCGCCGCGCCCGATCGCCCGGCGGGCCTGCGCCTCGGCCGCCCGCAAGGGTTTGGCCAGTCCGTCGGAGGGGATGTGGAACCCGCCGAGCACCTTGGCCGGATCGAGCAGCGGATGCAGCGCGGCGCATTCGGCCGGTTCGATCAGCCTGCTTTCGACGCCCGACGCGGCCGCCCAGCCGTGACGGCGCTTGAGGTCGGCGAGCCGTTCCGGCGTCGTGGCCACCTCCAGCCCGCCGACGGGGCGGAAACACGGCTTCCCGTCGAGGTCGAGCCCGCCGTATTTGGCGACGGTGTACTGGGCGAACGACGTCATCGTGCGGCAGGCGTTGGTCCGGAAGACCAGCCCTGGCGCGTGCGAACTCGACCCGCCGGTGGTGAACAGGTCGCCCTGGTCCAGCACGGTGAGGTCGGTCCAGCCACGTTCGGTGAGCTCGTCGGCGAGCGCGCAGCCGACGATGCCGGCGCCGATCACGACGACGCGGGGTCCTGGGGGCATGGTTGGGGGTACCTCCTGCCTGCCCTGGAGAGTCCACAAAGGACACAGGGGCATCGGGGTGACAGGCGCTGTTGCGGATGAGGCACGTTGTTCCGTCTTCAGCAACAAAGTGCGGCACGTGCGGGCACGCTGTCAAGAGCCGAAACGGTCGCGCTCGTCAACCAGCGCGTGCAATGAAAGGCCCCTTCATTGCAAATTTTGCAATGAAGGGGCCTTTCATTGCACGCCGGAGGGGCGCGACAGGGCAGGTCAGGTCAATCCGCGAAGTGACCCAGCTGCGCCGAAAGATCCGCCGCCGCCTCCGCGAGCGGCCGCACGATCTGCCGCACCCGCTGCTTCGAAAGGCGGTACGACGGACCCGAAGCGCTCATCGCCGCGACGACCTCGCCGCCGGGGCCGTACACCGGCACCGCGACCGCGTGCATCCCCAGCTCCAGCTCCTCGAAGCAGGCCGCGTACCCATCCTCGGCGACCCTTTCGAGTTCCGCGGTCAGCTGCTCCGGATCGGTCGTCGTCCGATGCGTGAACTGTTCGAGTTTCCGCCGGAGCAAACGTTTGCGCTCGGCGTCGCCCAGGTACGCGAGCAGCACCTTCCCGCTGGACGTCGCGTGCAGCGGCGTGCGCTGGCCGGTCCAGTTCTGCGTGGAGATCGCCGCCGAGCCGCGGGCCTGGCTGATGTTGATCGCGACCCCGTCGTCGGCGATCGCGATGTTGACCGTCTCACCGAGCGTCTCCGCCAGGCTCAGGCAGGTCTGCCTGCCGATCTTCGCCAGGTCCATCCGGCCGGCGGCGGCACCGGCGAGCCGGACGATGCCGAAGCCGATCGCGTACTTGCCGCGTTCGCCGAGCTGCTCGACGAGGCCGCGGTTCTCCAGGACGCTCAGCAGGCGGGACGCCGTCGACTTGTGCACGCCGAGCTCGCCCGCGATCTCGGTGATCCCCGTTTCCCCGTTGCGCGCCAGCAGTTCCAGCACGCTGATCGCGCGGTCGACGGACTGTACCTGGCTGGGCGTTGCGTTCCCCGCGTCCTGGTTCCGCATGACGCAACAGTAGCCGTTTCGCCCGCATCCGCTCGGCTGAGTGGGCGAATCCCTTGACTCGTCGGCCCCTCAGGGGTGATTGTTGCGCAGAGCACGTCCCGTCTCGTAATACGCAACATCAACAACCGTCGGTCCTTTCCCCGGAGGCCCCGATGATCCGTGCCTGCTCCGTTTCCGACCTGCCCGAAGGCGAAGCCCTCCGCTTGGACGGCCCTGTGCCCGTTTCGGTCTTCCACGCCGAGGGCGGCTACTACGCCCTCGACGACACCTGCAGCCACCAGGACGCGTCGCTCGCCGACGGCTGGATCGAGGGCTGCTTCGTCGAATGCCCGCTGCACGCGGCGCGGTTCGATCTGCGAACCGGCGCCCCGGACTGTCTTCCCGCCAAGAACGCCGTGCGCACCTATCCGGTCGTGGTCGCCGACGGCGTGATCTACGTCGACACCGAGGCGCGCCGGGAAGTGGCTTGAGATCGGTCGCCGTCGTCGGCACCTCGCTGGCGGGACTTCGTTCGGCACAGGAGTTGCGCGGTCAGGGGTTCGACGGACGGCTGGTGATGATCGGCGCCGAACCGCCGTACGACCGGCCGCCGTTGTCGAAGGAGTTCTTGCTGGGCAAGGCTTCCGCCGACGACCTCGCGCTCGCCGGACAGGACGACCTCGACGCGCTGGCCGCCGAATGGCATCTCGGCGTCCGCGCCGAAAAGTTCGGCCGCGAAGGCGTGACGCTCGGCGACGGCACCACGATCGCCGCCGACGGCTACGTCATCGCGACCGGTGCGGTGGCCAGAACCCTTGGCGCGGCAAGGAATCTGAACGGCGTCCACACCTTGCGGACGCTCGGCGACGCTGTCGCGCTGAAACGGGATCTCGTGGCGGGGCCTTCTTCGGTGGCCGTCATCGGCGCGGGATTCATCGGCGCGGAGGTCGCGTCCGCTTGCCGCCTGCTCGGCCACGAGGTCACCGTGATCGAAGCGCTGCCCGTGCCGCTCGCCGCCGTCCTCGGTGCGCGGATGGGCGCGGTCTGCGGGGAACTGCACACCGAGAACGACGTCCGGCTGATCACGGGCGTTCCCGTCGACGGCTTCACCGGAACAGGTCGTGTCACCGGTGTGCGGCTCGCCGACGGCCACGAGGTCCGCGCCGATCTCGTCGTCGCCGGAGTGGGGACGCGGCCCGCCACCGACTGGCTGACCGGTTCCGGGATCGCCGTCGACGACGGCGTGCTGGCCGATTCCGGCTGTGTCACAGCGAATCCCCGAGTGATCGCGGTGGGTGACGTCGCCAGGTACCACTGTCGTCTGCGCGGCAGGCGGGTCCGCGCCGAACATTGGACGGCGGCGGGCGAACAGCCGCGCGTCGCGGTCGCGAACCTGCTCGCCGGTTCGACCGTCACGCATTTCGCACGACACGGTTACTTTTGGTCCGATCAGTACGGAAGGCGGCTCCAATTCGCCGGAGTGGCCACGGAAGACGTGCGGATCGCCGAAGGTGACGTCGCCTCGAAGCGCTTCGTCGCGACCTATCACCGCGACGACGTCCTGACCGGCGTCTTCGCGATCGACTCCCCACGGCCGTTCACCAGGCTCCGACGTGCTCTCTAGGGCCCGAAGACCCTACTCGGATGGAGCAATTTGCCCGATTCGATGATCTTTCTGGTGGTCACATCGCCGGGTCGCGCGCCTGCGCGGGGAAACTAGTGCGAACATAGGTTTATGAAGGCACGTGTTCTGGTCGTCGACGACGACCCTGCTCTCGCGGAGATGCTCACCATCGTGCTGCGTGGGGAGGGGTTCGACACAGCCGTCGTCGCCGACGGCTCACGTGCGCTGCCCGCGCTCCGTGAGCTGAAACCCGACCTGGTCCTCCTCGACCTCATGCTGCCCGGGATGAACGGCATCGACGTCTGCAAGGCGATCCGCGCCGAGTCCGGTGTGCCGATCGTGATGCTCACCGCCAAGAGCGACACCGTGGACATCGTCCTCGGGCTCGAGTCGGGGGCCGACGACTACGTGGTCAAGCCCTTCAAACCGAAGGAACTCGTGGCCCGCGTCCGTGCCAGGATGCGCCGCACCGAGGCCGAGCCCGCCGAGTCGCTGACGATCGGCGACCTCGCGATCGACGTCCCCGGCCACGAGGTGACGCGGGAGGGCAAGGCCATCCCGCTGACCCCGCTGGAGTTCGACCTCCTGGTCGCGCTCGCCCGCAAGCCGCGTCAGGTGTTCACCCGCGAGGTGCTCCTCGAGCAGGTGTGGGGTTACCGCCACGCCGCCGACACCCGTCTGGTGAACGTGCACGTCCAGCGGCTGCGCTCGAAGGTGGAGAAGGACCCGGAACACCCCGAGGTGGTGTTGACCGTTCGCGGCGTCGGCTACAAGGCCGGCCCGCCGTGACCACCCCATGAGCGGACGCTTGCGAAGGCTTGCCCAAACCACGATGCGCCACCTCCGGCGCATCGTGGTTTTCGTGCGTCGCAAGGTCGTCTCGTTCAACGAACTGTGGCGGCATTCGCTGCAGTTCCGGGTCACCGTGTCCACGTTGGCGCTCTCGTCGGCCGTGGTGTTCGTACTGGGCATGGTGCTGCAGAACCAGATCACCGAACGGCTGCTCGAGACCAAGCAGAACGCGGCGATCGCGCAGACAAGGGCGGTCGTCGAGACCGCGGCCAATGAGCTGGTCGGCGTCGGCACCGAATCCCCGGACGCGATGACGGCGCGGCTGAACAACGCGCTGAAGAAGATCACCAGCACCACGACGGCGAAGGACGGCGCCGGATCGGCGGCGGGCACCTTCGATCCGGTGCTGGCCGCGGGCGGCCGCGACCAGTCGAGCAGGCCCGCCGCCGCGGGCCCGTACGAAAAGGTGCCGGTACGGCTGCGCCAGTTCGTGGAGACCGAGCAGGTCAGCTTCCTGATGCACACGGTCACCGAGGCCGACGGCGGCAAGACGACGTATCTGATCGTCGGCGCACCGGTGACCACGATGATCAACCCGCTCCAGCTCTACCTGCTGTACCCGCTGACCAGCGAGCAGAACACCGTCTCGACCGTGCAGAACACGCTGCTCGTCGGCGGTCTCGTGCTGCTGCTCCTGCTGGCCGGGATCACGAACCTGGTCACCAGACAGGTGGTCCGGCCGGTCCGGGAGGCCGCCGCGGCGGCCGAACAGTTCGCGGGCGGCGAGCTCGACCAGCGGCTCGCCGTGCTCGGCGAGGACGATCTCGCCAAACTCGCCGTGTCCTACAACGAGATGGCCGCGAGTATCCAGCGGCAGATCCGCCAGCTGGAGGAGTTCGGCGGATTGCAACGCCGGTTCACCTCCGACGTCTCGCACGAACTGCGCACCCCGTTGACCACCGTCCGGATGGCCGCCGACGTGCTCCACGCGTCGCGCGAGCAGTTCCCGGCCGGGCTCGCCCGCTCCACCGAACTGCTGGTCGACGAACTCGACCGGTTCGAGGCACTGCTCGGCGACCTGCTGGAGATCAGCAGGCTCGACGCCGGGGTCGAGGAGCTTTCGGCCGAGCTGATCGACGTCCGGCCGATCGCGACCAGGGCCGTCGAACAGGTCCGGGTGATCGCGGGCAACGCGGGCAGTTCGGTCGAGCTGATCCTGCCGGACGAGGAGGCGCCCGCCGAGGTCGACGCGCGCCGCGTCGAGCGGATCCTGCGCAACCTGCTGGCCAACGCGGTCGACCACAGCGAAGGGAACCCAGTGGTGCTGACACTGGCGGTCAACGAGACCGCGGTCGCCATCACGGTGCGGGACCACGGTGTCGGGCTCCAGCCCGGCGAGGCGGAACTGGTGTTCAACCGCTTCTGGCGGGCCGACCCGTCCCGCAACCGCCGGACCGGCGGCACCGGGCTCGGCCTCGCGATCAGTCAGGAGGACGCCCGGTTGCACGGCGGCCTGCTCGACGCGTGGGGCGAGACCGGCCACGGCGCCTGCTTCCGGCTCGTGCTGCCCCGGCAGCAGGACACGCCGATGGGGGAGAGCCCGCTGGTCCTGCCGCCGCCCGATCACCAGGGGACCGATCCGCACGGGTCGTCCGGACTGCTCGAGGTCCGCCCCGCCCCCGACGCGATCCTCGCCGAACCCGAGGAGGTGGGCCGGTGAAGCGGCTGCTGCCCCTGCTCGCGGCGTTCCTGCTGGTCGCGGGCTGCGCGAACATCCCGCTCGAATCCCAGCCCGTCGCCGTCCCCGGGGAAAAACCGGGACAGGCACCGGCGGACGTCGCCGAACCGGTGGCCGGGATCGACCCGCTGACCGTCACCCGCCAGTTCATCCGCAACTCCGCGACGCCGGGCACGGCGAACGCCGACGCGCGGGTCTACCTCGACGAAGAGGCCCGCCGCAACTGGAAGCCGTCGCCGGGGCTGACGATCATCGACAACACCTTCGGCACCGTTTACGACACTTCGTCGCCCTCGGCGAACCCGGACGAGCAGATGGTGAACGTCCGCGGGTTCAAACTCGGCAACCTGAGTCCCGACAGCGCGTTCATCCCGGTGAAGGCCGAGTACTCGCAGCAGTTCAAGCTGCGGAAGCAGCCGAACGGCCAATGGCGGATCGTGGACCCGCCGCAGGAACTCGCCGTCATCGACGAGGATTTCGCGACCAACTACTTCCGGGTGCCGATCAGCTTCTACTCGCCCGACTCCGGCGCCTTCGTCCCGGACCTCCGGTACGTCGCGGCGAAACCGCAGGCCGGATTGCCCGGCCGGGTGATGGACCTGGTGCTGCAGGGACCGTCGGAAGGGTTGAAGGGCGCGGTCAAGGACCTCCTCGGCGACCAGGTCACCACCGAGTCCAACGTCCGCAGCACGGACGACGGGACACTGGACATCAACCTGACCGGCGTCGGCGGGGCCAGCCTCGCGGACCGGAGCCTGATCGCCGCACAGATCGTCCTCTCGTTGCAGACGGTGACGCTGAGCCGGATCCGGCTGCTCGCCGACGGCACCGCGCTGGTGCCCGAACACGAATACTGGCGCTCCAGCGAACTGCCCAACTACAACGTGGACATCGCGCCCAACTCGGAGCTGCTGGGACTGATGACCGTGAACGGACGGGTCCGGTCGCTCGGCGACGGGGCGCCGGTCGGCGGGCCCGCGGGCAACGGCGGGTACAAGGTCGTCAGCGCCGCGCAGTCCGTCGACGGCAAACGGCTCGCGGTGGTCGAAGAACGCGAAGGCAGACAGTGGCTGCGGGTCGGCGACCTCGGGCACGACCTCGGTTCGGTGGACCTGTTCGGCGGCAGCCTGAGCCGTCCCACCTGGCGGCCGGTCGCCCGCGGCGGCGGCGGGATTTCGGGCGAGGTCTGGACGGTCGTCGACCACAACACCGTCGCCAGGGTCACCCTGGCCGCCGACGGCCGCTGGGTGAAGGCCGGCGTCGACGCGACCATGCTCACCAGCCTCGGCCAGATCACCGAACTGCGTCTTTCGCGCGACGGCTCACGGCTGGCCGCGGTCGTCAACGGGCAGCTGGTGGTCGCGTCGATCGTGCGGACGGCGGATTCGGTGGCGCTGCGGGCGCCGCGGAAACTGCAGGAACGCGACCTCAAGGACGTCGTCGACGTCGACTGGGCGACCCAGGACCACCTGATCGCCGCGACGTCGTCGAGCACCCTGCCGGTGGTCAAGGTGCCGCTGGACGGGCAGCGGATGGACACCTTCAGCGGTTCGAACCTGACCCCGCCGGTGCACGGTGTCACCGCGGCCCCGAGCAGGCAGAACCTGGTCGCGGACGCGGGCGGGCTGTGGGTCGCGTCCGAACTGGGCGAGGTGTGGCGGCCGCAGGCGCACACCGTCACCGACGCGGACCCGTTCTACCCGGGCTGAGGCTTCTCCGAAAGTACATGAAGGCCCCCTTCCTTGCGCCTGGCGCAAGGAAGGGGGCCTTCATGTACTTGGCGCCGTTTTCGCGGCGGCGCCGCTGGGGGAGCAAGGGACCTTTAGTATCGCTAGCTTTCCTAGCGTCGCTAGCGAAATCCGAGCGCCGAAAGTCCGTGAAGGACTCCTTGAGGGACCCAGAGTCCCTCAAGGAGTCCTTCACGGACCGCGTCCCAGGGTGAGCCAGGGCGGTCAGGAGAGGCGAAGGTGCGCAGCGACGCGAAGGCGCGTAGCGCGCGAAGGCACCGGAAGTGGCGAAGGAGCGTCTCCGCAACAGCCGCAGCTTTCTCCGGAACTGCTGCCATGACTGGCCCCTTCAGGCCGGAAAGTGTCCAAACAGGACCTGTCACGACATAACGGGCCCCGGAACTGTCGGAGCCCAGGCCGACACTCGCTCCATGTCCAAAATCCTCGATCTCCTCATCCCCGCCCGCTGCGCGTCCTGCGGAGTGCCGGGCGCGCCCTGTTGTGCGACCTGTCAGGCCGTCTGGGGTTCGCTCAGCGAGATCACCCGAGGCCCGACGGCGGGCCTCGTGCCCGTCTACGCCCTGGCCCGGTACGCCGACGAAGCCCGTCGCCTGATCCTCGCCTACAAGGAACGCGGCCGCCGCGACCTCGCGCCGTCCCTGGGGCGGGCGGTCGCCGACGTCCTGGAGCAGTTGCCGGGCGAGCCACGCGGCCCTTGTCTCGTCCCCGTCCCATCGAGACGGCACGCCTCGCGTGTCCGAGGCGGACCGCACGTCCAGCGTGTCGCCGAAGAATGCGCGAAAGTGCATGTGAGCAAAGGAAAACCGGTGACGGTGTCGCCGGTCCTCAAGCTCGGCGCCGGGGTCCGCGACGCCGTCGGGCTCACCCGTGTCGAGCGGGCGGCGAACCTCGCCGGTCGCATTCGCCTCCTCCGTGGGGACTGTCCAAAGGAAGTCGTACTTCTTGACGACGTGATCACAACCGGAGCGACCGTCGCCGCTTGTGCGCGCCTTTTGGGTGTAAACGGAATTCACGTTTCCGCGGTGATCGCACTGGCCGCCGCCGGGTGATCGAGGTGTCACCTACAAGAGTGATGAATGATCGGGAACGCGAATGGGTACATGGGCGTTGACGAGATATGAGGGACCTTCCGGGGAACACTCCAACGGCCCGCCACTCCACCGGGGTGGCGGCGGTTTCCCCCGGGAGCGTCACCCTCGGCTTTTTCCTGTCCGAAGGCTTGCGCCGTCCGCGTGAAAACAAATCACGGGGACGACGCCCGACAGGCCGGATTGTCCCGCTGGTCGCACCGTCGCCGTCGCATGCGGTGACGGGGTCTCACGTCCTGATATCCCCCGGCTCGGGGGCTGTTGCTCGCGGCGTGTTAGAGCTAACGTGCAGCGCTATCAGCAATCCCGGCAGGCAGGGAGGTGACCAGCCCATGTCCCTGGCGCCGGAGCCGCGCTGAGTCCGCGCTCGGACATCCGACACGAGACGTCGTGACCGTATGCCGAGTTCCCTCATCGCCCGCGATCCGGGCTTCGTCCCCGCTTTACCGGCGCCCTAGTGAACACATCTACAGCTCGCAGTCATTTCAGCGAGGGAGGTCGTGTATGGACATCGTCGTTAAGGGCCGCAACGTGGAGGTGCCCGACCACTATCGGGCACTTGTCAGCGAAAAGCTGGCCCGGCTAGAGCGCTACGACAAGAAGGTCATCCGATACGACGTGGAGCTCTTCCATGAGCCCAATCGCCGGCAGTCGAAGAACTGCCAGCGCGTCGAAATCACCGGGAAGGGCCGAGGCCCCGCCGTACGCGCCGAAGCGTGTGCCGGCGACTTCTACGCAGCGCTGGATTCCGCACTGAACAAGCTCGAAAACAGGTTGCGGAAGACACACGACCGCCGGCGCGTGCACTACGGCCGCAGCCGCCCGGAATCCGTCGCCGAGGCGACCTCGATGGCGGCCGCCGGTGGCATGACCACCGACACCCGGCATCTGGCGGGAACCGCTGTACTCGAAGCGCCCGAGGCCGAACCCCTGGCCAACGGTTTCGCTGTCGAGAGCGGTGAAGAGTTCGAGATGCCCCAGCAGCGCTGGGATGACGGGGTGACCGAACACCAGCCCGGTCGCATCGTCCGCGAGAAGAAACACGACGCGGAGCCCATGACGGTCGACCAGGCTCTCTATGAGATGGAACTGGTCGGTCACGACTTCTATCTGTTCAACGACTCCGACGCCGGGTGCCCGAGCGTCGTCTACCGGAGGCGAGGCTTCGACTACGGCGTCATCCGGCTGAGTTAGCCGGCCCCTACGTCCACGACGGCGGCCCGCACGCGTCCCGTGCGGGCCGCTGTCGTGTCCGGATCGGCCGGGATACGCCCCCGCTCGGTCAGGTACCGACCGACGGTGCGTGCGCGAACACCGAGGTGTTCCCTACGATGGGGTCGGACGGTGGTGCGTTACCCGGCACCACCGCGTACGAGATTGCCCGGGACCGGCTCGGGTGCGATCACAATCAGCTAGTGAGGTCGACCGGATGGTGCTGAACCGCCTGCTCCGCGCGGGCGAGGGCAAAATGGTGAAGCGGCTGCGACACATCGCCGATCACATCAACACCCTCGAAGACGACGTCAAGGAACTTTCGGACACCGCGTTGCGGGCCAAGACCGACGAGTTCCGTAAACGGCACGCGGACGGCGAGTCCCTCGACGACCTCCTGCCGGAGGCCTTCGCGGTGGCGAGGGAGGCGGCCTGGCGCGTGCTCGGCCAGCGGCCCTACGACGTCCAGCTGATGGGCGGCGCCGCGCTGCACCTCGGCCAGGTGTCCGAGATGAAGACCGGTGAGGGCAAGACCCTGACCCAGGTGCTTCCCGCGTACCTGAACGGGCTGTCCGGCAAAGGCGTGCACGTCATCACGGTGAACGACTACCTCGCCAAACGTGACGCCGAGTGGATGGGCCGTATCCACCGCTTCCTCGGCCTCGAGGTCGGGATCATCCTGGCCGACCAGACGCCCGCGGTCCGCCGCGAGCAGTACGCCGCCGACATCACGCACGGTACGAACAACGAGTTCGGCTTCGACTACCTCCGCGACAACATGGCGTGGAGCCTCGAAGACTGCGTGCAGCGCGGCCACAACTTCGCGATCGTCGACGAGGTGGACTCCATCCTCATCGACGAGGCCAGGACGCCGCTGATCATCTCCGGCCCGGCCGACCAGTCGTCGCGCTGGTACGTCGAGTTCGCCCGGATGACCCCGCTGATGAAGCCGGACATCCACTACGAGGTGGACATCCGCAAGCGCACCGTCGGTGTCACCGAGAAGGGTGTCGCGTTCGTCGAGGACCAGCTCGGCATCGAAAACCTCTACGAGGCCGCGAACACGCCGCTGGTCGGCTACCTGAACAACGCGCTGAAGGTCAAGGAGCTCTACAAGCGCGACAAGGACTACATCGTCCGTGACGGCGAAGTCCTCATCGTCGACGAGTTCACCGGCCGCATCCTGCACGGCCGCCGCTACAACGAGGGCATGCACCAGGCGATCGAGGCCAAGGAAAACGTCGAGATCAAGGCCGAGAACCAGACGCTCGCCACGATCACGCTGCAGAACTACTTCCGGCTCTACGACAAGCTGTCGGGCATGACCGGTACCGCCGAGACCGAGGCGGCCGAGTTCCACCAGACCTACAAGCTGGGTGTGGTGCCGATCCCGACCAACAAGCCGATGGTCCGCGCCGACCAGGCCGACCTGATCTACAAGACCGAGCAGTCCAAGTTCGAGGCCGTCGCCGAGGACATCGCCGAGCGGCACGAGAAGGGCCAGCCGGTACTGGTCGGCACCACGAGTGTCGAGAAGTCCGAGCACCTGTCGAAGCTGCTGCTCAAGCTGGGTGTCCCGCACGAGGTCCTCAACGCCAAGCACCACGACCGGGAGGCGCTGATCGTCGCCCGCGCGGGGCGCAAGGGCGCGGTCACCGTCGCCACCAACATGGCGGGCCGCGGTACCGACATCGTGCTCGGCGGCAACCCGGACATCATCGCCGACGAGGTGCTGCGCGACCGTGGTCTCGACCCGGTGGAGCACTCCGAGGAGTACGAGGCCGCTTGGCCGAAGGTGCTCGAAGACATCCAGGCGGAGACCAAGGCCGAGGCCGAGGAGGTCCGCGAGGCAGGCGGCCTGTACGTGCTCGGCACCGAGCGGCACGAGTCCCGCCGCATCGACAACCAGCTCCGCGGTCGGTCCGGCCGTCAGGGCGACCCGGGCGAGTCCCGGTTCTACCTGTCGCTCGGTGACGAGCTCATGCGCCGCTTCAACGCGACGATGGTCGAGCGGGTCATGACCACCATGCGGCTGCCGGACGACGTGCCGATCGAGCACAAGATGGTCTCCAAGGCGATCAAGAGCGCTCAGACGCAGGTCGAGCAGCAGAACATGGAGATCCGCAAGAACGTCCTCAAGTACGACGAGGTCATGAACGAGCAGCGCAAGGTGATCTACGCCGAGCGCCTGCGCGTCCTCGAGGGCGAGGATCTTCGCGAGCAGATCGAGCACATGCTGGTCGACGTCATCAACGCGTACGTCACCGAAGAGACCTCTTCTGGCTACGCCGAGGACTGGGACCACGAGAAGCTGTGGACGGCGCTCAAGACGCTGTACCCGGTCAAGGTCACCTGGGAAGAGCTCACCGAGGACGACGACCTCGACGCCGACAGTCTGCGTCAGGCGCTGCTCGAAGACGCCCACCGCGCGTACGACGAGCGTGAGGCCGACATCGACGCCAAGGTCGGCGAAGGCGCGATGCGCAGCCTGGAACGCCAGGTGATGCTCACCGTGCTCGACCGCAAGTGGCGTGAGCACCTCTACGAGATGGACTATCTCAAGGAGGGCATCGGCATGCGGGCCCTCGCCCAGCGCGACCCGGTCATCGAGTACCAGCGCGAGGGCTACGACATGTTCCGCGCGATGCTGGAGTCGCTGAAGGAGGAGGCCGTCGGCTTCCTGTTCAACCTCCAGGTCGAGCAGGCCGAACCCGCCACGCCGTCGCCGGAGTCCGCGTCCGCGCTGCCCGCCGGTGTCGGCTCCGGGAACGGCCAGGCCGCCAACGGCGACGGACGGCACGCCCGTCCGACGCCGCCGCAGGGTCCGGCGACCGACACCGAATCCGTGCCGTCCGCCTTGCGGGGCAAGGGACTCGGCGGCGGTTCGCAGTCCGGGCTGACCATGTCGGGCCCGTCCGAGGACGGCGGCGTCGAGTCGCATTCGGACGGTGGCGCGAGCGACGCCGGTGACCAGAGCGGAACCCGCCGGGAGCGCCGTGCCGCGCAGCGCGCCTCCCAGAAGAAGGGCAAGAAGGGCCCGCGCCGCTAAAAGCGACCAAGCGCGTGAAGGCCCCCTTCCCTCGGCTCAACCGAGGGAAGGGGGCCTTCACGCGCATCAGGCAGCGAGCGCGGAGACCCGGCGCGGCGGCTTCAGCAGGTGGAAGCGGGTGCACACCCAGCCCGACGGCGTCCGCTCGAAGCGGGCGGCCAAGGCGAGGCAGCGGTCGTTCTGTTCGACGGTCGCGCAGGCCTCGATGACGCCGTCCGCGGGATGGCACAGGTGGATCGACTTCGGCCGGTAGCCGCCCGGTGGGCGGCGTCGGCCCCGGTCGAGCAGCGCGCTGTGGAGCGCGGGGTCGAGGATCGGCCGCACCTGGACCGCCGGACGGCGTCCGTCGCAGGCTTCGAGGATGGTGGTCAGCAGCCTGCCGACCTGCCGCCCGTCCAGGGTGTCGGGCCGTGGCTCCGGTACCTCCACGATCTTTTCGCCGGACAGCGGCAGATCGAGCACGAGCTGGTTGTCCGGCGGCGCCACCCGGTGCACCGCCCTGCCCGGCCTTCCGGCGATCCGGTACGGCGGTTCGAATGGCTCAAGCCGTCTCAGTACGTACGAACCCATCAGACAATCCCCCTCCGCGGCCCCCTCGGCCACGCCCAGCAAGTAAGGGACCGGTGGTGGGCCGACCGGCGACAGGGACCGCCCGAGAGGATGAACCGTGCGGTGATCGCTTGTGTACGGTGGGCCGGTGCTGAAAGGGCTGGTCATCGACTACGTCGGGGTGCTCACGGACGACGGCGCGGACGAGCTGTACGCCTATCTGCGGGCGGCCAGGGAGCGCGGTATCAAAACGGCCTTGCTGTCGAACGCTCCCGGCGCGTCGGACGAGGCCAAGCGGTCGCTCGCCCCGTTCTTCGACGCGCTCGTCTTCTCCGGCGAGGTCGGCGTGGCCAAACCCGAACGCGAGGTCTACCTGCTCACGGCGGGGTTGCTCGACCTGCCCGCCGACCGATGCGTGTTCGTCGACGACGCGGCGCACAACGTCCGCGCCGCGGTGTCGGCAGGGATGGCGGGAGTGCACCACACGTCGGTCGAGGAGACGCTGACCGAGCTCAGCGCTTTGTTCCCGAAGCCGTAGCCCGGCGCACCAGCTCGAAGGACAGCACCGCGGCGGCGGCCGAGACGTTGAGCGACTCGACCTCGCCGGGCATCGGGATCGACACCCATTCGGTCACCAGTTCGCCGACCTCGGCGCCGACCCCGTTCGTCTCCCCGCCCAGTACGAAGGCCGCGCGCTGCGGCAGCTCGACGTCGAACACCGAACTGCGTGCCGAAGCGCCCAGCGCGTAGATGCCGTATCCGGCTTCGGTGAGCATTTCGGCCGCTTCGCGCGCGCTGCCGCACCGCAGCACCGGCGCGCGGAACGCGACCCCGGCCGAAGCCTTGACCACCATCGGGTCGAGGGCGGCGACCCCGCGCCGCGGCACCACGACACCTTCCAGCCCGGCGGCGGTCGCCGTGCGCAGGATCATCCCGACGTTCGCCGGGGTGGTGATTCCGTCGAGCAGCAGCACCCGCGACGGCGGCCTGCCGTCGGAAAGGGCCGCGTGCAGCGACCGCATTCGCGGGGCGACGACGTCGGCCAGCACCCCTTGGTCCTGTTTGCCGTTGCCGGCCAGCACCTTGACGCGGTGCGCGCTCGCCCGCTGCACCGGCACCCCGGCGGCCTTGGCAGCACGCTCGATCTCGGCGGCGTTCGGCCCGCGCACGGTGTCGGCGAGAATCACCTTGTCCACCTCGAGCGCCGCGTCGTCCAACGCCTCGAGCACCGGTTTGCGCCCGTACACCGTCAGGAACCGGTCCTTCGGCGAGATCACCGACTCATCACCCACACCGGCGAGTGTCCCACTATGTAAGGATCGGCCCATGCCCGACCGCCTCTCCGCGCTCGACGCCTCGTTCCTGTACGTGGAAGACCACTCGACCCCCATGCACGTCGGTGGAGTGGCGGTCTTCGAGCGACCGCGCGACGGCTTCACCCACGAGCAGCTGCTGGACCTCATCGGGCAGCGGCTGGCGTTCCTGCCGCGCTACCGGCAGCGGGTGCTGGAGGTACCGGGGCATCTCGCGCGGCCGGTGTGGGTCGACGACGTCGACTTCGACCTGAACTACCACGTCCGCCGGTCCGCGCTGCCGCAGCCGGGCTCCGACGGCCAGCTGTTCGATCTCGTGGCCCGGCTGATGTCGAGGCGGCTCGACCCGGGAAGGCCGCTCTGGGAGGCGTACTTCGTCGAGGGGCTCGCGGGGGATCGCGTCGCGCTGGTGACCAAGACGCATCAGTCGGTCGTGGACGGGCTCGGCACCATCGAACTCGGCCAGCTGATCCTCGACGCCACCCCGCAAGAGCCGGAACCGTTCGACGACAACTGGCATCCGCGCCGGGAACCGAGCCGAACCCAGCTGATCCTCGACGCGGTCGCCGAGACCGTGCAGCGGCCGACGGAGCTGGTGGAGAACGTCCGGTCCATCGCCCACGACGCCACCGCGATGGCGGGCAAGGTCACCGAAACGGTGGGCGACGTCGCGTCGGCGCTGAAGACGATGGTGCATCCGGCGCCGTCCGGGCCGCTCAACGTCCGCACCTCCGGCGGCCGGATGTTCGCCGTGGTCCGCACGCGGCTGGAGGATTTCCGCAAGGTCCGCGCGGACCACGGAGGCACGGTCAACGACGTCGTGCTCGCGGCGATCACCGGCGCGCTGCGGGAATGGCTGCTCTCCCGCGGTTCGAACCTGACGGCGACGACCACCGTGCGCGCGCTGGTGCCGATGGCCGTCCGCGACGCCGAGACGGCCGAATACTCGACGCCCGCCCTGGTCGGGAACCAGGTCGACGCCTATCTGGTGGATCTCCCGGTCGGCGAGCCGAACGCGGTCCTGCGGTTGCAGCACATCGGCCACGCGATGGCGGACCACCTCGACTCCGGCCGTTCGGTCGCCGCGCGCGGGCTGCTGACGGTCGGTGGCTTCGCGCCGGCGACGCTGCATTCGCTGGGCGCGCGGGCGGCCGGGTCGATGTCGGGGCGCATCTTCAACGTGCTGATCACGAACTCGCCGGGCCCGCAGGTGCCGCTCTACGCGGGACAGGCGAAGATGGTGGAGATGTTCCCGGTCATGCCGCTGGTGCGCAATCAGGCGCTGGCGATCGGGGTCACCTCGTATCACGGGGGTGTCTACTTCGGACTGAACGGCGACCGCAAGGCCGTGTCCGATGTGGACCTGCTCGCCGGGATGATCGAGGAATCGTTGGAAGAGCTGAAGGGTGCGCACTGGTGAGGGTCTATCTACCGGCGACGATCGCGATGCTCCGTGAGCTCGAAACCTCGGGAGAGTTCCGGGCACGCAGCGGCACGGGATTCGCGCTGACCCCGGCGCTGCGGGAGTCCTACGCCAGCGGATCCGACGAAGAACTCGAGTACGCCGCGCTGCTCGACGCCGCCAGGGCGTCGCTCCGGCTGATCGAGGCCGAGGAGAAGCCCGAGCCGCGGCGGGTGGTGATCTCGGCCGACGTCGAGGAGGTCACGCTGCGCCCGGATCTCGACGCCGCCGTCGTCCGGCTGTCCGGGCCGGTGAAGATCGCCGACGTCGCCGCGATCCACGTCGACGCCGCGGAGGCCGCGGAGTCGGTGCGGGCCGCCGCCGCGGTGATCGACCAGGCGGACCTCGGCGACCCGGACGCGGAATTCACCCTCGGCGACGCCGAGGACCACGAACTCGCCTGGTACGCGCCCCAAGAGCTCCCGTTCCTGCTGGAACTCCTGTAGCCACCCTCGCAATTCGGCACCTGCTTGCGATCGTTGCGCGCGCAACGATCGCAAGCAGGTGCCGAATTGCGAGGGTTCTAGAACCAGGACGGGCCGGGCACCGGGCGTTCGGGCCGCCAGCCGGTCGCTTCGGTGAGCCGGGTCGAGACGACCCGCTGCGAACGCGCCAGTACCGACATCAGGCCCAGCCGGTTCGCCGGCCACTTCGGCACCGCGCGCGGCCGCCGGACACCGGCCGCGACG
This sequence comes from Amycolatopsis sp. WAC 01375, assembly GCF_003947325.1. Classification (NCBI taxonomy): domain Bacteria; kingdom Bacillati; phylum Actinomycetota; class Actinomycetes; order Pseudonocardiales; family Pseudonocardiaceae; genus Amycolatopsis; species Amycolatopsis sp. WAC 01375. The sequence goes on from NZ_QHHW01000052.1 coordinate 47,654, forward strand.
GCCATCGCCTCGCCGAGTTCCTGCTTCCGCACCGGATCCGCCGCCAGGTTGTAGACGCCGCTCGGCGCCCGCAGCGCCGCGATCGCGCCCGCCGCCGCGTCGTCGGGGTGGATCGGCGCGGTCCAGTCGGCCCGGCGGCCGAAGATCAGCGGCGAACCGCGCCGCGCGGCCGCCAGCATCATCGTGGTCATCGCGTCGTCTCCGACCAGGAGCCCGATCCGCAGCCGGATCGCGGTGCGGCCCTCGTCCGCCAGTTCCGCGATGTTCGCGTGTGCAACCGTCGAAGACGCGATGTTGCCGCGCAGCGCGAGAGGCGCGTCCTCGTCCAGTTCCTCGTCGCCGCCGTCGGCGTAGACGAACGAAATCCCTTCCTGCACCACGATTCCCAGCTCGTCGACCCGTCGGGCGGCGTCGGCGAGGGTCCGGCTGCCGTTGATCCGCACCCGGTCGTTCTCCGCCCAGCCGGACAACGTCATCGCGTGGCGCGCGTCCGGGATCCGCGTCGCGACGTTCACCACCGCGTCGTGCCCGTTCAGCGCGCCTGCCAGCGAATCGACGTCGAACAACGAGCCCTGCACCGGTTTCGCCCCGGTCGCCCGCACCGCGGCGACGTGGTCCACACCGCGGGCCAGCCCGCTCACCTCGTGGCCATCGGCCAGCAGCCGACGCACCAGCGGACGTCCCAGCACCCCGGTCGCCCCGATCACCATCACGCGCATGTTCATTCCTCCTGTCGCCTTCACAAGAGGGACGAGACGGGTCCGGGGAACGTGACCGGGTCAGCCTGCCGGGATCTCCCCGATCTCCTCCGGCGGCGGCGCCTGGATGTCGGCCTGCGTGCCCCATTCGCGGTAGCGCGCGACGATCCGGGCCATCGCGCTGTCCGGGACGCCGGAAGCGGCGAGGACGGGGGCGAGGTCGAGCACGATCTGCAGCGGCTGGTGCGCGTCGTCGAGCCAGACCTCCATGGGGATCTTCCCGAGTTTGCCGTGCAGCTCGCCGACGGCCTCCGCCGACAACCCGGCGGGCAGGTCACCGCCCAGCGCGGCCATGTCGACGTCGAGCCGGTAGCGCTCGGCGGACACGCCGTCGAGTTCGGCGTGCCCCGATTCGGTGAGCCTGCCCGCCCGCCGGACCTGGTCGAGCGCGCGGGCCGGATCGTTCTGCTTGGCCAGCTGGTCGATGCTGCCGCCGGCGACCTGCGAGAACGGGTCCGCGCCGTCGGGGGACACCTTGACCCAGGGTTTTCCGCCGGGAACGTCCTCACGGGCGGCCTCGGGAACCTTGGCGAAGACGGTCTTGTCGACCAGCCGTAGTTCGAGCGCCTCGCCGAGGAAGTCCGTGGTCATGGCCAGTGCGGTGCCCGTCCCCGCGACCCGCGCCTGCCCCTGGCTCTTCGACCGCATCGTGCCCGCCGTGACGTCCGTGGCGAACTTCGCCGCCTTGCCGTCCATGGCGGACATGGCCCCGTCGGCGAGCGCGCGGGCGTCGGCGAACGAGACGGTCTCGCCGTCGCACGCGCCGAGCAGCGCGCCGAGTACGAGCACGACGGTCGACAGGGCCGTTCTTCGCATGAGGACCTGCTTTCACAGTGCGGGCACCCAAGCGAAACACAGCCGCGGACCTCGCCCCGATCGGGGGAACGGCTCAGCGGCTGTCGCCGACCGCCTCGGGCGGCGGCGCGATGATCACCACGTCCGAAGCCCAGCTTTCGTACTTCACCGTGGCTTTGTCGACGCTGACCTGCACCGGACGCTGCTCGGCGTCCAGCCACACCTCGGCGGGGGCGCCGCCGAGATCGAGGACGTAGTGCGTGGCGGCCGTGCCGTTCACGTCGGCCGGACCTGACTTGGTGACCTTGCCCGATTTCGCGATCCGGTCGATCGTGCGGGTGGGATCCATCGTCTCGACGACCTTCGTCATCAGCGCGCCGTTGGCCGCGGAGAGCGCGTCCTTGCCGTCGGCGGTGATCTTGACCCATTCCTTGCCGCTCTTGTTCTCCTGGAGCTGGGCGTCCGACAGGTGGTAGTAGAGGACGCCGTCGGCGAAGATCAGGTCCCGTTTCTCACCGGCGACCTCGGCGACCATGGAGAACTTGCTGTTCGGACCCTCATAGAGCCCGGAACTGGTGACGACGACCTTGCGGCCGTCCTCCGCGGTGGTCTCGAGCGCGACTTTGGACGAACGCGCCTTCTGGGTGCCCGCGGCGGCGGCCGAAGCCAGCTGCGCCGCGTCCTGCGCGGGTGGCGCCGCCGGTTGCTCTCCGCCGGAGCAGCCGCCCAGCAGTAGGAGAGCGGTACAGACGACGGCGAATCCGGTGGCACGCATAGGACTCCCTCGGGTGAATGGTCTGTACCACCACCGTAGTGCCTGTCGCGTGAATTTCCACCGTCCGAATGTCGGGGCGAGGTGGGTCAAGTTGGTCGTGAGTGGCGATTCGGGTTAGAACCCGAATCGCCACTCACGACCACCCGTACCGAGGCGTCACCGCCGCCTTCCCCGCTCGCCGAACGCGTGAAGGCCCCCTTCCCTCAGCTGAACCGTGGGAAGGGGGCCTTCACGCGTGCGAGCAGCTAGCCGCTTACCGGCCGCCGGCCTTCTTCATGATCTCCGCCAGGTCACCGACCTGGTCGGCGGGCGGGGCGGTGACGGTGATCGGCGTGCCCCAGTCGGTGTACTTGATCGTGGCCTTCGCCGAGCCCTCACCGGGAGCGCCCAGGGCCTTCATGAACGCGGTCTGGTCCATGGTGACCTGCAGCGGAAGGTTGTCGGCGTTGAGCCACAGCTCGGTGGGGATGGTGACGTTCTTGCCCTTGAGCTTCGCGTCGATCTGCTTCTGCGCCTCGGGCGGGAGCGGCACACCGGCCTCGCCGACGACGAGCGCGATCGCCTTCTCGACCTCGATGTCGATGACGTAGTGGTTGGTCAGCTCACCGTTCAGCTGGACCTGGTCCGACTTCGTGATCTTCCCGGCCTTCGCGACCTGCTCCAGGGTGCGGGACGGGTCGCTGTCCTTGACGGCCTTCGACATCATCTTGCCGAGCAGCTGCGACATCGGGTCCTGGCCGTCGGCCGAGACCTTCACGTACTCCTTGTCGGTCTTCATCTCCGCCTTGTCGGCGGCGTCGAGCTTGAAGTACAGCGCCTTGTCGACGAACAGGATGTCCATCTTCTTGCCGTCGCTGTCCATCGACATCGAGAACTTGCTGTTCTCGCCGTCATACAGGCCCTGACCGGTCACGGTCATGGTCTGGCCGCCGGAGGAGGCCTCCATGGAGACCTTCGACGACTTGGCCTTCGTCGTGCTCTCCTTGGTGAGAGCGGCCAGCTGGACCGCGTCGCCCAGCGGTGACGAAAGCATGCTCTTCGCTTCGGAAGGAGCGGGGGCAGCCGCGCCGGGCTGCTTCTCGCCACCGCAGGCGGACAGCGCCAGGACGGCGGCCGTGGTGATGGCGGCGAGCGTGGTTACGCGCTTCAAGTGGACCCCTCAGAAAAGTTGATCTAATCCGAACGGGTTATCGCTCCAGGCCGGAATTAGTTACCGATCGTCGTCATGCCCAGCTCGGGAGCCCAAAAGCCGGCGCAACGAGCCCAGTCGTTCCGGACTGGCGTGACCGTCGGTGACTACGTCGTCGAGCGCGCAGTCCGGGTCCGAAGGCGGGCCGAGGTGGCCGCAGCCGGAAGGGCACTCTTCGGCGGCCTCGGCGAACTCCTCGAAGGCGAGCACGATGTCGTCGGCGGTCACGTGCGCGAGCCCGAAGGAGCGGATGCCCGGCGTGTCGACCACCCAGCCGCCGCCGGGAAGGGGGAGCGCGACCGCCGCGACGGACGTGTGCCTGCCCTTGCCGACCGCGCTGACCACGCCGGTCGCCAGTCCGGCGTCCGGCACCAGCCGGTTGACCAAAGTGGACTTCCCGACGCCCGAATGCCCGACCAGCGCGGTGACCCGGTCCTTGAGCCGCCCGGTCAGTTCCTCCGGATGCTCGTCGTGCCGGGTGACCACGGCCGGGATGTCGAGGCCCGCGTAGCCGGCGAGGAGTTCGTCCGGGCTCGCGAGGTCGGCCTTCGTCAGGCAGAGGACAGGTTCGAGGCCCCCCGCGTAGCAGGCGACGAGGCAGCGGTCGATGAACCCGGTGCGCGGCGGGGGATCGGCCAGCGCGGTGACGATCAGCAACTGCTCGGCGTTGGCGACGACCACCCGTTCGAAGGGATCGGTGTCGTCCGCCGTCCGGCGCAGCACACTGGAACGTTCGTCCACCCGGATGATGCGGGCGAGGGTGTCCGGTTTGCCGCTCACGTCACCGACGATGCCGACGGTGTCGCCGACGACGACCGAGACCCGGCCCATCTCGCGGGCCCGCATCGCGGTGACGACACGCTCCGGATCCGAGTCGATCGCGCAGGTCCAGCGCCCGCGGTCCTTGCCGATGACCATCGCCGTGGAGGCGTCGGCGTGCTCGGGACGGCGTTTGCTGCGCGGCCTGGTGCCCTTGCCGGGACGGATCCGCACGTCGGTTTCGTCCAGCCTGCGCCAGTCCTTGCCAGCCAAACCGCCTCCTGCTCTTCGCGTCCCGCGGAAGAATGATCCCATGCCACTCGCCAACCCATGGTCAGCGTGTAACGATGACTTCTGATTAGGAGGTTTTCGCATGTGCGGGCGCTATGCCGCCACCAAGGATCCCGCGGCGCTGATCGACGAGTTCGCCGCGGTGGATCTGACCGAGGGCCGGATCCGGACCGATCACAACGTGGCGCCGACCAAGGACGTCCCCACCGTGGTGCAGCGGCATCCCCGGGACGCCGACGGCGCGGTGCTCGAGGACGAGCCCGCCGTCCGGTCACTGCGGATGATGCGCTGGGGACTGGTCCCGTTCTGGGCGAAGGACCCAGGAGTCGGCTCGAAGATGATCAACACGCGTGCCGAGACGGCCAAGGAGAAGCCGTCGTTCAAGAAGGCGGTCTCCGCGCGGCGTTGCCTCGTCCCCGCCGACGGCTGGTACGAGTGGCGGCGTGACGGCAAGGAGAAGCAGCCCTTCTTCATGACCGGACCGGATGACGGCTCGCTCGCGTTCGCCGGTATCTGGGAGACCTGGCGGCCGAAGGACGACAAGGACGCCGACCCGCTGATCACCTTCTCCGTGATCACCACGGACTCGGTCGGCAGGCTCACCGACATCCACCACCGCATGCCGCTGCTGATGCCACGCGAGAAGTGGGACACCTGGCTCGACCCCGACCGGTCCGACGTCACCGACCTGCTCGTCCCGCCCGCCGAGGACCTGGTCGACACGATCGAACTGCGGCCGGTGTCCAGCCTGGTCAACAACGTCCGCAACAACGGCCCGCAGCTGCTGGACCGCGTCGAACCCGCCGCGGAAAGCGCGCTCTTCGACGTGCCGAAGTCATGACGAAGCTGGAGATCGACACCGCCTACGGCCCCGCGCGGGCCGAGCTGCACTGTGCCGAGGAGGGCATCGCGGTGCTGATGCTCGGCCACGGCGCCGGCGGCGGGATCGGCGCGAAGGACCTGGTCGCGGTCACGCGGGCGGCGCAGGCGGCCGGTGTCCACGTCGCGCTCGTCGAACAGCCGTACCGGGTGGCGGGCCGCCGCGCTCCCGCACCCGCCACCCAGCTCGACACCGCCTGGCTCACCGTGGCCGACGAGATCTCCGCACACTTCGACGATCTCCCGATCGTCTTCGGCGGCAGGTCCTCCGGGGCCCGCGTCGCCTGCCGGACCGCCGCGGCGGGACAGGCGGTGGCGGTGCTCTGCCTGGCCTTCCCGGAACACCCGCCGGGGAAGCCGGAGAAGTCCCGGCAGGGCGAGTTGGACGCGGTCGAGGTCCCGACACTCGTGGTGCAGGGCGAGCGCGACCCGTTCGGCCTGCCCAAGGCGGGCCCGCATCACGAGATCGTGGTGCTCAAGGGCGACCACAACCTCAGCGCGGACCTCGAAGGCGTGTCACGCGCGGCCGCCGAGTGGCTGGAGCGTGTGCTGCGGCCGCTCACCTGAGAGCCGTCGCCGGGCGTAGTGCACGGTGACGGCCGCCAGCAACGGTCCCCAGAGCAGGAGCGGCGCGTAACAGGCCGCCATGACGATGTCGTAGACCGGCGAGTCCTCTCTGGTCCCCGGCGCCATCGAGGAATCGGCCTCGATCCAGCCGAACAGCCCCTGGACGCCCAGCCCGGTCAGCGCGAGCGCGCCCGCGGCGGCCGGGAGGATCGCCGCGAGCGGCGGGATCCGGCGGCCACGCAGCCCCGGGATCCAGCGCGGCCACACCTCACCCCACGGTCGGACGAGCCCGAGAGTGAGAAACGCGAGCGCCTCGGTGAGGAAGCTCAGGCCGAAGACATAGGCCGTGCCCCAGCCGGGGATGCCGAACTCCGCCAGCCCTTGTGTGGTGAACCCGACCGGGACGCCGAGGCCCATCGCGATCCGCCACAGCCCGGACGGCAACGTCGCCAGCAGCGTGGCGTGGGCGGCGAGGTTCGCCCACCTCGGTACGCCGGACACGGTCTCGGTCATTTCGTCGCTCCCAGGAATCGTCGTTCGTTCGCCGATGACGATTCCCGAGCGCGGCCGCGTGATCTTCCCGCTGCGGACCGACCCTCCTCCCTCGCGAGGGTGAGCGACCATCGCAATTGGTCACCTACTTGCGGCAGGCGCGTGAGCGACCCATCGCAAGTAGGTGACCAATTGCGGGAGGGGCTTGGCGACATCGCTCAGCTCGCGATCGGGGCGACGACGGCGCCGGTCAGCCGCACCAGATCACCGGGCGCGAGTTCGACCTCCAGGCCGCGGCGTCCGGCCGAGCAGTGCACGGTCTCGAACTTCTCCGCCGAGGCGTCGATCACCACCGGCAGCCGGCTCCGGTGCCCGAGCGGCGAGATCCCGCCGAGCACGTATCCCGTCGCGCGCTGCGCGGCGGCGGGGTCGGCCATCTTCGCCTTCTTGCCGCCCGCGGCGGCCGCCAGCGCCTTCAGATCCAGCTGGCCGGTGACCGGGACCACGCCGACGGTCAGTTTCCCGTCGACCTCGGCGACCAGTGTCTTGAACACGCGTGCGGGGTCGAGCCCCAGCGCCTCGACGGCTTCGAGGCCGTACGACTCGGCCCGCGGGTCGTGGTCGTAGGCGTGCAGCATGTGTGCCACTTTCTGCTTCGCCAGCAGCGCCGTCGCCGGGGTTCCCTTGCCTGCCATGGGCGGAGTCTACGAGCGCGCCGGGAATGCCCGGCCGGGCCGCACTGTTGGAAGCCACGTGTCCACCACACTCGAAGCTCCCCGAATCCTGATCCCGCGCACGCCGGGCGGCCAGGTGATCCGTCCGCGCGTAAACTCGTCGACGTCTCATGCGCACAAGCGCATCGACGCCGATCGGGAAGGGAACGGTTTGCCGAGCACGCAGAATCCCGCGCCGGATACGGGCACGGACGCCCAAGAGGCGGCCGCGCGGGCCGAGCGCTTCGAGCGGGACGCGATGCCCCTGCTCGACCAGCTGTACTCGGCCGCCATGCGGATGACCCGGAATCCCGCCGACGCCGAGGACCTCGTCCAGGAGACGTACCTGAAGGCATACGCGGCCTTCGCGTCCTTCAAGGCGGGTACGAACCTCAAGGCGTGGATGTACCGCATCCTCACGAACACCTACATCAACGGCTATCGCAAGCGTCAGCGCCAGCCGGTGCAGCAGCCCACCGAGGAGATCACCGACTGGCAGATCGCCAAGGCGGAGAATCACACCTCCAGCGGGCTGCGCTCGGCCGAGGTCGAGGCGATGGACAACCTGCCCGACGCCGACGTCAAGGAAGCGCTGCAGAAGCTGCCCGAGGAGTTCCGCCTCGCGGTCTACCTCGCCGATGTCGAAGGTTTCGCGTACAAGGAGATCGCCGAGATCATGGACACGCCCATCGGCACCGTGATGTCCCGGCTGCACCGCGGCCGCGCCCAGCTCCGTGACCTGCTCGCCGATGTCGCCCGCGAGCGGGGCTTCATCCGCGCGGGCAAACAACAGGAGGTGGCGGGGCGATGAGCGAGGACTACTGCGCCGGCGCGGACGACAAGGTCAGGTGCGAGGAAGCCCTCGCCGACATCTACCTGCTGCTGGACAAGGAGTGCAGCGCCGAGCGCGACGCCGCCCTGCGCAAGCACATCGAGGACTGCCCGCCGTGCCTCGAGGAATACGGCATCGACGAGCACATCAAGCAGCTGCTCGCCCGTAAGTGCGGTGGCGACCACGCGCCGGACGACCTCAAGTCCCGGCTGCGGGCCTCGATCCGCCAGACCGTGCAGACCAAGGGCGCGATCACCATCGAACGCACCGAGGTCAAGATCGAGCAGACCTTCGAGTAGAGCCCCAGGACACACGAAGGCCCCCGTACCGGATCGGTGCGGGGGCCTTCGTCGTCTGATCGAATGATCAGGAGTTGGGCTTCTTGCCGTGGTTCGCGCCGTTCTTCTTACGGTCGCGACGCTTGCGGGCGCGCTTCGACATGTTTCACTCCTCGTCCGAGTGGCCCTCGCGGGGTGGTACGACACCGCTGGGCCAGGGTCAACCTCTCCAGTGTGTCATGCGGCCCTCACCCTGCTTGGATGGGGACGTGTCCACTCTTTCCGATCTGCTCGCGGAGAACACCGGCCTGTCCGGTGAGGCCGCGGATCATCTCCAGACCGTGGTCGCCGAATGGCAGCTGCTGGCCGACCTGTCCTTCGCCGACTTCCTGCTCTGGGTCGCCGTCTCGGAAGAACTTCAGCCCGACGGCGGCGACTACGTCTGCGTCGCGCACGCGCGCCCGACGACGGCGCCGACCGCCCATCCGGAGGACGTCGTCGGCTCCCGGTTCACCGTCGACGAGCATCCGCAGCTGGCGAAGGCGAGCCGCGAGGTGCGGATCTGCCGCGAAGAGGACCCACACTGGTACCGCGACCTGCCGATGCGCCGCGAGGCCATCCCGGTGGTGTTCGCCGGTACGGTGATCGCCATCCTCAGCCGCGAGACCAACCTCGCGGCCTCGCGGGTGCCGAGCCCGCTGGAAATCGCCTACCTCGGCAGCGCCGGCGACCTGTGCCAGATGATCGTCGACGGCACCTTCCCCAGCCCGGGGAACCAGACGGACACGCACACCAGCCCGCGGGTCGGCGACGGCCTCATCCGCCTCGATCCGACCGGCACCGTGGTCTTCGCCAGCCCGAACGGGTTGTCGGCGTATCACCGCATGGGGCACGAATCCGACCTGGTCGGGCAGCGCCTCGCGCCGCTGACCCGCTCGCTCATCCGTGACCCGTTCGACGCGACCGAGGTTTCGCACCGGATCATCGAAGCGCTCGACGGCAAGCCCAGCAGCCGCACGGAGGCGGATTCCCGCCGCGGCGCCGTCGTGCTGTTCCGTGCGTTGCCGCTGCGCCCCGCCGGGCAGGCCGCGGGCGCGCTCGTGCTGGTGCGCGACGTCACCGAAGTGAAGCGCCGTGACCGCGCCCTCCTTTCGAAGGACGCGACCATCCGTGAGATCCACCACCGGGTGAAGAACAACCTCCAGACCGTCGCCGCGCTGCTGCGGCTCCAGTCGCGCCGGACCTCCAGCGAGGAGGCGCGGCTCGCGCTCGGCGAATCCGTGCGCCGGGTCTCTTCGATCGCGATGGTGCACGAGGCGCTGTCCATCTCGGTGGACGAACGGGTCGATCTCGACAAGCTGCTCGACAACGTCCTCCCGATGGTCGGTGAGGTCGCGACGGCCGAATCGCAGGTCGGGCTTTCGCGCAAGGGCTCGTTCGGAGTCGTCGTCGCCGAGATCGCGACGCCACTGGTGATGGTGCTGGCCGAACTGGTCCAGAACGCCATCGAGCACGCGTTCCCCGGCGGACGGCCGGGCAAGGTCGAACTCGAGGTGGAACGCTCGGCCCGCTGGCTCGACGTCGTCATCCGCGACAACGGGCGCGGACTGCCCTCGGGTTTCTCGCTGGAACGCAGCGATGGCCTCGGGTTGCAGATCGTGCGGACCCTGGTGGAGTCGGAACTGCGCGGATCGCTGTCGATCCGTGGGCTGCGCGGGGAATCCGAGGAGACCGTCGGCCGCCGTGCGGGAACCGAAGCGGCCTTGCGGATCCCGTTGTCGCGACGGCTGTGAGCTCCACCGCCACGGCGTCCGGTGTGGACTGTCGCTTTTGATCGTCCCTTGTGGACAGTCTTACCCGGACACGTTTTAGGGCCGGCGCCCGAAGAGAAAGTTGGCGCCGGCCCTGTAACGGTTCCGCGGGAGGACTTGGGAAAGTCCAGCGAAGCCATACCCCCGTGAGGGTGTGTCGGCCTCGCTTGTTAAGCTCAAGTCGGGTACGTGTCACCTCACGACGCAGGGCCATACAGCCACTGCGCCGCAGGAGTTTCCCGAAGCTTGGGGTCTTGCTCAGTTGTGAGTAATACGATGAAGCGTGCTGAGTCCGAAAGACTCAGGCAGAGGTACGCGTGCCGATGTGCGTACGACGGCGCTTCAGGGCCCGTCGCTCGTCCTCGCTCATCCCGCCCCAGACGCCTGCGTCCTGCCCGCTGGCCAAAGCCCAGGCCAGGCAGTCGGAAGCGACGGTGCAGCGGTGGCACACGGATTTCGCCTGAGTTACCTGCGACAGAGCAGGACCGCTGGTTCCCACCGGGAAGAACAGCTCGGGGTCCTCGTCTCGGCAGGCCGCGTCATGGCGCCAGTCCATGTTTCTGAGCTCCTTCATAACGGCGCGGTACTCCGCGCCATAGTCGTCATGGCGGTCGTTTTTTTGGGTGCTTGTGAATGCTTTCACGAAGCACCCGTTTCGACAAGGGTTTTCTGAAGATCGGTGAGTCAGCTCACCCGGCCGAGCGACGCTTCTGACCTGCGGTTTCGTTCCGAAACAGCCTCCCGAAGGGAAGGCCGATGCGGTGAGCGGAGGTTCTGCGTCGATGAGCGGCAGGTCGTACTTTGCCGCAGGCGATCAGCGGTCCGGTCGTCAGACGATTACCGTCAGTGCTCCCGGGACGCTGAAGAACTCCACCCTCTTCCGCTGGCCGACGAGGTCGCCGTCCACCTGGAAGTTTACCGGTTCAGCAGCGTCTATGCGGATCATCGGCAGGTCATCGTGACGAAGGAGACGTCGCCCGCGTTGGTTGCTCTTCGTGAGCAATGCCTGCCGTACATGCTTGAACACGGTGGGCAATCCCAGACCGTTCAACGCGAAAAGGCCCAGTCCGGTGTCGAACGAGCTGCCCGGGTTGAGGTGGACGGGACGGTCCCCCAGGTAACTCCACGGATCGGTGTTCGACACGAAAGCGGTCAGCACTTCGGTGGGCTCTTCGCCAGGGATCCGGACCGTGAGGGGTGGACGGCCGAGCGGAGGCCGCAGATGCGACACCACGGCGGCCCTCAGATAGAGCCCGGCGGTGGTCTGCTTGCCCCGTCGCTTGGCCACCCTGCCGACGACGTCGGCGTCCCAGCCGAGGCCGGCGTTGAAGGTGAACCAATGGCCGTCGGCGATCCCGAGGCCGACTTTGCGGCTCCGGTCGTTCTCGATGGCGTTGAGAAGCTGATGGGTCGCTTCCACGGGATCGTGCGCGATCCCCAGCGCGCGGGCGAAGACGTTCGCCGAGCCACCCGGCACGACACCGAGCATGGGGACGTCGCCCACCTTCGCGGGATCGCCGTCGGCGTCCGCGAGCAGGCCGTTGACCACCTCGTTGACCGTGCCGTCGCCGCCGTGGGCGACCACCAGGTCGATCCCGTCACGGGCGGCGGACCGGGCGACGGCCATCGCGTGGCCGCGGTAGTCGGTCTCCACCACGTCGAGTTTGACCTGGCTGGCCAGTGCGTGCGCCAGCACGTCACGGCCACCGGCGGTGGTCGAGGTGGCCTGGGGATTCACGACGAGGATGGCACGCACATACCGCAGGGTAAGCCTCTTCGGCCTGAAGAGGGGAGCGTCAGGTGACGCGAAGCTCAATGGCACACGCGTCCTCGAGGCAGTGTCGCTCAACGCGCGCTTTCGGATTTCCGAAGCCGGGCCGCGGCGTCGACTGACGACTCACTTGGCCGTGTCAGCGGCCCGATCTTCGCAAATCCGAGGCCTCCGGCCGCCAAGAAACGCGCGCGTGACCTTATGACCCCTGTGGCGGGCGTCCCTCCTCACTGCCGGTGAATGACAGCGTGTCGTGACAAGTGCACCCGGGCCGACCGCCCGCTCATCGACGACGCCTCCAATTCTTCCCATACGGCGGTCCGGGGAAACCGGCCGACCGGGTGGCATACGATCGAAAGCGCTCACGTACGGTGACCCGCCCTGGTGGAGCGCCGTGACCGGAAGCCTGGAAGGCTGTTTCGCCGTGTCCATCGCAGACAAGCTCTCGCCCGCGCCCCGTGAAGTCCGCCTCGCCGGGGCCGTCACCGCGCTGCCGGGGCTCGCCCTGATCGTGTTCGCGATCCTGCTCCTGGTCAACGGCCAGGCCGGACCGGAGAACCTGCTGGCCGAGGTCGCCTACTACCTCGTCCTCGCCGCCGGAACGCTGGCCTGCGCGGTCGGCCTGGCGATGGGGAAGACGTGGGCTCGCTCGCCCGGTGTGGTCGTCGCGCTGATCCTGGTCGGCGTCGGCTGGTACGGCGCGGGCCCGTCCGGGCAGCCGCTGTGGGGAGTGCCGCTCGCGCTGATCGGTGTCGCCGTCATCGTGCTGCTGTTCCGCCGCCCTTCGCGCGCGTGGGCGCTCGGGATGCAGGACGGCGAAAGCGAGGAGGAGGCCGCCGAGCGCGACGGCGCCGCGGGTCGTGCTGCGCGTCGCGAACGCGAGGAGCGGGACTCCTGACTCCGCACTCGCGTGACCAGAGACGTAACTCGCGTGATTGGAGACGTAACTTCGAGTGCGGCGTCCAATCACGTGAGTTACGTCCCTGATCACGTGAGTTACGCCTTCGCTCACGCTAGACCTGGGCGGCGAGCGCCTTCAGCGGTTCGTCGGTGAGGCGGTCGACGGTCCATTCGTCCATCGGCACCGCGCCGAGGGACTTGTAGAAGCCCTGCGCCGGGTTCCAGTTGAGCACCGACCATTCGAGGCGGGCGTAGCCGCGCTCGACGCAGACCGCCGCGAGGGTGGCCAGTAGCGCCTTGCCGAGGCCGGAGCCGCGCTGCTCGGGGCGGACGTAGAGGTCCTCCAGGTAGATGCCGTGCACGCCGCGCCAGGTGGAGAAGTTGAGGAACCAGAGTGCGTAGCCGACGATCTCGCCGTCGACCTCGGCGACGTGCCCGAACAGGCCGGGAGCCTCGCCGAACAGTGCCGTGCGCAGCTGCTCGGGCGTGAGGTGGCATTCGTCCGGGGCGCGTTCGAACTCGGCGAGGTCGTAGACGAGCTGGACGACGGCGTCCACGTCGTCTTCGCGGATACGCCGGATGCGGTCGTCGCCCATTCGTCAGTCCTCTGTGGTGGGGAGCAGGTTGAGGTGTTCGATCTGCGGCTCGCCGCGTTCGTCGCCGAGCACCGCGACGCCGGCCGGGTCGAGCCCGAAGTGGACGCCCGCGGTCGACGGCAGGCCGACCCAGCGTGCGACCAGGACGCGGCTGAAGTGTCCGTGGCCGACGAGGATCACGTCACCCCTGCCGAGCGGTTCGCGGACGCGTTCGATCAGCTTGTCCGCGCGGGCATTGACGTCGTCCGCGCTTTCACCGCCCGGAATCGGATGCGACCAGACCGTCCATCCGGGAACGGTCTCGCGGATCACCGGCGTGGTGACGCCCTCGTAGTCGCCGTAGTCCCATTCGGCCAGCTCTTCGGTGACCTCGTCGACGCGCAACCCGGCCAGCTCCGCCGTCCGCAGCGCGCGGGTGCGGGGGCTGGAAAGGACGAGGGCGGGAGAGCCGCCGAGTACCGCGCGCAGGGTGCCGCCCGCCGCGCGGGCCTGCCCCTCGCCGGCGGTCGTGAGCGGGATGTCGGTGCGTCCGGTGTGCCGTCCGTTGACGGACCACTCGGTCTGACCATGCCGGAGGAGGAAGAGCCGATGTGCCACGTTGCGAATATAGCCTGCGGTCCGGTTATGCTACTGGTGAGTAACATGATGAGGAGACCGTGATGGCGCAGAATCCGACCTACGCGATGTGGAACCGGCTGGCGGGCAAGCCGGTCGGCAAACAGCTGTTCTCGGCGGCGATGTGCCTGCGTGTGCCGTACTTCCGGACGGTGCTCCCGACGGTGCGCGACCTGCGTCCCGGCCGGTGCGAGGTGACGTCCCCGAAGTGGTGGGGTGTTTACAACCACATCAAGACCTTTCACGCGATCGCGGCATGCAACCTCGCCGAGATCGCCATGGGCATGCTCGCCGAGGCGACCGTCCCGGCGACGCATCGCTGGCTGCCCAAGGGAATGACGGTCGAATACGTGGCGAAGGCCGAGACGGGTCTGCGCGCGGTCGCCGAACTGCCGGAGTTGCCCGAATTCGGCGACGAGGGCTTCGAGCTCCCCGTGCCGGTGACGATCACGGACACGAATGGGAAACCCGTCGTGACCGCGACCATCACCATCTGGGTGACCAAGAAGAAGTAAAGCGCGCTCTCGCTCCCGCAATTCGGCACCTGGTTGCGATCCTCGCGTGTGCGAACCATCGCAACCAGGTGACTGATCGCGATGGTCAGAGGGGCTTGAACTGGACGTAGGTCGTCTGCTTGAAGGTGTTCTTCCCGCTCGGCGACGGCAGGCCGAGCAGCTGGTCCGCGATCGGCGCCGTCCTGCCGCAGCCGGTTGTGGCCGGCAGGGCGAGCTGGGTGTCGACGACGCCGAACTTCACCGTCTTCGGGTTCTGCGAGATGACCTCGAAGGGCACCGCGGGATCGTCCTTGACCACCGAGTGGAGCGGCGCTTCGAGGGTGCCGACCGTGCATTCCTTGGGCAGCAAGGGATGCCGCAGGGCGGCGTAGAGGTCCAGTTCGCCGCGGCGTTCGTCGTTCGACTGGAAGTCCGAGTAGCCGCCGTACTTCAGCTGCATGCTCGCGCCGAAAGTGCCGCGGATCCGGGCGGGCGCGTGCCGCAGTTCGCCGAAGACCTGCGCGAATTTCCCGTCGATCTCGCCTTCGGAGAACGTCAGGCGCATCTCCCCTAGCGGGATCTCCCGGCCGCCGATGGTCAGGACTCCTTGGGAGACAAAGGCTTCACAACGCCAGGTCCCGGGGTCGGCGTTGGCGGGCGGTGCCGGGCATGCGGAGAAGTCGAAGTCGGGCACGGGCGACGGTGTCGCGGCGGCGTGGCCGGGAAGGGCGAGGAGGGCGGCTGCGGACAGTGCGGCCGCGGTCGCGGCGAGAAGACGTCTCATGACTCGAAAGAGTGGCCCGCGGAGGCCTGGGTCACATCGGGGAAGGCCCCCAGGGGACCCCTGGGATCGTCACGTTCGAGTGAAAATAAACGGTGTTTACCCAGCTGACGCGAATCTGCTTCGGATTCGACCTTGAAGGTGTGTCGAACGGCGGGCGATCATCGGCCCATGTCCCCACTGTCGCGCCGCAAGTTCCTCGGGTACACCGCGCTCAACTCCGCCGTGGCTCTCGGACTCACCACGATTTCCACCGCACAGGCCCGGGAATCGTCTCCTGGTTTCTCGACGGCCGTGGTCGTCGGCACCGGTTACGGCGCCGCGGTCACGGCGCTTCGCCTCGGCGAAGCCGGGATTCCCACGGTCATGCTCGAAATGGGCAAGTTGTGGGCCGACCCCGGACCGGACGGCAAGGTCTTCTGCGACATGCTCCGGCCGGACCGGCGGGCCATGTGGTTCAAGGACCGCACACAGGCCCCGCTCGCCTCCTTCCTGTGGATGGATGTGGCCAACCGCGACATCAAGCGTTATCCCGGAGTCCTCGACAGGGTGAACCACGGCGACATGTCCGTCTACGTCGGACGAGGGGTCGGCGGCGGGTCGCTGGTCAACGGCGCGATGGCCGTGACACCGAAGCGGTCGTACTTCGAGGAGATCCTGCCCGCCGTCGACGCCGACGAGATGTACGGGACGTACTTTCCCCGGGCCAACCGGGCCCTCGGGGTGAACCACATCGATCAGCGGTGGTTCGAGACCTGCCGTTCTTACCGCTACGCAAGGGTTTCCCGGAAGGCGGCCGCGCGAGCGGGACTCAAAACGGTGTTCGTGCCCAGCGTCTACGACTTCGAGTACATGAAGCGGGAAGAAGACGGCACGGTGCCGCGGTCGGCGCTCGCGTCGGAGGTCATCTACGGCAACAACCACGGCAAACGTTCCCTCGACAAGACCTACCTCGCGGCCGCGCTGGGCACCGGGAACGTGACCATCGAGACGCTGCACCAGGTCCGCGGGATCACCCGCCAGACCGACGGCACCTACGTCCTCACCGTGCACGAGACCACGGAAGACGGCGTGGTCGTGGCAAGGAAACAACTCGGCGCGAAGTACCTGTTCCTCGGCGCCGGCAGCCTCGGTTCGACGGAACTGCTCGTGCGGGCGCGGGAAACCGGGACGCTGCCCGGACTGAACGACGAGGTCGGCCGCGGCTGGAGCACCAACGGCAACGTGATGCTGGGCCGCGCCAACCACGCGTGGGATCTCGGCGGATCGCTTCAATCGGGGATGCCCGCGCTCGGCATCGACGCGTGGGACGACCCGGTGAACCCGGTCTTCGCCGAGGTCGCGCCGGTGCCCGCCGGAATCGAGACCTGGCTGAGCCTGTACCTGGCGATCACGAAGAATCCCGAACGCGGCCACTTCACCTACGACGCCGCCACCGACTCCGCGCGGCTGCGATGGAACGCGGCGCAGGGACAGCCGTCGATCGACGCGGCGAAGTCGTTGTTCGACAAGGTCAACCGCGCGAATCGCACGATCTACCGGAGTGACCTGTTCGGGGATACGCGGTCGTTCGAGAACCGGTTCACCTATCACCCGCTGGGTGGATTGGTGCTGGGTGAGGCCACCGACCCGTACGGCCGGGTGAAGGGCTATCGGAACCTCTACGTGACCGACGGATCGCTGATCCCGGGCAGTACCGGGGTGAATCCGTTCGTCACGATCACCGCGCTGGCCGAGCGGAACGTGGAACGGGTGCTGCGGGAGGACTTGGCGCGCTAGCGACCCGAAGGGCGAAGTGGGGTGGTCGGTGCCGGGGGTCGTGAGTGGCGATTTGGGTTCTATCGAGGGGTATCGGGTCGCGGGGATTCGCTCGCGACCGTGGGGCACCCAGGTGTCGCGAAAGTGGCTTTCGCGACACATCGCGACCATGGGTTCCGCGAAGGCACCGGAGTAGCGAAGGCCCCTTCGCTACCGCACCCCTGCACCCGACGTTGCGAAAGCCACTTTCGCAACGTTGAAGGTTGCGAAAGTGGCTTTCGCAACCTGCCACCTTCGCCTTACCTCTCGACTCGGTTCGCGGCCCGCAACGTCTCGTAGTGCGCCACGCAATCGTCGTATCGCGGCAGCCACCCCTGCTCCAAGGCCTCTTTCAGATGGGGCGCGGCGGTGTCCTTTTCGGACACCACAGGTTCGATGTCCGGTGGCCATGGCAGCGCGAGATCGCTGTCCATCGGGTTGACACCGTGCTCGCCCGCCGGGTTGTACGGCTCGGAACAGAGGTAGGCCATGACCGTTTCGTCTTCGAGCGCCATAAAGGCGTGGCCGAGGCCTTCGGCGATGTAGACCGCTTTGTATTCGGCGCTGTCGAGCACTGCGGACGCCCATTCGCCGAACGTGGGCGAGCCGACCCGGAGATCGACGATGATGTCGAGCAGCGAACCGCTCGGGCAGTACACGTATTTCGCCTGCCCGGGCGGCGTGTCGGCGAAGTGCACGCCGCGGATGGAACCGCGCCGCGAGACGCTGGTGTTGGTCTGCCCCAGCCGAAGCCGGTGCCCGACCGTTTCGACGAACACCTCTTCCTGGAACGGCGCCACGAACAGGCCGCGGTGATCGGGGAAAACGTGCGGGGTGAACTCGAAACAGTCGGGGATGCCGAGGCGCCTGGCTTGCATGGCCTCCATGCTAACGAGGCGTTCCCAAACCGGATGGACGTCTTGCGAAACCTCCGGTGAGCTGCGGAAAGCCGGGCCCGTTTGTGACATCAACCGCACCAGAGGGGCACACTGGTCCGCATGCCTGTCACAATGATCTGACCGCTGCGTCCGCGGCCGTCGCCACACCCACGGCACCGATGGCCGATTGGACGCTTCGCCGACAGGCCGGCGCTACCGCGCTGGGCTGCCGTGTCGGAGGACGAGTTACCCCAGGTGGCCGGGCCATGCCCAGTTTTGGCCTGCTCACCGGCCAGTTCCCCCGCTCGCAGTCCCAGGAGAATCCCATGACCTTCGCTCGAATCGAGACTTCGCCGTCCTTAGACACGGCGGAAGCAATGACGGGAACCACGATGACCACGCCAGTGACGGACACCGAGATCTTCGAGGGCCACGAGGGCGGCAAGCTCTCCGTGGCCGCGACGCGCCCGATCTCCTCGCCCCGTGACCTCGCGGTCGCGTACACGCCTGGGGTGGCGAAGGTGAGCCGTGCTATCGCAGAGGACGCGACCAAGGCGAAGCGGTACACGTGGGCGGACAGGCTGGTCGTTGTGGTCAGCGACGGTACGGCGGTGCTCGGCCTCGGTGACATCGGCGCGAGCGCTTCGCTGCCGGTCATGGAGGGCAAGTCGGTCCTGTTCAAGACCTTCGGCGGGCTCGATTCGATCCCGCTGGTGCTCGACACCACCGACGTCGACGAGATCATCGAGACCCTGGTCCGGCTGCGTCCGTCGTACGGCGCGGTGAACCTGGAGGACATCTCGGCGCCGCGCTGCTTCGAACTGGAGGACCGCCTCAAGGAGGCCCTCGACTGCCCGGTCATGCACGACGACCAGCACGGCACGGCGATCGTCACGCTGGCCGCGCTGCGCGGGGCGAACCAGGTCCTCGGCAAGGACATCTCCGGCCAGCGCGTGGTCGTCTCGGGAGCGGGCGCGGCGGGAGTGGCCTGCGCCAGGATCCTGCAGAACGCCGGTGTCGCGGACGTCACCGTGCTCGACTCGCGCGGCATCATCCACGAAGGCCGCGAGGGCCTGAACCCGATCAAGCAGAAGCTCGCCGAGACCACCAACACGGCCGGTCTGCGCGGCGGCCTCGGTGAGGCGCTGAAGGGCGCCGACGTCTTCCTGGGCCTGTCCGGGGCGACCATCGACGAGACTCTGCTGGCCGGGATGGCCGACGACGCGATCGTGTTCGCGCTGTCGAACCCGGACCCGGAGGTTCACCCGGCCGTGGCGTCGCGGTACGCCAAGATCGTGGCGACCGGGCGCAGCGACTACCCGAACCAGATCAACAACGTGCTGGCCTTCCCCGGTGTCTTCCGCGGCGCGCTGGACTCGGGTGCGCGGGCGATCACGGAGAACATGAAGCTGGCCGCGGCCGAAGCGATCTTCGCCGTCGCGCAGGACGACCTCGGCCCGGACCGGATCGTCCCGAGCCCGCTGGACCCGCGGGTCGCGCCCGAGGTGGCCGCGGCCGTCGCGAAGGCCGCCGAGGCCGACGGCGTGGTGTGACGGTCCCTTTCACGCTTGCTCAAGCGCTATGAAAGGCCCCTTCATTGCAAAATTCGCAATGAAGGGGCCTTTCATAGCGTGTGGGGGGTGCGCACGTCAGCCGGTAGGGATGGACAGATCGGCGCCGGGGACGAGCGCGGAATCGGTCAGCTGTGAGCCGGGCGAGACGAGCGTGCAGAAGACGGTGCGCACCCCGTGCTTCCAGGGCTCGCGCTCCGGCTTCAAGTAGCCCAGATCGGTGTAGACACCTTCCGCGTCGAGTCGCGGCTTGTCCACGTTCTTGGCCAGGATCCGCTGACAGTGGTCCAAGGCTTCCGCTTTCAGGTCTGCGCCACTGGGCCAGGGGCCGTCCGTCGCGGTGAAGGCTCCGATCACCTCGGTGGTGTGCGGGCTCCCGCACGCGGTGAGTTCGACGCTCGTGGCAGAGGCCACGGGCTGTCGCAAGCAATCTCCCGGCTTCAAGGTGCAAATGTTGGCGTGGCCGGACGGCGGGGTCGCGCAACTCGCGCTCGACGGGCTCGGGGCGCCCGGCGGGCTCGCGGTGTAGCGGTCCGGGTTCCCCATGGTGTTCCCGAGTAAGGCGATCCAGCCGACGGCCCAGAAGCCGGCCGCCGCGAGGCCGCCGATCGCCAGGCCCCGGCCCGGCCGCTTCCCCGGTCCGGTCTGGGTGAGCGCGATGATGCCGATGATGATCGCGGGCAGCAACGGCAGCGCCAGGCAACCGGCCACGCCCAGTACGAGGGTGGTGATCGCCAGGCCACTGGTCTTGGGGTGGTGCGGCGGAAGACCGGGCGGGTAGGCGTACCCGTACGGCTGCGCGATCGGCATTGCCGGGCCTTGAGGTCCGCGCGGTTCGTTCATGGGACCGAACCTAGGAAGAGCCCATGAAGTTCCGATGACACAACTGCCACAGCCGACACAACGGCCGGAAGCGCCGCTCAGCCGAGCAGTTCCGCCAGCCGGTGCCGCGGCAGGTCGATCAGCCGCGCGTCCGTGAGGTCCGACGGCACGTCCAGCGACACGTTCGCGAGCCGCGCGTGCGCACGGGTCAGGAGTTCGTCCGGGTGCTCGACGGCGTCCGCGACGACGATGGCGTGCCGGTTGTCCGGGGTGCTCCGCAGCAGGCGCAGCTTGTATTTCGCCCCGACCAGCCGATTGAGCGCGCCCTGAGCTTCGGCGTTCGTCAGGTCGGGATGCGAGTTCGGGAGCAGCAGCGCCAGCCGTCGTGCGTTGGTGCCCAGCAGGGTCCGCAGCAGCCACGGGCCGGGGTCGGCCGAAAGATCCATCGCGACCGCGTCACCCTCCGGCCCGGAAACGGACCAGTCGACCGGTCGCGACTCCAGCGCCAGCCCGCCCTCCGTGGCGGTTTCGTGCAGCTTGTCCAGCAGCGACGGCTTGGCCGCGCCCGCGGATTCCACCGACTGCGGGCCGTGGGTGTAGATCGCGGCCTTTCCCTTGCCGCCACGGTTCTTCTTCGACTTCGCGGTCGGCTGACAGACGTAGAGGTCCGCCGCGCTCCCGATCGCCTGCGCGCCGAAGTACCGGTTGAAGTCCGGCAGGATCGCTTCGAAGGTCAGGCCGAGCGTCGCGAGCGCGCGCTGCACCTGCGCGCCCAGCGCGGGATGGCGCGGGCTGTAACCGTAGGCGAGCAGCAGTCGCCCCTCTGACGGTTCGCTGAGCGCCTGGACCCCGCGCGCCGCGAACAAGCCCATTCCTTCGGGGGTGTAAGGCGGATCACTGAACACGAGATCCATCCGCCCGGTCACCGAGGGTGGCAGGCCGACGCGCAGATCCGTGTGCAGGGTGCGGATCGACCGCTCGCTGAGTTCGTCGATGTAGGCCAGGACACGATCGTCGAGGTCGACGACGGTGAGGTCCGCGTCGGGTCGCAACGCGCGTACGGCCAGCGAAGTGAGGTCATGGTCACCCAGGAACAGCAGCTTCGCCGTCGCGAGGTCGTAGCGTTCGTCCAGCCACAGTGCCCGGTTCAGCACGGTTTCGGGCGTCGCCTGCACGTGGTCGAGCGCGGCCAGCGGCGCCGGTACGTTCTCGACGTAGCTGGTGATGGTCTTCAGCAGGTCGGGATCGGATTTCCGGTCCCGTGCCTCGAAGCGCGCGTACTTCTCCCGGGTGGCGGGGGCGAGCCGGACGCGGGACTCGTTCCGCTCGAGGTCGTCGCCGAGCGCGTTCAGGACGTCTTCGACACTCCGGCGTGGCGCGGTGCTGAGCCGGACCAGTTCGCCGAGATCACGCCAATCCGTCCGGAGCAGGGAAATCACCTGATGGAGCGGTCGCACGTGGACACCGTGCGCCGCGAAGACGTCATCGACGGAGGAACTCACGCCAGCAGCCTAGGCCGTGTCCGGTGAGACACGCTCGCGGTCTGACGGCACGGGCGGATGCGGCCGAGTACGAACCCGGTACGAGGCCGATCCGGCCGCACCGCCAGGAACCACCTGGATCACGAAGCCATCGAGCGTGTCTCACCGGACACGGCCTGGTGACCCGCCCCTCGAGACACCGTGCCAACAGGCAGGATGTGGGCTACGGTTTTTCGACCAGACATGGGGAGAGACGCGTGACTATCGAGTTCCGTGGCGTGACGAAGCGGTATCCGGACGGGACGGTCGCGGTCGACGACCTGAACCTCACCGTGGAGGACGGCACCATCACCGTCTTCGTCGGGCCGTCCGGCTGCGGCAAGACCACGTCGCTGCGGATGATCAACCGCATGGTCGAGCCGACTTCGGGCACGGTACTGCTCGACGGCAAGGACGTCAGCGAAGGCGACCCGGCGCTGCTGCGACGCGGCATCGGTTACGTCATCCAGCACGCCGGCCTCTTTCCACACAGGACAGTCCTCGACAACGTCGCGACCGTGCCGCTGCTGTCCGGCTGGGACAAGGGCAAGGCGCGCAAACGTGCCGCCGAACTGCTCGAAACCGTCGGCCTGCCCGCGGAACTCGGCAAGCGCTACCCCGCCCAGCTTTCCGGCGGCCAGCAGCAGCGCGTCGGGGTCGCCAGGGCGCTCGCGGCGGATTCGCCGGTGCTGCTGATGGACGAGCCGTTCTCCGCCGTCGACCCGATCGTCCGCGAGGAACTGCAGGACGAATTGCTGCGCCTTCAGTCACAGCTGGGGAAGACGATCGTGTTCGTCACCCACGACATCGACGAGGCCGTGCGGCTCGGCGACAAGATCGCGGTGCTCCGCGTCGGCGGGGTGCTCGCGCAGTACGGCACGCCGTCCGAGGTGTTGCGTCATCCCGTCGACGACTTCGTCGCTTCGTTCGTGGGCAAGGACCGCGGTTATCGCGGGCTTTCGTTCCTGTCGGCGGAAGGGATCGTCGTCGAAGAGGTCAAGCGGGTCGAGGTCGGCAAGCCCGCCCCGGGACCGGCCGACGAGTGGCGGGTGGCGGTCAACGCCGACGGACAGCCGCGCGGCTGGCTGCGCCCCGGGTCCACTGTGGACGGGGAGCTCGCCGAGACCGACCTGGTCGCGGGCGGGTCGCTCTACGTCCAGGGTTCACCGATCCGCGGCGCGCTCGACGCGGCGCTTTCCTCGCCCGCGAGCCTCGGTGTCGTGGTCGACGCCGACCAAAAGGTCGTCGGCGTGGTCAGAGCCCAGCAAGTCCTCCAAGTGATCGAAACGCCGTCGCTGAGCTCCTGATGGGCGACTTCTTCGCGGAGCTCGGTCGTTACCTGGGCAGCGCCAACAACCGCTCGCAGTTCTTCGGCGACCTGCTCGACCACATCTATCTCTCGCTGGTCCCGCTGGTGCTGGGCCTGCTGATCGCGGTGCTGGCGGGCTGGCTCGGCCACCGGTTCGCCGCGGCACGTTCCGTGCTGCTGGTGGTGTCGAACCTGCTGTACACGATCCCGTCGCTCGCCTTGTTCGTGGTGATCCCGGGCATCATCGGTTCGAAGATCCTCGACAGCGTCAACGTCATCGTGGCGCTCACCGTCTACACCGCCGCACTGCTCGTGCGCCCGGTGCTGGACGCGCTCGACGCGGTCCCGCCGCACGTCGTCGCCGCGGCCACGGCCGTCGGCTACAAACCCGCGCGCCGCTTCCTCGCCGTGGAGCTGCCGCTTGCGGTGCCGGTGCTCGCGGCGGGCGTCCGGGTGGCCTCGGTCAGCAACATCAGCCTGGTCAGCGTCGGCGCGCTGATCGGCACCGGCGGGCTCGGCGTGCTGTTCACCGACGGATTCCAGCGAGAGTACTTCTCGCCGATCGTCGTCGGGATCGTCGCGACGCTGCTGCTCGCGCTGGTCGTCGACCTGCTGCTGGTGCAGCTCCGCAATCTCCTCACACCCTGGGACCGGGTGGCGACCACGGCGGGGGCGAAATGATCGGCGACGTCCTGAACTGGTTCGGGGATCCGGCCCACTGGCAGGGCACGGACGGCGTCCCGGCCCGGCTGCTGCAGCATCTCGGCTACACGGCGCTGGCGCTGGTCTTCGCGCTGATCATCGCGATCCCGCTCGGGCTCTACGTCGGGCACACCGGTCGCGGCGCGGTGCTGCTGGTGAGCGGCGGCAACGCGATCCGCGCGCTGCCGACGCTGGGGCTGGTGACCTTCCTGTTCCTGCTCTTCACCGAAAGCGAGCTCTCGACGATCATCGGGCTCGTGGTGCTCGCCATCCCACCGATCCTCGCCGGGACGTACGCGGGCTTGCAGGCGACCGACCACGGCTTGGTCGACGCGGCGCAGGGCATCGGAATGACCGGCTGGCAACGGTTGTGGAAGGTCGAGGTGCCCATCTCGCTGCCGCTGGTGCTCGGTGGGGTGCGGAACTCGGTGCTGCAACTGGTGGCCACGGCCGCCGTGGCCGCTTACGTCGGGCTCGGCGGGCTCGGCCGGTTCCTGCTCGACGGACTGGCCATTTTGGACTATCCGCAGGTGGTCGCGGGCGCGCTCCTGACGACGTTGCTGGCCGTCGTGCTGGATCTGGTGCTGGCGGGCGTCCAGCGGCTGCTGGTGCCCAAGGGAGTTCGGCTGGCGCAGGCCGCGAGCGGGAAGAAGGCGAAGGCATGAGGCGGAGGGTGGCGGCGCTGTTCGCCGGGATCGCTTTGCTCACGGCGAGCTGTGGCAACCCGCTCGCCGGCGGAGCCGAGGGCGGTGCGACCGGTGACATCATCATCGGCGCGTCCGACGTCGGGGAAAGCCTTCTGCTGGCCCAGATCTACGCGGGCGCGCTGCGCAACGCGGGCGCGGAGAACGTCACCGTGCGCCCGCCGGTCGGCAGCCGCGAGGTCGTCGTCAAGGCACTGCAGGACAAATCGCTTTCGGTCGTACCGGATTACAGCGGGAACCTGTTGCGCTACTTCGACAAGGACACGCAGGCCACCACCCCGCAGGACGTCTACGCGCAGCTGAAGCAGAAACTGCCGTCCGGGTTCGAAGTCCTCGAACAGGCGCCCGCGGAGGACAAGGACCTGCTGGTGGTGCGTAAGGAACTCGCCGATTCCGGGGTGCGGACCTTCTCCGACCTCGGCAAGCGGTGCAAGGAACTCGTGCTCGGCGGTCCCGGTCAGTGGAGCAGCCGCTGGAAGGACAAGATCAAGACGCTCTACGGCTGTGAGTTCGCGGAGATCCGCACGACCGACACCGGCGGCCCGGTCACGGTCGCCGCGTTGAAGTCCGGCGACATCCAGGTCGCCGACCTGTTCAGCACGTCTTCGTCGATCGCCGCGAACGGGTTCGTACCGCTGGTGGACGACAAGAACATGTTCCCCGCGCAGAACATCGTGCCCCTCGCGGCGAAGGGGACGTTGTCGCCGAAGGAGGTCGACGCGCTGAACCGGGTTTCGGCGGCGCTCACGACCGATCAATTGACCGAGTTGAACGTCCAGTTCAGCGAGGAGAAGCGCAACCCGCTCGACGTCGCCGAGGAGTTCCTGCGCCGGAACAACCTCCTCGCGCCCGCCTGACCCCCCGCAATTCGGCACCTGGTTGCGATAGTTCGGCTAACGAACGACCGCAACCAGGTGCCGAATCGCGATAGGGGCTAGAGGCGGTCGAAGGCGGGGGAGTAGCGGAACTCGCCCTGGAGGTCGGGCGTGTACGCGCGAAGGGGGCGGACCTGGAAGTGCGGCGCCCATTCGGCGACAGGGGGCGTGATCCCGTGCTGTGCGGCGAGTACGAAGCCGAAGCGGGAGTAGTAGTTCGGGTCGCCAAGCAGGACGACGGCGCCGTAGCCGAGGGCGTCCGCCGCGCCGAGAACCGCGTGCACGAGCGCGGAGCCGATGCCGGAGGCGTGGTACTCGGGCAGGACACCGAGCGGACCGAGGCCCACCGTCGACTTCTCGTCGGAGCCGAGCTTGGCCGGGCTGCAGCAGACATGCCCGGCGACCTTCCCGTCGCGTTCGGCCACGATGGACAGTGCGCCGATCAGGTCGCCGTCCTCCCGCAGTTCATCGACGAGTTTCGCCTCGACCACCGGGACACTGAGTTTCGCGAACGCGGCCAGATGTACCGCGTGGATGGCCTCGCTGTCGGCCGGGATTTCCTGTCGGAGCAGCATGCGCCCGAGTGTGCTCCATCCGAAGGTAGGATGGAAATCGATTTCCGCCCGGCCAGGTCGCGACTTTAGTAGGCGGCCATCCGTGTGTACTTCCACGCCACTGAAACGGCCGGGGGGCCGGAAAGCGACCACTGGATGTGCGGATCCCCAATTCTTCGTGGGCCGTACGGGCGCAAAACGCGACTAAAGGCGGGGGCTGAACGGTGCCCGAACTGCGTCGACGCGACGTCCATTACTACCGGGATGTCCGTAATGCAAGGTCTTCCTTGGGGTGAATCGGCGACTTAGTCTCAGCCTGCGCTCCTAAGTGGAACGCGCTTCACCTCTGAGTCACCCCAACGATCCGGCGGGCCATTTCATGCCCGTGGGTCGACCCTGCCTGGGAGGAATATCTTGAACAATTCCCTGGGAACCTTGAAGAGACGACTGCCCGCCTTCGGTGTGGCCGCGGCCGTCGCCGTGCTGACGGCGCTGGGCGGCACCACCGTCGCGTCGGCGGCGGAGGGTTCGATCGTCAACGCGGGTAGCGACAAGGCGATCAAGGACAGCTACATCGTCGTGCTGAAGGACGGCTCGTCGGTCGAAGCCACCGCGAAGAGCGTGACCCAGCGCCACGGCGGCACGGTCGAGAAGACCTTCGCGTCTTCGGTCCGTGGTTTCTCCGGTGCGCTGACCGAAAAGCAGGCGAAGCGTGTCGCCGCCGACCCCGCGGTCGCCTACGTGGAGCAGAACCAGACCGTCTCGATCTCGGCGGACCAGCTGAACCCGCCGTCGTGGGGCCTGGACCGGGTCGACCAGCAGAGCCTTCCGCTCAACCAGAAGTACAGCTACAGCACCACGGCGTCGAACGTCACCGCGTACGTCGTCGACACCGGCATCCTCACCACGCACCCCGACTTCGGCGGGCGCGCGACCCACGGCCGTGACACCGTCGACAACGACAACGACGCCACGGACTGCCAGGGTCACGGCACCCACGTCGCCGGCACCATCGGCGGTACCGCGCACGGTCTGGCCAAGGGCGTCAAGCTCGTCGCCGTCCGCGTGCTGAACTGCTCCGGTTCCGGTACGACCGCCGGCGTCATCGCCGGTGTCGACTGGGTGACCGCGAACGCCGTCAAGCCCGCCGTCGCGAACATGAGCCTCGGCGGCGGCGCGTCGACCACCCTCGACCAGGCCGTCCAGCGGTCGATCGCGGCAGGCATCACCTACGGTCTCGCGGCCGGTAACGACAACGGCGCCAACGCCTGCAACACCTCGCCCGCCCGTACCCCGGAAGCGATCACCGTCGGCTCGACGACGAACACGGACGCGCGGTCCAGCTTCTCCAACATCGGCACCTGCCTCGACATCTTCGCGCCGGGCAGCGGCATCACGTCGACGTGGCTGAACAACGGCACCAACACCATCAGCGGTACCTCGATGGCGACCCCGCACGTCGTCGGCGCGGCGGCCCTGTACGCCTCCGCCAACCCGACGGCCACGCCGAAGCAGGTCCGTGACGCGCTGGTCGCCAACGGCACCAAGGACAAGGTGACCAACCCGGGCACCGGTTCGCCGAACGTGCTGCTCTACACCGGCACCGACGGTGGCCCCGGCCCCGAGCCCACGCCTTGTGGCACGCAGACCAACAGCGGCGTCGTCGCCATCCCCGACGCCGGTGCCGCGGTGACCAGCACGATCACCGTCGCGAACTGCGCCCGCAACGCCTCGGCCACCACCAAGGTCGCGGTGAACATCACGCACACCTACGTCGGTGACCTCGTCATCGACCTGGTCGCGCCGGACGGCAGCTCGTACCGCCTGAAGGGTTCGAGCAACGACTCGTCCGACAACATCAACACCACCTACACCGCCAACGTCTCGACCGAGGCCGCGAACGGCGCCTGGAAGCTGAAGGTGCAGGACGTGTACCGGATCGACACCGGCTCGCTCAACAGCTGGTCGCTGACCGTCTGATCCATATCTGGAGTACGTGAAGGCCCCCTTCCTCCTGCTGGGAAGGGGGCCTTCACGTATCCGGAGAGTGATTCGGCGCCCAGTTGCGACGTTCGTCCACTAAGGACCTTCGCGAGGCTTTACCCTCTCCGCATGCAGCCCGGACCGCCCTATCAGCAGGGACCTCAGCAGCCGTATCCGCCGCAGGGATATCCGGGGTATCCGCCACCCGGATACGGGCCGCCGCCCAAGAAGTCGAACACCGGACTCATCGTCGGGCTCGTCATCGGCGCGGTGGTGCTGCTCGGCGGTGGCGGGGTCGCGGCCTTCCTGCTGTTGTCCGACGACTCCGGTTCGTCGCCGACCGCGGCGCCGACGTCGTCCAAGAAGACCGGTCCGCCGGACAAGTACACCTCCATGCCCGGTTGCGAGAAGATCGGAAGCAAGATTCGGAACCTGCCGCCGCTCGAAACGCCGAAGGGCGAGGAGCCGGCGAGCACGTCGAACGACGACATCACCTACACCCGCTCGTCGTGCAGCTGGCGTGAGCCCAACGCGCCTTCTGCGACCGTCGTGATGTACCTGTCGAAGTCGAAGGAGCCGGGGTCGGGCGCCGGTGAGGCCTGGGCGAAGGCGAGTGTCGAGAACGCCGTGACCGATGGCGGCGTGCTCATCCCCAGCATGGCGAAGTCGACCAAAGCCGTGCACACCAAGCTCGACTCGCCGAGCCAGTGCCAGATCAAGTTCTACCAGGGCAACGTCGAGGGCGAGATCATCGTGACCGGCCCCGACGCGTCCGCGACCGTCAACCAGACGGTGTGCAAGGAGAACGCGCTGAAGCTGGCCAAGGCGACCTCCGAGGCGATCGGCTAGCTTCCCCCGAAGTACATGAAGGCCCCCTTCCTTGCGTCTGGCGCAAGGAAGGGGGCCTTCATGTACTTCTAGGCGATCAGTCGAAGGCCCGCGCGATCAGCGCCTTCTGCTCGACCTCGTGCACCTTGGACGAACCGGCCGACGGGGCCGCCATCGGGCGACGCGACACGACGTCCAGGCTGGAGAACACCTCCGGGAGCTTCCGCGGCAGGTTCAGGCCGAAGAACGGCCACGCACCCTGGTTCTCCGGCTCCTCCTGGACCCAGACCGCGGGAGCGCCGTTGTAGCGCTCGAGCGCCGCCAGCAGCTTCTTCTTCGGCAGCGGGTAGTACTGCTCGACCCGCACGATCGCGATGTCGTTCGCCTCGCGCTTCGTCCGCTCGGCCACCAGCTCCCAGTAGAGCTTGCCCGAGGTCAGGAGCACCTTGCGCACCTTCGACGGGTCGACGACGGCGTCGTCGATGACCGACATGAACTTCGACTGGCCGGTGAAGTCCTCGACCTGCGAAGTCGCCGCCTTGTTGCGCAGCATCGACTTGGGGGTGAAGACCACCAGCGGCCGGTTGACTCCGTCGAGGGCGTGACGGCGGAGCAAGTGGAAGTAGTTCGCCGGGGTCGACGGCACCGAGACGGTCATCGAGCCTTCCGCGCACAGCGAGAGGAAACGCTCGATGCGGCCGGAGGTGTGGTCCGGGCCCTGGCCTTCGTGGCCGTGCGGCAGCAGCAGCACGACGTCGGAGAGCTGGCCCCACTTGGCCTCACCGGAGGAGATGTACTCGTCGATGACGGTCTGCGCGCCGTTGACGAAGTCACCGAACTGCGCTTCCCACATGACCAGCGCTTCGGAGTTGGCCACCGAGTAGCCGTACTCGAAGCCGACCGCCGCGTACTCGGACAGCGCCGAGTCGTAGATCATCACGCGGCCTTGGCCGTCGGCCAGGCTGGCCAGCGGCGAGTACTCCTGGCCGGTCTTGCGGTCGATCAGCACCGAGTGGCGCTGGGTGAAGGTGCCTCGGCGCGAGTCCTGGCCGGACAGCCGCACCAGGCGGCCCTCCATGGCCAGCGAACCGAAGGCGAGCAGCTCGCCGAACGCCCAGTCGATGCCGCCTTCGCGGGACATCTTGTGGCGGCGTTCCATGACCGGCTTGACCCGCGGGTGCGGGGTGAAGCCCTCGGGCACGTTGAGGAACGCGTCGCCGATGTGCTCGATGACCTCGGCGGTGGTCGCGGTGGGCACCTTGGCCGGGACCTGCTGCTCCTCCTCGACCGAGGGGCTGGCCTTCGCCGGGTGCTTCTCCAGCTCGCGGACCTCGTTGAACACGTGCTCCAGCTGGCTGGAGAAGTCGCGCAACGCGGCCTCGGCCTCTTCGACGGAGATGTCGCCGCGGCCGATCAGCGATTCGGTGTAGGTCTTCCGGACCGAACGCTTCGTGTCGATGATGTCGTACATCGCCGGCTGCGTCATCGAGGGGTCGTCGCCCTCGTTGTGGCCGCGGCGGCGGTAGCAGATCAAATCGATCACGACGTCCTTGTGGAACGCCTGGCGGTAGTCGACGGCCAGCTTGGCCACCCAGTGCGCGGCCTCGGGGTCGTCGCCGTTCACGTGGAAGATCGGCGAGCCGATCATCTTCGCGACGTCGGTGGCGTACTGGCTCGACCGCGAGTTCTCCGGCGCGGTGGTGAAGCCGACCTGGTTGTTGATGATGAGGTGCACGGTGCCGCCGGTGCGGTAGCCGCGCAGCAGCGCCAGGTTCAGCGTCTCGGCCACGACACCCTGGCCGGCGAAAGCGGCGTCGCCGTGCATCAGCACAGGGAGGACGGTGAAGCCTTCGCCGCCCTTGTCGAGGATGTCCTGCTTCGCGCGGACGATGCCTTCTAGGACCGGGTCGACGGTCTCCAGGTGTGACGGGTTCGCGGTCAGCGACACCCTGGTCTCGCCGTCGCCGAACATGCGGAAGTACTTGCCCTCGGCGCCGAGGTGGTACTTCACGTCACCGGAGCCGTGCGCCTGGCCGGGGTCGAGGTTGCCCTCGAACTCCTGGAAGATCTGCGCGATCGGCTTGCCGACGATATTCGCGAGCACGTTCAGGCGGCCGCGGTGCGGCATACCGACGACGACCTCGTCGAGCTCGTACTCGGCCGCCTTGTCCAGCAGCGTGTCGAGCAGCGGGATCGCGGTCTCGCCGCCTTCGAGGGAGAACCGCTTCTGACCGACGTACTTGGTCTGAAGGAACGTCTCGAACGCCTCGGCGGCGTTCAGCTTCGAGAGCACGTACTTCTGGACCGCGGGGTCCGGCTTCTCGTGCGGGACCTCGACGCGATCCTGGATCCAGCGGCGCTCCTCGGGGTCGAGGATGTGCGTGTACTCGATGCCGACGGTGCGGCAGTAGGAGTTGCGCAGCACGCCGAGGATGTCGCGCAGCTTCATCCGCTCCTGGCCGGCGAAGCCGCCGACCGGGAACTCGCGGTCCAGGTCCCACAGGGTCAGGCCGTGGGAGAGGACGTCGAGGTCGGCGTGGCTGCGCTGCCGGTAGTTCAGCGGGTCGGTGTCGGCCATCAGGTGACCGCGCATGCGGAAGGCGTCGATCAGCTCGATCACGCGCGCGGTCTTGTCGACCGGGCCGTCCGGGATGTCGGCGACCCAGCGGATCGGCTCGTAGGGCAGGCGCAGGCTGGTGAAGACGTCGTCGTAGAAGCCGTCTTCGCCGAGCAGCAGCTCGTGGATGCGCTTGAGGAACTCGCCCGACTCCGCGCCCTGGATGATGCGGTGGTCATACGTCGAGGTCAGCGTCATGATCTTCGAGACGCCGAGGTCGACGAGGGCCTTCTCGCTGGTGCCCTCGAAGTGCGCCGGGTACTGCATGGCGCCGACGCCGATGATCGCGCCCTGGCCCGCCTGCAGGCGCGGCACCGAGTGGTTGGTGCCGATGCCGCCGGGGTTGGTCAGCGAGATCGTGGTGCCGGCGAAGTCGTCGGCGGTCAGCTTGCCGTTGCGGGCCTTCTTGACGATCTCCTCGTAGGCCTGCCAGAACTGCATGAAGGTCATGTTCTCGGTGGCCTTGATGGAGGCCACGACGAGCGTGCGGGAGCCTTCCTTGCCCTTCATGTCGATCGCGAGACCGAAGTTCACGTGCTCCGGCGTGATCGCGAACGGCTTCCCGTCGATCAGCTGGTAGTGCCGGTTCATGTTCGGGAAGTTCTTCAGCGCACGGACCATCGCGTACCCGATGAGGTGCGTGAAGGAGATCTTGCCGCCGCGCGTGCGCTTGAGGTGGTTGTTGATGACGATGCGGTTGTCGGCCATCAGCTTCGCCGGGACCGCGCGCACACTCGTGGCCGTCGGCACGGACAGCGAGGCGTCCATGTTCTTCGCGATCGCGGCCGCGGCGCCACGGAGCTGCTTCGACTCCGGTTCGGCGTCCTTCTCGGCGGGCTTGGCCGGGGCCTTCTCGGCCGCCTTGGGCGCCGCCGCCTTCGCAGGCGCTGAGGCCTTCGCGGGCGCGGCGGCCTTCGTCTCGGTCTTCGGTGCGGGTTTCGCGGGGGCGTTCTTCGGCGCGGTCTGCTTCGCGGTGGACTCGGCGTTGCGGACTGTCTGGGGCGACGGGTGGGTGACCTGGCCGTTGGCGCCAGGGCCTTCGTTGCCGGGGTCTCCGGAGTTCTGACGCGCGTCGTCAGCCTTGGTCTGCGCGGCCTGCGTTGGCTTGAAGTCCGCGAAGAAGTCGTGCCAGGCGGCATCGACTGAGCTGGGGTCGGCGAGGAACTGGTCGTACATTTCCTCGACGACCCACTCGTTGGGGCCGAATTGTGACGCAGGGCTGCTGCTGGACACGGCTTGGACTCGCCTCTATCCGTCTCGAGATCTTGAACACCGCTGATGCGCCTACCAGGCTAACCCCCTCGGTCGCGGCCGTGTGATGGAACTGGCCTGTGTGAGGCGTGGCGCACTAGGTGATGGGTCACTGTCTCGATCAAGAGACCGAAAATCTGTCCTGTGCCGTCCGGGCCCTCGGCCGTTCGGGGGAGCAAGGGACCTTTGCTGTCGTTTTCACCGTCTGTGCAGGTCAGGTCACTGTTTCGTCGGTGAAGGTTGGCCGGCTGGTCGTGCCCGGACAGCCTGTAGTTCACGTCAGGGGGCTTCGCTGGGTGGACGATGCGGCCGGTGTCGTGCCTGCCGCCGATCGCCCGCGAGGTGGTGGCAGCCGATGTGGCTCGACGAGTGCCCGTCGTTCTGGGACGAGGGGCGCGTGCGCCCGCTGGTCACCGAGTCCGGCAAGGTCGTGCTGATGTGCGACTCGTGCTCGGCGGTCTGGCCGACGTTCGCCGACTTCAAGGAGATGGAGCACGTCGAGCCCGACGAGCCGGACTGGGCGGTGACGGCCGGGGTGCACGTCCGGCCGGGGACCGTCCGGTGGGCTTCGGCTCAGGACCTCGAGGTCGCCGGGATGAGCGGCCTCAAGTGGCGGCCCTAGCCGGGGTACGGGCGCTCCGCGGGTAGCAGCGCTTCGGCGTGTTCGATGCGGTTCGCCGCGACCAGGGCGCCGATCTCGCGCATGGTCGAGGTGACGTCGGTGACCGCCGTGATCCAGTTGTCGACATAGCGATCGACGGCCTCGCCGCTCAGCCCCATCTGGAGCGAGCGGTGCTTCAGTGCGCCGAGCCGGATGCCGCGCTCCGGATCCCACTGGATGCGGACCGGGCTGGTCTTGACCTCGTCCTGCCACGTCTTCCGATCGGGGTGGACGTCGGGGTCGTAGTGGCTTAGCGCCGCGTGTTCGAGCGCCCACGCGAAACCCTCGCGAGTGATGTCGAGGGCGAGTACGCGTTCTTGGCCGGGCTTCGCGGCCCAGCCGCAGCGATACGCCATCCAGAGGAAGGACGGCTTGATCCAGGTCATGCGTTCGCGTTTGAACGGCGGCACGAACGTGCCCGCCTTCACTGCGGCGTCGGCGATGGCAGGCGAGTACGCCTGATAGACGCGGACCGTGGTTTCGGTGTGCACGGCACGGATCTGCCGCGCCGGGATCTCTTCGTTCATTTGTCGTGAGGGTGCCAGGTGCGGGGGTTCACGCGCGACCGAAATTCCCTTGTCCGTGGAGTCATGCTGGCTTCATGGCATTGCTGCGCAGGGGGTCGCGACGGATCGTGGTCGACGACATCGCTTACCGGTGGATCGTCCGGCGGAAGCCCACCTATGCACAGGACGGCGGGTACTTCCTTTCGTACGGGGTGGAATTGGAGGGGGTGCGGGGCGCGGTGCTGGTGGTCCGGACGGATCACGCGCATCCGTTGAACTACATGGGGGTGCCGTCGAAGGCCGTGCTGCCTTCGGACGTCGAACGCGCGATCCAGCTGGCGCTCGTGCGGGGGTGGGAGCCGTCGGCTCCAGGGGCGCAGTTCCAGCTGGATCTGTCGGCTGGGTGAGAGGGCTGGCGCGACGTGATCGGGGGGGGCGACTACCTCGGCCCGGTGCGGTCTGGCGAAAAGTGGGGGTTGCGAAAGCCACTTTCGCAACGTTGAAGGTTGCGAAAGTGGCTTTCGCAACGCCTCCGCCGGAGTCGCGTTCCTGGTGAGCGGCGGCGGGCGTCGTGAGTGGTGAAGACGGTTCTGGTGGACCTGTATTCGCCTGCCGCTGAAACCGGCTCGCACCCGGAACAGTGATGAAGGCGAGAGGGGAGGATTTGGGACGTTCAACGTCCCAACTCCTCCCCCCTCGACCGACTTGATCAAGGCCGGAAAATCGGAGCAAATGCCGGTCCGCGCTGACCATCCTTACCACTCAAGGGTCCAGTACCGGCGAGCACGCGTGACTGGATGGACGACACGACGCGCGGCCGGGGTTCCGCCACGAGTCGTCCGCCGGATCACGCATGTCGTCTCTCTAAGCACGTGTGTCGTCCGTTCAGTCACGGGAAACCCGGCAGTACGTACCTGAGACGCCATACCACTCACGAGGCCCGAGTCAGCCCAAGGACCAAAGGCGGGCGTAGTGGCCATCCGCGGCGACCAGTTCCGCGTGGGTGCCCTGTTCGATGATCCGGCCGTGGTCCAGCACCACGATCCGGTCCGCTTTGGCGGCGGTGGCGAGGCGGTGCGCGACCACGAAGGTCGTGCGGCGGCGAGCGAGTTGTTCCGTCGCGCGCAGGACGGCGGCTTCGGTGGACGGGTCGAGGGCCGCGGTCGCCTCGTCGAGCAGGAGGACGTCCGGGTCCACGAGTTCGGCGCGGGCGAGGGCGACGAGTTGCCGCTGCCCGGCCGAAAGCGACCGTCCGCGTTCACCGACGGGCTGGTGGAAACCGGCGGGGAGCGCGGCGACACCGTCGAGCGCGCCGACGGACCGGACCGCTTCCTCGACCTCCGCGTCCGTCGCGGAAGGCCTGCCGTAGCGCACATTGTCCGCGACGGTCCCCGAGAACAGATGCGCTTCCTGCGGTACCACGCCCATCCGCGTGCGCAG
The DNA here is from genome assembly GCF_003947325.1 of Amycolatopsis sp. WAC 01375. Lineage (NCBI taxonomy): Bacteria > Bacillati > Actinomycetota > Actinomycetes > Pseudonocardiales > Pseudonocardiaceae > Amycolatopsis > Amycolatopsis sp. WAC 01375. The sequence continues at coordinate 82,968 of NZ_QHHW01000052.1, forward strand.
GGCGCCCAGGTCGTACTCGCGGATGTCGGTTCCGTCGATCCGGACCACACCGCCTGTCGCGTCGTAGAAGCGCGCGACGAGCTTCACCGCTGTCGACTTGCCGGCGCCCGTCGCGCCGACCAAAGCGACGGTTTCCCCGGCGGCGACCTCCAGCGTCAACTGTTTCAGCGCGGGTTCATCCGTTGCGGTGTAAGCGAAATCGACGTCCTTGAAGGAGACCTCGCCCCGTAGCCGCTCCGGGACCGGGACCGGGTTTTCCGCCGCCGGAACGGACGTCGGCGTGCGCAGGAGATCGCCGATGCGAGTCAGGCCGACTCGCGCCTGCTGATAGCCGTCGAAGACCGAGGACAGTTGCTGAATCGGTGAGAAGAACTGGCCGAGGTACAACAGGAACGCCACCAGCACACCGGCCGACAGCGTGCCCGCCGCGACCCGGTTCGCGCCGACGATCAGCACGACGACCTCGGCCAATCCGGAAAGCATTGCCGCGAAAGGGAAGTACGTCGCGACGTAGCGTTGGGCGCGAAGCCTCGAACGACGGTACTCGTCGCTGCGGGACGCGAACTTCTCCGCCGTCCGCTCCTCGCGGGTGTACGCCTGCGCGACCCGCAGCCCGTTCACGTTCTCCTGCATGTCCGCGTTGACGACGCTCACCCGTTCCCGGGCTTCGGTGTACGCCTTGGACGACGCCCGGCGGAAGATCACCGTCGCCACGACGAGGATCGGCAGCACCGCGAGCGCGTACGCCGCCAGCCCGATATCGGTGATCATCAGCGCCGCCGCGATCCCGACCAAGGTCAGCGCGCTCACCACGGCCTGCGCGACACCGGTCTGCAGGAACGTCGAGAGAGCGTCGACGTCGGTCGTCATCCGGGTCATGATCTTCCCGGACAGTTCGTGTTCGTAGAAGTCGAGCCCGAGCCGTTGCAGATGGGCGTAACTGCGGACGCGCAGCGAATACAGCACCGTCTCGCCGACTCGCGCCGTCATCCTGGTCTGGAGGTAGACCACCAGCCAGTCCGTGAGGATCACCAAAGCGCCGATTCCGGCGGCGAGCCAGATCACCGCCTCCGCTCCGGCGCGTACCCCGCTGTCGATGCCGTACTGGTACAGCGCGGGCATCGCGATGGTGGCCATCGCGTCCGCCGCGACCAGCCCGATCACCACGGCGAGCGGGCCGCGCACCGGTTTCAGCAGGCGGCCGAGACGGAACTTCGGTTCGGGCGCGGTGACGTCGGTGCCCGGCAGCCGTGGGACGTCCGTGGCCGGCGGCAGTTTCCGGACGCCTTCGAGGAGTTCCCCGCTCGGTGGCAGGTCGACGTCCCATTCGCCGCCGGTGCCCTTGCGTTCGCCCGCCAGTTCGTCGGACTTGTCCTGCTCCGGCCACAGGGCGGGGGTGATTCCCGAGGGACCGCAGTCGAGGCCCTCGCAGCGGTGCGGTTCCTCGACGTCGTCACCCGGCCCCGCGACGAGTTCGCGGAACAGCGGGCAGCGCGCCAGCAGTTCCTCCTCGGTGCCGACGTCGACGACGCGGCCCTTGTCCAGCACAGCGATCCGGTCGGCGAGAGCGAGGGTGGAGCGGCGGTGCGCGATCAGCAGGGTCGTGCGGCTCGCGGTGACCGAACGCAGCGTGTCGTGGATCGCCGCCTCGGTGACCGTGTCGATGGCGGACGTCGCGTCGTCGAGGACCAGCACGCGCGGATCGGTCATCAGCGCCCTGGCGAGGCCGAGCCGCTGCCGCTGACCTCCCGAAAGCGTGAGGCCGCGCTCGCCGACGAGCGTGTCGTATCCGTCCGGGAGGCGCTGGATGAACTCGTCCGCCTCCGCCGCCCGCGCGGCCGCGCGGATCTCCTCGTCGCTCGCGTCCGGCCTGCCGTAGGCGATGTTGTCGCGCACCGACGAGGAGAAGAGGAACGCCTCCTCGAAGACCACGCCGATCACACTGCGCAGGTCGTGCTGCCGGACGTCGCGGACATCGAGGTCGCCGACCTGGACCGAACCGCTGTGCACGTCGTAGAACCGGGGCAGCAGCAAGGAGATCGTCGATTTGCCCGAACCGGCGGTGCCGACGAGCGCGAGTGTTTCGCCCGGCCGGGCCTCCAGGGTGAGACCGTCGAGCACGGGATCCGACCGCGTGTAGCCGAAGGAGACGTCCTCCAGGCGGACACCGAGCGGGCCTTCGGGCAGTGGCCGCGCGTCCGGGCTGTCCACGACGTCCGGCTGCGCGTCGATCAGTTCGTTGACCCGTTCCGCCCCGGCCCTGGTCAGCTGGGCCTGCACGACGAGGCTCGAGATCATCCGTGCCGGGCCGATCAGGATGGACAGATAGGTGGCGAACGCCAGGAAGGTGCCGAGGCTGACCTCGCCTTTCAGGGCGAGGACGCCGCCGACGGCCAGCACCGCGACCTGACCGGCCGCGGGCAGCGCCGCCGTCGTGGCCGTCGGCAAGGACGAGAGCCGCGCCGAGCGCATGCGTTCCGCGAAGAGCTTCTTCGCCGTCTTCTCAAGCTTCGCGACTTCGCGCGTTTCCTGACCGAAGCCCTTCACAACGCGTACGCCCGTGACGGTTTCCTCGACCTGCTGCGCGACGTCGGCCGCGCGCTGCTGGGCCGCCCAGGTCGCGGGGAAGAGCCGTTTCCGGCTCACCGCCATGATGATCGCGATCGCGGGCGCGACCACCATCGCGATCAGGGTCAGCGTCGGCGACATCCACAGCATCGCGCCGAGCGACAGGAGCGCGAAGATCACCGATCCCGCCGAAAGCGGCACCTGCATCAGGACCGACGTGACCAGCTGCAGATCCGAGATCGCGCGGGAGGCGACCTGGCCGGTGCGCAGCGCGTCCTGCTTGCCGCCGTCGAGCCGGGAGACCGCGTTGAACACCTGGCGGCGCAGATCGTGCTGGACGTCGAGGGCCAGCCGCCCGCCGACGTACCGGCGGGCGAAGGCGTTGCCGAAGGTCAGCACCTGCAGTACCGCCATCACGGCGGCGAGCAGGCCGAGACGGGAGGTGTCGCCCGCGACGGCGTCGTCGAGAGCCTCGCGGATCAGCAGCGGACCGGCGGCCTGCAACCCGACGCCGATGATGGCCGCACCCAGCGAAAGCACGACGAGCCAAGGATGTTTCCAGCACGAAGCGGCCAGGCGGCGGATCCAGCCTCCGGTGGGTGCCGGGGCCGTCTCACGTGCCGGGCTCGCTTGACGCGGACGAGGTGGAGCAGTAGTCACCCCGCAAGCCTATGCGGCCCCACCGACAGGACCGGCCGGTTCGCGCAGGGCCGAACGCCATGAAAGGTCCTTTCCTTGCAAAATTTGCAAGGAAAGGACCTTTCATGGCGCTTGTGGACAGTGACTTACGTGATGTCCTTCTTCTGGTTCACGGCCCAGCCGGCGAGGAAGAACGCCATCGTCCAGCCGAAGAAGATGAGCGCCGAGGCCCACCACGAGAACGCGCCGGGAGCGCCCGCCGCGTACTGCAGTGCCCACGCCGTCTCGTCCTGCAGGCCGGGGACCTTCACGCCGGCGGCGCCGAACGCCTCCGCGCCGATGGCGCCCACGATGCCGTTGACCGTGCCGTTCGGCAGGACGCCGCCCAGCCAGGTGATGTCGGCGGCGCCGAACATGACGAACACGAGGACGTTCTCGACCACGAGCATCCAGATGGTCAGCGTGATGATGCTGCCGACGACGCTGCGCCAGACCGCGCCGACCCCGATGCCGAACAGCGTCGCCAGGATCGTCGCGAGGACACCCGCCCCGAGCACGCCGAGCCACTGGCCCGCCGTCGGCAGGCGTGCGCTGTCGACCGTGATCACGGTGCCGAGGCTCGCCGCACCCACGATGATCACGCCGTAGATCGCGCCCCAGGCGATGTAGGTGATCATCTTCGCGCTCAACGCCGAAACCCGGTTCGGTGCGGTGAGGAACGTCGTGGTGATCGTCTTCTTCGTGTACTCGCCGGCGAGGGCGAAGACACCGAAGATGATCGGGATCATCGTGCCGATGTTGATGCCGTGCCCGAGCGCGAGCAGGCCGACGGGCAGTTCGCCGGTCGAGATGCCGAGCGCCTCGGTCAGCTCACGGGTGTCGGAACGGCCGAGGAAGTCACTGAAATCGTTGGTGATCATGCCCCAGAACAGGGCGAACGCGAAAGCGAAGACCACCGCGGGGATCATCAGCGCCCACCACGCCTTGAGCGTGAGCGTCTTGCGGAACTCCGCCTTGATCAGGTTGCCCATCAGCCCTGGCCTCCCCAGCCCTCGTTCTGGCCCTGCTGCTGCGCCTGCTGCTGAGGCGGCGCCTGCTGGTACTGCTGCTGTTGCGGCGGCTGACCCTGCTGCTGGAACTGCTGCGGCGGCGCGAAACCGGGCGGCGGCGTGTTCTGCGGCGCGTAGCCGGGAGGAGGCCCCTGATATCCGGGCGGCGGGCCCTGGTAACCCGGAGGCGGACCCTGGTAGCCAGGGGGCGGGCCCTGCTGGAAACCGGGCGGCGGCGCGGCGTACTGGCCCTGCGTCAGCTGGAAGAACATCCGCTCCAGATCCGCGGTCTCCTCCTGCATGCCGTAGACCGCGATACTAGCTTTGGCGGAGATGTCGCCGATCTGCTGCACCGTCGCACCCGACACCGCGACACGGCCGTCCGGCATCGGCGAGACCTGCGTGATGCCCGCCTCCTGCAACGCGGCGACGAGGCCGCTCGCGTCGGCCGACTGCACCAGCACCCGGGACTGGTTGCTCTTGCGCAACTGGTCCAGCGAGCCGTTGTACCTGGTCATGCCCTGGCTGATGATCACGACCTGGTCGATCGTCTGCTCCACCTCGTTCAGAAGGTGGCTCGAGACCAGCACCGTGCGCCCCTCACGCGCATACGCGCGCAGGAAGTTCCGCAGCCACAGGATGCCCTCGGGGTCGAGACCGTTCGTCGGCTCGTCCAGCACCAGCACCTGTGGGTTCCCCAGCAACGCCGTCGCCAGCGCCAGCCGCTGCCGCATACCGAGCGAGAACCCGCCCGCCTTGCGGTCCGCGGCCGACGAAAGGCCGACCAGCCCCAGCACCTCGTCTACCCGCTGATCCGGCATCCCGATCGCCGCCGAGTACACGCGCAGGTGATTACGCGCGGTACGCCCCGGGTGGAAGCCCTCGTTCTCCAGCACCGAACCGACGACCCGCGCCGGATTCCCCAGCTGGTCGTGCGGGCGCCCGTTGATGGTCGCCGTGCCGTTCGTGGGCGTCACCAGCCCGAGCAGCATCCGGAGCGTCGTCGTCTTCCCGGCACCGTTCGGGCCGAGGAAGCCGGTCACCGAGCCGGGCTCCACCGTGAAGCTCAGATTCTGGACCGCGTTGACCGCACCGAACTGCTTGCTCAAATTCTGCACCGCGATGCGGCCACTGCCGTCGTGCATACCGTCCCCTTTTGTTGACGAAGGCCGATCACGCGACATCCTGCCTCACGGGGTGGGTCCGCACTCGCGGAAGGGGTCAATCCAGCGAAAGCGACCTTCGTCACGTTCCGTGCGGTGCCGACTCCGTCCTCCGGCGCAGCCGACACTGGGCCGAATGGTCGCTGACTACCGGATATGTGCCTAGGAGCGCGGAAATTCACCGACAACGACGGCGCCCCGTGAGGAAATAATTCGGAAGACATGGCAACCCCATGCAGCGCGACGGCGACTTATTACCTACGATGAAGGAGGCGGCCCGCTCCCAGTGACCCCCAGGCTGGTCGAGCGGGCCGCCCTCAGCCCCTTTGCCCCACTTCGGTCGACGCTGGTGCGTCTTCCCGAAGGTGGGGCTTCGTCGTATCACCCGGGGGGCCGAGCCCCCCGGACCCCCACGGTGCGTCCGGCGGCGGTTGGCTGGTGAGTGGCCTGCGGTGCGGAGCGCCGTGGCCGTGGGGAAAGGTCCGGGAAAGGTGGGGGTCGCATCCTGTCGTCATTCAGGTGACGAGGGGAGAGCGACCGGTGGACACCGATCCGGTACGGAAGATCAGAGAGTTCGGGGAGTTCCTCGCGAGGAACAAGGCCGCCTTCGGGCAGGCTGAGCGGGAACTGGCGGGGCGGCACTACACGGCTTCGGCGCGTGGGGGACTCGTGCGTGCGGAGGTGGACCATCGGGCGCGGCTCGTCGGGATCCACATCGACCGGGCCGCCGTGGCCCGCAGCCGCGGCGGCGAACTCGGCGCGTACATCGTCGAGGCGGTCGGGCAGGCGCGTGGCGAGGCCCGCGCCGAATACCGGCGGCTGTTCCAGGCGAGCGTCCGATGAACGGCTTGCTGCGGCTTCACGACCTCGACGACGACGAAGACGACAGGCGGCCCGCTTCCCGTCGAGAAGAACACTTCGCCGGTGCGGACATCGACGCCGGTCTCGGCAGGGTCCATGTCGACGAGGCCGGTGACCTGGTCGCCGTCGAACTCGACGAGCGGGCACTGCGCGCGATGAACCCGGCCGCGCTCGGCGGCCACCTCCTCGCGGCGATCGAGCGGGCCGAGCAGGCCGCCAGGACCCGGCGAATCGAACGGAGGAAGCACTGATGGCGGAGGGGACCGGCTACGAGGTCGTCCCGGAGTCGCTCGCGGACATGGCGACGGAGTTCCGGGCCGCGGCCGATTCGTGGACCACGCTCAAGGACACGGTCGGCGGACTGACGATGCAACCGGGTGACCTCGGTCTGCTCGCCACCAACGTGGGATACGTCGAGGCGTACAACGCGGCGTGCACGCTCGTCGTCGAGAAACTCGGCGAGGCGGTCAAGAGCTTCGACGACACCGAGGCCGCACTCGTCACCGTCGCCAACACCTACGCCGCACAAGACGCCGAATACTACGAGCAGTTCGGCTACCTGGGGAGTGACGATGACTGAACCGGCGCCGTACCCGGAAGGCGACGCGGCGACCGTGCTGGACGCCGCGGAGTTCTTGGACGTCTTCGTCATTCCCGCAGGCTCGGTCTCCGCCGGGGTGAAGATGATTCTCGACGAAATCCGCAAGATCCTCGGCGACCCCGCGATCCCCGCGGCGCGCGCCACTCAATGGGCTGAAGCGCAGCCGATATCGAGCACGGTGGCGGGCCAACTGAACTCGAAACTGGGTTCGCTGGACTCGTACTGGCAGGGAGGCGCGTTCGACGCGTTCAAGACCCACACCGATCGGATCGTTCAGCAGTGCGACCTGACGGCCGGGAAACTGGGGGAAGTGGCCGAGCTGCTCTCCGATGCGATCACTCTCGTGTACCAGACCTGGGGGATGGCCATCGGGTTCATCACGAAGGCGGCCGCCGGCTGCGCCACCCTTCTCGATCCGAGCGAGGTGGTCTCCGCGATCAACGCGCTGGCCACCAGCTACGCCGATCTCATCGAAAGCGCCCTCGAGAGGATGGGCGAGTTCGCGGCCAACGTGAAGGCCATCGAGATCTCCGCGCTCAGCTTCCCCTCGCCGGGAACGTTGCCGGAGGAAGTGAGCGACCCCAAGAAATGGGTTATCGAACCGGCGCCCGAACACCCGCCGGAGGAAAAGAAGTTGCCGGGTAAAGCCGGGATGGGTGAGTCGCAAGGAGGGGTCGTCTCGCCACCGGATCCGGCCGAGGACGAACCGGAAGCGGCCGAGGACGAACCGGCGGACGAGCCCGCCGGGCTCGAAGAAATCCCGGCCTGAACCGACCGCCTCGGCGCGCGTGACTCTCATGCGCCGAGGCGGGCCCGGATCTTCTCGGCGATCGGGTCACCGGTGGCCGTGCACAGCCCGAGTGCCTCGTGGAGATGGTCCCGCGCCTCGGTATCGCGTCCGTCCGCCGCCGAGAGGTCGGCGAGCTGGACGAGCAGCCGGGCCGAGCCCCACCGGTCGTCCAGTTCGCGGGTGATCGCGAGCGCGTCCCGGTACTCCTCGCTCGCCTGCTCTCCCAGCCCCATGTCCCGGTGCAGGTCACCCAGCGTGCGCAGGGTGAACCGCAGCGACGTGCGATCGCCGCTGCTCCGCTGCAGTTCGACGGCCTCCCGCAGATGACGCAGGGAGTCGTCGAACTGGCCCTGCTGACGGCGCAGATCGCCGAGGTTGTTCAGCGCGATGCCCTCGCCGTGGACGTCGCCGTCCGCCCGGAACATCTCGAGCGCGGCCGTGTAACTCCTCGCCGCCTCGGTGAAGCGGCCCATACTGTCCTGCGTCACGCCGAGGTTGTTCGACGTCCACGCCTGCCCGTGCTGGTTGCCGAGCTCGCGGAACACCTCCGCCGTGGTGCGGAAGTACTCGATCGCCTTCTCGAAACCGCCGACGTCGTCGTGGGCGATCCCGAGCCCGAGCAGCAGATAGGCCTCGTCGACGCGCCTGCCGGACCGTCGGGCGGCGGTCACCGCGATCTCGTGGGTGGCCAGCCAGTCGTCCCAGTGTTTGGTCAGGTAGAACAACCGCATCAGCGCGGCGGCCAGCAGGCAGGCGACGTCCTCGGCGCCCTGTTCCGCCGCGGTCCGCACCACGGTCACCAGGTTCGCGCGCTCGGCGGCGAACCAGGTGAGCGCGTCTTCGCGGGTGTGGAACGGTGTTTCGGTCCTCGTCTCCTCCACGCCGTCCAAGTCGATCACGCGGGCCTTCGGGTCGACGAGTGCTCGTGCCGCGATCACCGTGCGCAGGAACCACACGAACAGGCGCCGCGTCGCCGCCTCGCGGCAAGCGGGCTCGACCTGGTCCGCGAGTTCCCGTGCGTAGGCGCGGAGCAGGTCGTGTGTCCGGTACCGCCCGGCGAAGCCCTCCTCGACAAGGTGCGATCGGGTGAGCGCGTCGAGGGCACGCCGGGTGACACGCAGGTCTTCGCCGGAGAGCGCGGCGAACGCGGGAGCCGTGAGGTCGTGCCCGGGATGGAGGCCCCACAGGACGAAGAGCCGCGCGGACGACGGCGGCAGGTGATGGAAGGAGCGGGAGAACACCGAGCGGATCGCGGTATGGGCGTCGCCGTCGGCGTCCATCAGGTCGAGGCGCCGATGCTCGTCCGCCAGTTCGGCGGCGAGGTCGGCGACGCTGATGTTGTCGCGGGCCCGGAAGATCTCCGCGGCGACCCGCAGGGCGAGCGGCAGCCGGACGCACTGCCGCACCACCCGGTCGATCGCGTCCGCGGCGTCGTCTGTCCGGTCGCCCGCGAGCCCGCGGAACAACTCCCGCGCGTCGGAAGGCGGGAGCCGTCGCAGGACGATCCGGTTCGCGCCGTCGCGGGCCACCAGCCCGGCGAGTGAATCCCGGCTCGTCACGACGACGTGGCAGGACGAACTCATCGGCAGCAAGGGCCGGACCTGCTCGCAGGTACGCGCGTTGTCGAGCACGACGAGCAGACGGCGGCGGGCGGCCAGCGACCGGAACCGGGCCGCGCGCGCCGCGAGATCGAGGGGGATCGCCGGGCCTTCGACACCCAGTGCCTGGAGGAACCCTTCGAGCACGTTCGCGGCCGAGGGTGGTTGCTCCGGCCCGTAACCCCGGAGATCGACGTACAGCTGGCCGTCGGGGAACCGGGAGCGGACCCGGTTGCCCCAGCGGACCACCGTCGCGGTCTTGCCGACGCCTGCCGTGCCGACCACGACGCACACTGGCGCCGAGTCCCGGCCGGACAGCGCGAACTGATCGTCCAATTCGGACAGTTCCGCCGTTCTGCCGACGAAGTTCCGTACGGTGCGGGGCAATTCCGACGGTACGACCGCCGGTGCCGGCACGCCCGTCGGTTCGATCGGTTGCCCGTCGAGGATCCGCCGTTCGGCCTCGCGAAGCTCCGGGCCCGGCTCGATCCCGAGTTCTTCGACGAACAGCCGTCGTGCCGCGCGGTAGACGGCCAAGGCCGCAGTGCGCCGCCCTGCCCGGTACAGCGAGATCATCAGCAATTCGTGCAGGCGTTCCCGGAACGGGTGACGGCGTACCAGTTCGGTCAGCTCGTCCACCAGGGACGCGTGCTTGCCTTCGGCGAGCTCGGCCTGGCACAGCGTCTCGATCGCGGCCAGCCGTCGCTCGGTGAGCCGCCGTGCCTGATCGGCCAGCTCCGGCGAGTCGAGGCCGTCGTACGGCTCACCGCGCCACAGGCCGAGCGCTTCACGTGACAATTCGGCGCACCGCCGCGGATCGCTCGCGGCGGCTTCGTCCACCAGCGACTCGAACCGCTCGGCGTCGAGCTCCCCAGGCAGCACACGCAGGCGATAGCCGCCCACTCCGCTCGTCAGCCGATCCGGCTCGCCGAGCAGCCGCCTCAGCTTGTGGACGTGCAGGTACAGCTTCGACGCGGAGTCGTCGGTTTCCCCCGGCCACAACACGTCGACGAGAGCACTCGCCGGGACGTCGCGGTTGGCGTTCGCGAGCAGCGTCCCCAGCAGGATCCTCTGCATACGTCCGGTGACCGTGACGGTACGGACGCGGATCGGCCCCAGAACCTCGAATTCCATCGAGTACCTCCCCGCGGGACAGTGTGCCGCGAGGCGGGGATCCGGAGGCCGGAAAGGCGCAAAAAGGAGCGAGGGACCTTTGCGCACCGGGGTGGCAAAGGTCCCCCGCGTGGGAGAGTGGCTCGAGGGTCAGGCCAGGACGTCGGCCAGCTCCGTGGCGGGCAGGCCGTGCGCGGCGGCGACGGGGGCGTTCGTGAGGGCGCCCGCGTGCGTGTTGAGGCCCTTCGCCAGCGAAGCGTCGGCCTGCAGCGCCTTGTGCCAGCCGTGCTCCGCCAGCTGGACGGCGTACGGCAGTGTCACGTTGGTCAGCCCGTAGGTCGACGTCCGGGGCACCGCGCCCGGCATGTTCGCGACGCAGTAGAACACCGACTCGTGGACCGTGTAGGTCGGTTCGTCGTGTGTGGTCGGCCGCGAGTCGGCGAAGCAGCCGCCCTGGTCGATCGCGATGTCCACCAGCACACTGCCCGGGCGCATCCGCGAGACGAGTTCGTTCGAGACCAGCTTCGGCGCCTTCGCGCCGGGCACGAGCACCGCGCCGATGACCATGTCGGCCTCCAGCACGGACTGCTCGACCGACAGCGCGTTGGAGGTCACCGTGCGGATGCGGCCGCCGAAGTCGTTGTCGATCTGGCGGAGGCGGTCGACGTTGGTGTCGAGGATCTCGACGTCGGAGCCGAGGCCGAGCGCGACCCGCGCCGCGTTGAGGCCGGCGACACCGCCGCCGATCACGACCACGCGCGCCGGGTGGACGCCGGGGATGCCGCCGGGCAGCACGCCGCGGCCACCGCTCGGCTTCATCAGGGAGTACGCGCCCACCTGCGGCGCCAGTCGTCCGGCGACCTCGGACATCGGCGCGAGCAGCGGCAGCGCGCGGTTCGGGGTCTGGACCGTCTCGTACGCGATCGCGGTCGTGCCCGCGGCCAGCAGCGCGTCGGTCAGCGGACGGTCCGCGGCGATGTGCAGGTAGGTGAACAGCACCTGGTCGGCGCGCAGCCGCGGGTACTCCTCGGCGATCGGCTCCTTGACCTTGAGCACGAGTTCGCCCTCGGACCAGGTCTCCTCCGCCGTCGCGAGGATCTTCGCGCCCGCGGCGACGTACTCCTCGTCGGTGATGGAGGAGCCGAGGCCGGCGCCTGCCTCCACGAAGACGTCGTGGCCGCGCCCGGTCAGTTCGTGCACGCCCGCCGGGGTGAGCGCCACCCGGTATTCGTGCTTCTTGATCTCACGGGGGACGGCGATACGCACGGGATGCCTCCTGGCGGCGGGTCTGCGAACAAAGGTGCTGCCACTCACGGTGAGCCACCCGGACGGCGGTGTCATCGTGTGCGCGCGACAAGGTTGGACACCGATCATGGTTTTCCGGGCACAATCGCTTGACCTCCAGTGAACTGGAGCTTGCACCTTGGGCCCATGAGAGCCGTGTGGTTGAAAGAGTTCGGCGGGCCCGAAGTGCTCGTCGCGGGCGAGGCCCCGGATCCGGTACCCGCAGCGGGCCAGGTCCTGATCGAGGTGGCGTTCGCCAACATCACCTTCGTCGAGACGCAGTTCCGCGCCGGCGGGAGCGGGCCGTTTCGCGGCGAGCTGCCGATGATCCCGGGCAACGGCGTCGGCGGCGTGATCAGCGCGGTCGGGGACGGGGCCGACCTCGGCCTGGTCGGCAAGCGCGTCGTCACCTCGACCGGCGGTTCCGGGGCGTACGCGGAACGGGTCGCGGTCGCCGCCGAATCCGTCTTCGAGGTGCCGGACGGCCTGGCGCTCGACGCCGCGGTCGCGATCCTCGCCGACGGTCGCACGGCGACCGCGCTGGTGACCGCCGCGGGTATCCGGCCCGGGGAGCGGGTGCTGGTGGAGGCCGCGGCGGGCGGGGTCGGCGGGCTGGTCGTGCAGCTCGCCAAGGCCGCTGGCGCCGAGGTCGTCGGTGCGGCGGGTGGTCCGGAGAAGGCCGGGCACGTCCGGGAACGCGGCGCCGATCTGGCGGTCGACTACCGCGAGCCGGAGTGGGCGGCGAAGGCGGGCGAGGTCGACGTCGTGTTCGACGGGGTCGGCGGCGACATCGGGGCAACGTCGTTCGGGTTGCTCAGGCCCGGTGGCCGGATGCTGATCTACGGGCTTTCGAGTGGTTCGTGGACGGAGGTGTCCGAAGAGGACGCCGCCGCGCGCGGAGTCACGGTGATCCAGGGTCTCGGCGGTCCGGCCGAGATGCGGGCGTTCACCGAGTCCGCCCTCGCCGAAGCCGCCGCCGGACGGCTGGAACCCGTGATCGGTCAACGGTTCCCGCTCGAACGGGCGGCGGACGCGCACGCGGTCATGCAGTCGCGTGGCGCGATCGGCAAGACGTTGCTCGAGGTCTGATGTTCGACGTCGACGAATTCCTCGCCGGTCCGCTCACGGCCAGGGTCGCCGCTGCCGGGCCGACCGTGCGCCCGGCCTGGTACCTCTGGGAGAAGCGGGCTTTCTGGATCCTCACCGGACCGTGGGCGCGGCTGGCCGGCCTCGTCCGCGATTCGCCGTCGATCGCGGTGACCGTCGACGTGTGCGACGTCGGCACCGGTGTGGTGCGGCAAGTGCTCGCGCGCGGCGAAGCGGAGATCCTCCCCTTCGACGTCCCCCGTGGACAGCGGCTGCTGAGCCGGTATCTCGGGCCCGACGAGCACAAATGGGATGCGCGTTTTCGTTCGTACCTGCACGATGATCCCGAGGTGAAAGGGACCGTCTGGATCCGGATGGTGCCGAAGCGATTCGTCGCCGAAGACCTCGGTTATCGGGTGTGAAGCACGGCCGCGTTCGCTGGGGGTGGGCGCGGCCGTGCAACCTGCGAAACGGTAAATGCAGCACGATCGAGTCAAGATGTTGATCTTACTGGCCGGTAAGCTGCCATTCTGTTCCGCATGACAAATCAGGATTGGCGGCGGGAGCGGCGTGTCCGCACCGTCGATACCGAAGGCAATCCGGCCGATGTCGTCGTGGGCCTGGTCGAAACCCCGGGGCACGGCTACGAAGCCGCGTTGCGGGTCGACGGTGGCCCCGGTGTTCTTTTGCCGCTTTACCCCGGTGCCGATCTGCTCGCCGCGGTACGGCAGACCATTGAGGACGGATATCGCGCCAGCGCGCACTGAACCGTCGGATGTCAGGAAAGGGTCTTTCAGGACGTAAAACGTCTTGAAAGACCCTTTCCTGACGTCTGCGGACGGTTTTGTCGCACTACAAAGTGTTCGGTATCGAGCGGTTTGTAGTGGACTCAACTCCAGCGCAGTGAAACGAGTTGTGTGATCAGCGCCAGCCGGACGTCGGGATCGTCGAGATCCAGCGGGACGAGGTCGAGCAGCCGCCGCATCCGGTACCGCAGGGTGTTGGGATGGATCCGGAGTTCCTTCGCGGCCGCGCGCGGGTCTCCGGGATGCCGCAGCCATTGGTACAACGTGTCGACGTAGCCGCTCTCGTGGGCTTCGTCGTGCGCGCGCAACAGGCCGAGCGGGCCGAGCTCGGCGACCTTCGCGCTGCTCGCCGCCGTCGCTCCGCGGTGCAGCGAAAGGGCCGTCCACGCCTCGTCGAAGACCACGACGCGGCCGGGGACGAGCTTCGCGCGAAGCAGCCCCAGGGCCTCGTCGGCCTGGACGCGCGACCTCGCGAGCTCGCCGATTTCGCAGGCCGATCCCGCCGCGGCCCGTGGTGTCCCGCCCTTCCTCGACGACGGCAGGGCTTCGAGCGCGGTCCGGAGTTCGGCCCAGCCGTCGCCGTCCGGGACGACCGCGTAGAGCATGCCGCCGAGTTCCGTGGCCACCGGCCGCCTGCCGACGCCCTGCGAGATCCGTTCGAGGAGGGCGAGCCGCAGGCCCTCGTCGTCGCGGCCGTCGCCGCCGGCGACCTCGACGACCACGACGCGGTGCGGTTCTTCGGACAGGTCGAGTTCCGCGATCGCCTTGCGCGGGCTGGCGTTCCCTTCGAGTACCGCGCGCAGGAGTTCGGCCGAGACCCGGCGTTGTGAATCGGTGTGCGCGCGGCGGCGCAGCAGGTGCAGCGCGACGACGGGCGCCGCGTCGGCGAACGCGGCCGCGCGTTCGTCGGAGACCGGGCCCGCGACGACCGCCCACATCGACCCCAGCAGTTCGCCGCCCATCCGGATCGGCACGATGAGCCGGGGAAGCGTGCCGTCGCGTTGCGCGGGCACGAAGATCGTCTGCCGCCCACGGGATAGCTCGCGGAACACCCCTCGCGACCGGAACCGCGCGAGTACGTCGTCGGGGATGCGGCGGCCCATGATCGTGGACACGCGCGCCGAGTCGGTCAGATCCTGCCGGGCCGAGTACGCGAGCACCCGTGAGTTGGTGTCCTCGATGGTCACGGGCGCGTCGACCACCGAAGCGACGGCGTCCGCGAGCCGGAACAGGTCGCCGGAACCGGGGCCGCCGCCGTCCTCCAGCGCGTCCGACTCGTCGGCGAGAGCGTCGAGGACCGTCCTGAGCAGCCAGACGAGCTGGGCCCACGACGTCGCCGAGCGCACCTCGATCAACGCGATGTCCGCCGATTTCGCCGCCCGCTTCACCGAGGGTTTCGCCGCGAGCGGCGGCTTCAGCAGGACCGCGGCGGCACCTTTCGACGCGCTGACCTTGACGAGCTCGGCCGCGTCCGACGTCTCGGTGATCGCGACGCCGAGAACGAGGTCGCCCGCGGCGAGGGTGTTGCCGGGTTCGGCGATGACGACGTCACCGACGGCCGGGGACTCTTCGGGGACCTGGAGGGCGTGCAACAGCGTCGGACCGACTCGATCGACCACGCTCCGCACGGAAACCATGGGGCGATTGTCCAGCAGGTGGGACCCCGGCACACGTCAGACCTCGCGTGGCGTCCTCGCGTCGATGTCTTCGGGCGTGAACCGCTCTCGTTTGGTCGTCAGCGCCCATCGGTGCCCGTCGGGATCGACGATGCGGCCGTAACGCTCGCCGAAGAACATCTCCTCGACCGGCGCCTCCACCCGTGCGCCCGCGAACACCGCGCGCCGCACGAGGTCGTCGGGGTCCTCGGTCTCCAAGGTCAGGAGCATCGGCGTGCCGCCGAGGGTCGACGGCGCGAGCGCGTCCAGCTGAGGGATCTCCTGGCTCACCAGCAACCGCGCATCTCCGACGGCTAGCTCCACGAACAGCACGACGCCGTTCGGCAGTACGTTGCGGAACAGCTCCACGGCGCCGAACGCCTTTGCGTAGAAGGAAAGCGACGCGTCGACGTCCTTGACGAACAGATGCGGCGTCAAACCGAGCGCCCGGCTCACGCCGACTCCGCCCGCTTCAACAGCCCGGCCTGTCCGGCCACGGCGACGAGCCTGCTCAGGAACTCCGCCTCGCGGGCGGCGACCTCCCGGCCGGCGCGGGTCAGCCGGTAGTAGCGGCGGCGCGAGTCGTGCGGCTGGTCCTCGCTCGCGTCCGGGGCCTCTTCGACCAGGCCGTCGGCGACGAGCCGGGCGAGCGTCCGGTACAGCGTGCCCGGGCCGAGCTGGGCGGTACCGCCGCTCACCTCGTCGACGAAACCCATGATCGCGTAGCCGTGCGCGCGACCTTTCGCCAGCGCCAGCAGGGTCTGGAACGCCGCGGGGGTGAGCTGCGGGTTGCCGTCGGCCATCCGGGAAGCATACACTCCGATCTCGTTATATCCATGATGGATACAAGGAGTCGGGCATGGCGATTCAGGGCGTGCACAAGATCGTCGTCGGGGTGACCGACCAGGAACGGGCGAAGCGGTTCTGGTCCGAGGTCGTCGGGTTCGAGATCACCACCGATGTGCCCTACGACGACAAGGGGAACCGGTGGGTCGAGGTGACTTCGGCCGATGGCGCGACGGCGCTCGTCCTGAGCACCGCGCCGGAGGACCTCAAGCGGTTCGCAGTGCGGGACGAACTCCCGACGGGCAATTTCTTCTTCTACGCCGACGACATCGAAAAGACGTACGAGGAGCTTTCGGCGAAGGGCGTCGAATTCCCGGCGCGGCCGGAGAAGCAGCCGTGGGGCTGGTGGGCGATGTTCACCGACTCGGAGGGCAACCGGTTCGCACTTCAGGAAAAGAATCCCACCTCCTGAGAGTAGTTGGGTGCTCCGTTCGGCGGAGCTAGCTTCGGTGACAACAGCCGAAACCCTTGAACCGCTAGGAGAATCGCGATGAGCGCGGACGGATGGTCGTTCGAGACCAAGCAGATCCACGCGGGTGCGGCGCCGGACACCGCCACCGGCGCGCGGGCGACCCCGATCTACCAGACCACCTCGTACGTGTTCCGCGACAGCCAGCACGGCGCCGATCTCTTCAGCCTCGCCGAGCCCGGCAACATCTACACCCGGATCAACAACCCCACGCAGGACGTGCTGGAGCAGCGGCTCGCCGCGCTCGAAGGCGGCGTCGCGGCGCTGGCCTTCGCCTCCGGGAGCGCGGCCACGACGGCGGCCATCCTCAACCTCGCGAACGCGGGCGACCACTTCGTCTCCAGCCCGGCGCTCTACGGCGGCACCTACAACCTCTTCCACTACACACTGCCGAAGCTCGGTATCGAGGTCTCGTTCGTCGAGGACCAGGACGACATCGAGCAGTGGAAGGCGGCCGTCCGGCCCAACACCAAGCTGTTCTTCGCCGAGACGCTGGCAAACCCGGGCAGCAACGTGCTCGACATCCGCGCGGTCGCCGACGCCGCGCACGAATCCGGTGTTCCGCTGGTCGTGGACAACACGGTGCCGACGCCGTACCTCGTGCGCCCGATCGAGCACGGCGCCGACATCGTGGTCCACTCGGCGACCAAATACCTCGGCGGCCACGGCACCACGGTCGCCGGGGTGCTGGTCGACGGCGGCACCTTCGACTTCGGCAAGGACCCAGGGCGCTTCCCGGGCTTCAACGAGGCCGACCCGAGCTACCACGGCCTCAAGTACTGGGAGGCACTCGGCCCGGGCGCGTACGCCGCCAAGGCCCGTGTCCAGATCCTGCGTGACACCGGCGCCGCGATCGTGCCGCTGAACAGTTTCCTGATCCTGCAAGGGATCGAGACGCTTTCGCTGCGACTGGAGCGGCACGTGTCCAACGCGCAGGCGCTGGCCGAGTGGCTGGAGCAGCGCGACGAGGTCGAGAAGGTGTACTACGCCGGGCTGCCGTCGAGCCCGTACCACGAGGCCGCGAAGAAGTACCTGCCGAAGGGCGCCGGCGCGGTGCTGTCGTTCGACCTGCGCGGCGGTGCCGAAGTGGGACGGGCCTTTGTGGACGGTACGGAACTGCACAGTCAGCTGGTCAACATCGGCGACGTGCGCAGCCTGATCGTGCACCCGGCCTCGACGACGCACAGTCAGCTCACGCCCGAGGAGCAGGCGTCCAGCGGGGTCACGCCGGGTCTCGTGCGGCTCGCCGTCGGGCTGGAAGGGATCGAGGACCTCAAGGCCGATCTCGAGGCCGGATTCCGGGCGGCCAAGGCGGCTCTGTGACCCAGGCTTCCGATCTCCCTCCCGCCACCGGTGCGTGGCGGGAGGGAGATCCGCCCGGTCGGCGCCGGTTCGTCAGCGGCGTCCAGACGCTCGAAACCGGCGTCACGTTGCCTTTCACGCTCGCGTACGAGACCTGGGGAACACTGAACGCCAGTGCCTCCAACGCGATCCTCGTCGAGCACGCGCTGACCGGGGACAGCCACGCCGTCGGTCCCGCGGAGGAAGGCCACGTCAGCCCCGGCTGGTGGGACGGCCTGATCGGGCCGGGCAAGGCCATCGACACGGACACGTTCTTCGTCGTGGTCCCGAACGTGCTCGGCGGCTGCCAGGGCTCGACCGGACCTTCTTCGCCCCATCCGGACGGAAAGTCTTGGGGCAGCAGGTTTCCCGGCGTGACCGTGCGGGACCAGGTCGGCGCCGAAACCGTCCTCGCCGACGCGCTGGGCATCGGCCGGTGGGCCGCGGTGGCAGGCGGATCCATGGGCGGGATGCGCGCGCTGGAATGGGCGGTGAGCGAGCCGGACCGGGTCGAGGCACTGCTCGTCCTCGCGTCGACGGCGCAGGCGTCGGCCGACCAGATCGCCTGGGCGGCGCCGCAACTGCATGCCATCCGCGCCGATCCTGGCTGGCACGGCGGCGACTATCACGACATCCCCGGTGGTGGTCCGGACGCCGGTCTCGGCATCGCGCGCCGCATCGCGCACGCGACGTACCGCAGCGAAGCCGAACTGTCGCAACGCTTCGGCCGTCGGTACCAGGACGGAGAAGACCCCTTGCGCGGCGGACGGTTCGCCGTCGAGTCCTATTTGGACCATCACGCCGGGAAGCTTTCCCGCCGGTTCGACGCCGGCAGTTACGTGGTGCTCACCGAATCGATGAACACGCACGACGTCGGCCGAGGGCGGGGCGGCGCCGCGAACGCGCTCGGCCGGATCACCGCGCGCACGGTCGCGGCCGGAGTGGACAGTGACCGGCTGTACCCGCTGTACCAGTCGCGGGCCATCGCGGACGGGATCGACGGGGCGGAGTTCGCCGTCATCGCGTCGCCTTATGGGCACGATTCGTTCCTGATCGAGACCGAGCAGATCGGGCGGCTGGTGAAGCTGCTGCTGGGGTAGGCCGCGGTGCCTGGCGACGGTGCGCAAGTGCCGTTGCGAAAGCCACTTTCGCAACGTTGAAGGTTGCGAAAGTGGCTTTCGCAACGTGTTCCCGTCGGATCGCTTGCCCTGGCGCGCGTGAGCCGATCACGACCCCCGATAGTCCATAAAGGACGCCAAGATCTCTCTGCGTGTCCGATTTGGGTGCTTGCGCGGGGGCCGTGAGTGGCAATGATCGTTCTGGCGAGCCTCCTCTTAGGTGTCTACCGCGTGACCTGCGGCGCGTCTTGCGTGCTGCCTGGTTCGAAGTGCACGAAGGACCCCTTCCTGTGCCTAGGCGCAAGGATGGGGTCCTTCATGTACTGCCGCTGTAGCGCTGAGGTCCACGGTGGCGTTCCTGTCAGCCCGTGGCAGCGGGGCCGCCTCGGCCCCGGGCTGAGGGTGGCCCGGCGTGTAGTGAAGGACTCCTTCCCTACCCTGAGAGTAGGGAAGGGGCCCTTCACGGACCTGCGATCCCGACCCGCCGCCCGCCGTGGCTGCTTCAGTGCTCCCCGACGGCCCGGCGTCGAACTCTCATGTCGTGAAGGGCCCCTTTGAGACCTTCACCGTCTCAAAGGGGCATCAACCCCAGCCGGAACCCACGTAGGTACCTAAAACACGGTTCGCTCCAACCCTCATCGCTACTCGCGACCCTCCCGGCAAACCGCATAAATCGCTCAACTCGGGCACGGGCACCTCGGAAGCCGTCCCTTATGGACAGTCGGGACCGGCGTCTCTTCGGCGAGTCCCTGCTCCTGCGCGCCACGTTTGCCGCTAAGGCCATCTTGAGTCCCTTGAACGATCAGCCGCCCCAAGCCGTCGACAGGCGACACCCGGCTGGGCCAAGCCCGGCTAGTCCGCGACGGCGTCCGAGATCCACGGCGCCACCGGCAGGTCCCGGTCCAGGCATTCCACCGACAGCCGGATCGTCCAGCGCAGCGCCTGCAGCACCAGGCTGTCGACCTCGTCCGGCGCGGCGTTGGCGAGCGCGATCTCGACCTGTTCCTGCGCGGCCTCGCTGTTGCCGTGCACCTCGGCCAGCAGCGTGCGCACGGCCGTCCGCACGGGCGGGTCCGCCTGGTCGATCGAGACCTCTTCACCGTCCTCGTCGAACACCTGCACCTTGACCGGCGCGCTCCCGCCGTCGCCGAGAGTGGACACCATGGCGCTGCATTCGCCGAACAGCATCATCACGAGCTCTTTGGTCTCTTCGGAGCGGGCTTGGGGCTCGACGGCGGTCGGCGAGAGCTCGTCGAGCGCCTCGGCGTCCTCCCCGAGGCTGATCGCCACGAGCGCACGCTGCGCCTTTTCGACGAGCCTCCGCTCGTACTCGCTCCTGTCCGGCTCCACGTGCCTATCAAACACCAGAGGACGGAAAAGTGGGGATAGGCCGAAACCCGGACGTGGTCACTTCGCGGCGTGCAGTGCACCCAGCGCGAGACGGCAGAGCATCTCGGCGAGTTCGCTGTCACCGAGATGGCGGTTGTACGGTGTCGAGTTGATCAACCCGAAGACCGCGTGCGCCGCCGAGCGCGCCTGACGCTCGCCGATCCCGGGGACGGCGTCGCTGATCGCGCGCACCCAGACCTCGACGTACTGGCGTTGCAGGGCACGGACCTGTTTGCGGTCACTGTCGGTGAGGTTGGCGAGGTTGCGTTCCTGCACGGTGATCAACGCGGGATGCGCGAGCGCGAAGTCGACGTGAAAATTCACCAGTGCATCGAGAACCTCGCTCGGCTCGTCCCGCTGGCTCGCCCTCGCCGTCCCGCCGTCGAGCAGATAGCGGCTGATCGAGTTCAGCATCTCGCCGAGAATGGCGTCCTTGCTGCGGAAATGCCGGTACAGCGCCGGGCCGGAGATGCCGACGGCCGCGCCGATGTCGTCGATGCCGACGCCGTGGAACCCGTGGTGGGCGAAGAGCTCGGCGGCGGCGGACATGATCTGTTCACGCCTGTTCGCCTTCTCGCCGTTCACGAGTGGGGTGGGGTTCGCCGGCATCTGGCCATATTAAGGCCGTGTGTTAGCGAGCGCTAACACGTGGCCGTACTTCCAGCCTGGGCCAAGCGGGTTACCTGGGGAAATGACCCTTTTGCGTGGGGCTACCACCTGGTAATGCTGTGTCTCGTTAACTTGTCACGAAGGAGTGACCATGGCCGTCCCTGCTCGGATCAAAGCTCTTTCCTTCACTCGTTCAGTCGCGGCCCTGGGGGTCGCTGTCCTTGCCACCTTCGGTCTCGCGGGCACCGCTCAAGCGGCGACCAACTACGTGGCGCTCGGTGACTCGTACTCTTCCGGCGTCGGTGCCGGCAGCTACGGGAACTCGGGCGACTGCATGCGCAGTGCCAACGCCTATCCCCAGCTGTGGGCCAACGCCCACGCCGGGACCACGTTCAAGTTCGTCGCGTGCTCGGGGGCGCGCACCGGCGACGTCCTCAACCAGATCGCGAACGTCACCTCCAGCGCCACGCTGGTGACGGTCTCGGTCGGCGGCAACGACGCCGGGTTCGCCGACGTCATGACCACCTGCACCACCGGCAGCGACCAGACCTGCATCAACCGGGTCAACACCGCGAAGACCTACGTGAACAACACGCTTCCCGGGCTGCTGAACAACGTCTACAGCAAGATCAAGGCGAAGGCGCCCGGCGCGAAGCTGGTCGTGCTCGGATACCCGCGCTTCTACACGGTGCCGGGTTCGTGCTCGGTCGGGCTGAGCGACACCAAGCGCACGGCGATCAACTCGGGTTCCGACACGCTCGCGTCGGTGCTCTCGGCCCGCGCCGCCGCGAACGGCGCGAAGTTCGTCGACGTGCGGGGTGCCTTCACCGGGCACAACATCTGCTCGTCGGCCAACGATTACCTGCACAGCCTCACCTGGCCGATCGTGAACTCGTACCACCCGACGGTCGCCGGTCAGCGGGGCGGCTACTACAACCCGCTGGTCTCCGCGATCGGCTGATCGTTTCGCGCGTGAAGGCCCCCTTCCCTCGGCTGACCCGAGGGAAGGGGGCCTTCACGCGCTTCGAGGAGTGCGGTGGACAGAGCGGGTTAGTGGGCGTTAACCTACGAGGGCAAGTTAACGACGGCTAACTTGGCGACGAGGAGCCATGGACACACCCGTACTGAGCACTTCGGCCGATCCGGGCAGCGACGAGTACGCCCGCAGCGTCACCTCCCATGCCGAGCTGGTCGAAGACCTGCGCAAGCGGCTCGCCGCCGCCCGGCTCGGGGGCCCGGAGAAATCCCGCACCCGCCACGTCGAGCGGGGCAAACTCCTGCCACGCGACCGGGTCGACACCCTCCTCGACCCGGGTTCGCCGTTCCTGGAGCTGTCCCCGCTGGCCGCCACCGGACTGTACGACGACGAAGCGCCGTCGGCCGGGATCATCACCGGGATCGGGCGGGTCTCCGGCCGCGAATGCGTGATCGTCGCCAACGACGCCACGGTCAAGGGCGGCACCTACTACCCGATGACCGTCAAGAAACACCTGCGTGCGCAAGAGGTCGCGCTGCACAACAATCTGCCGTGCGTCTACCTGGTGGACTCCGGCGGCGCGTTCCTGCCGAGGCAGGACGAGGTCTTCCCGGATCGTGAGCACTTCGGCCGGATCTTCTACAACCAGGCCACGATGTCCGCACGCGGCATCCCGCAGATCGCCGCGGTGCTCGGCTCCTGCACGGCGGGCGGCGCCTACGTCCCCGCGATGAGCGACGAAGCGGTCATCGTGCGGAACCAGGGCACGATCTTCCTCGGCGGCCCGCCGCTGGTGAAGGCCGCGACGGGCGAGGTCGTCACGGCCGAGGAGCTCGGCGGTGGCGACGTCCACTCGCGCCTGTCCGGCGTCACCGACCACTTGGCCGAGGACGACGCCGATGCCCTGCGCATCGTTCGCTCGATCGTGTCGACTTTGGGCCCGCGGACGCCACGCCCGTGGGACGTCCTCCCGACGGAGGCCCCGGCCGCCGACCCGAACGAGTTGTACGGCGTCGTCCCGACCGACCCGCGCGTGCCGTACGACGTCCGCGAGGTCATCGCGAGGATCGTCGACGGCAGCCGGTTCGGCGAGTTCAAGAAGGAGTACGGCTCGACGCTGGTCACCGGATTCGCCAGGATCCACGGTCACCCCGTCGGCATCATCGCGAACAACGGCGTGCTGTTCGCCGAGTCCGCGATGAAGGGCGCGCACTTCATCGAACTCTGCGACAAACGCTCGATCCCGCTGCTGTTCCTCCAGAACATCACCGGTTTCATGGTCGGTAAGGCCTACGAGGCGGGCGGCATCGCCAAGCACGGCGCGAAGATGGTCACCGCGGTGGCCTGTGCGCGCGTGCCGAAGCTGACCGTCGTCATAGGCGGCTCGTTCGGCGCGGGCAACTATTCGATGTGCGGCCGAGCGTACTCGCCGCGGTTCCTGTGGATGTGGCCGAACGCGCGGATCTCGGTGATGGGTGGCGAGCAGGCGGCGTCGGTGCTTTCGACGGTCCGCCGCGACGCCATCGAGGCTCGCGGTGGCGAATGGTCCACAGAGGACGAAGAAGCCTTCAAGGATCCGATCCGCGACCAGTACGAGGCGCAGGGCAGCCCGTACTACTCGACGGCGCGGCTGTGGGACGACGGAGTGATCGATCCGGCGGACACCCGCACGGTGCTCGGCCTCGCGCTTTCCGCGACGGCCAACGCGCCCTTGTCCGATGTCAACTACGGCGTCTTCAGGATGTGAGCATGTTCGACACGGTTCTGGTCGCCAACCGCGGCGAGATCGCGGTCCGCGTGATCCGCTCGCTGCGGGGGCTCGGCATCCGTTCGGTCGCGGTGTACAGCGACGCGGACGCCGACGCCCGGCATGTCCGGGAGGCGCACACCGCCGTCCGCATCGGCCCGGCCGAAGCGGCGAAGAGCTACCTGTCCATCCCGGCGATCGTCCAGGCGGCGGTCGACACGGGCGCGCAGGCGGTCCATCCCGGTTACGGCTTCCTCGCGGAGAACGCGGAATTCGCCCGCGCCTGCGCCGAGGCGGGTCTGGTCTTCATCGGCCCTCCGGTCGAGGCGATCGACGCCATGGGCGACAAGATCCGCGCCAAGGCGACGGTGTCCGAGGCCGGTGTCCCGGTGGTACCCGGAGCGTCCGATGTGGACATTCCGGAAGGCGGTTTCGCCGCCGCCGCGGAGAAGGTCGGGTTCCCGCTGCTGATCAAGCCGTCCGCCGGTGGCGGCGGCAAGGGGATGCGGCTGGTCAACGAGCTGTCCGAATTGGACGCTGCCGTCGAGTCCGCCCGCCGTGAGGCCAAGGGTTCCTTCGGTGACGACACGCTGCTCATGGAGCGGTTCGTCACCACGCCGCGCCATATCGAGATCCAGGTGCTCGCCGACACGCACGGCAACGTGATCCACCTCGGTGAGCGCGAATGCAGTCTTCAGCGTCGGCACCAGAAGATCATCGAAGAGGCGCCGTCCGTGCTCCTCGACGAAGCCACGCGCGCGAAGATGGGCGCGTCCGCGGTCGAGGCCGCGCGCTCGGTGGGCTATGTCGGCGCGGGCACGGTCGAGTTCATCGTGTCGGCCACCGCGCCCGACGAGTTCTTCTTCATGGAGATGAACACCCGCCTGCAGGTCGAGCATCCGGTGACCGAGCTGGTGACCGGGCTCGACCTCGTCGAGTGGCAGGTCAAGATCGCCGCCGGTGACGTGCTCACCGTGTCGCAGGACGACGTCCGGCTGGACGGCCACGCCGTCGAAGCCCGCGTCTACGCCGAAGACCCCGCTCGCGGTTTCATCCCGACGGGTGGAACCGTGCTCGCGGTCCACGAACCGTCCGGCGAGGGTGTGCGCGTCGACTCGTGGATGAGCGAAGGCGCGGTCATCGGCTCGAACTACGACCCGATGCTCGCCAAGGTCATCGCCTGGGGCCCGGACCGCGCGGCCGCGTTGCACCGGCTCGACCTTGCGCTCGCGGACACCGCATTGCTCGGCGTCGGCACGAACATCGCCTTCCTGCGCGGGCTCCTCGCCGACGGCGACGTTCGCGACGGCAAGCTCGACACCGGGCTCGTCGATCGCCGACTGTCCACTTTGGTCTCCGAAGAAGTGCCGCCGGAATTCTTCGTGGCGGCAGCGCTCGACAGACTGCTTTCCTTGCAGCCGCAGGGTTCCGTCGTCGATCCGTGGGATGTTCCCGACGGCTGGCGGCTCGGATCCTCCGGCGGTATCGACTTCGCGCTGAAGTCGGGAAGCTCCGAAGTCGTCGTGCGGGTGCAGGGCACCCCGGCGAACGCGCTCGTCAGCGTCGACGGCGCCGAGCCGGTCCGCGTTTCCGCGCGACGCGAGGGAGACCTGCTGGAAGTCCGGCATCCCACCGGTTTCCACCGGTACCGGCACGCCGCCGGGACCGGAAGGACCGTGTGGCTCGCGCGTGACGGTCACAGCTTCGCGATCGGCGAGCGCGAAAGGCTGCGTTCGGCCGCGGGCGCCGCGGGTGGCGCCGGACCGGTCACCAGTCCGATGCCCGGAACCGTGCTGGTGGTCAAGGCCGCCGCCGGTGACGTGGTGAGCGCCGGGACGCCGCTCGTGGTCGTCGAGGCGATGAAGATGGAGCACACGATCACCGCGCCGATCGACGGCGTGGTCAGCGAACTCCCCGTCCGGGTGGGCCAACAGGTCGCGCTGGACGAGACGGTAGCCGTTGTGACACCCCAAAAGGATGGCCAATGATCGACTTTCGACTGGATGACGAGTACGAGGCGCTGCGCAAGACGGTCGAGGAATTCGCGCGCTCCGAGGTCGCCCCGGTCATCGGCGACCTCTACGAACGGGAGGAGTTCCCGTACGAGATCGTCGCGAAGATGGCCGAGATGGGCCTGTTCGGCCTGCCCTTCCCCGAGGAGTACGGCGGCATGGGCGGCGACTACTTCGCGCTCTGCTTGACCTTGGAGGAACTGGCGCGCGTCGATTCCTCGGTCGCGATCACCGTCGAGGCCGGTGTTTCCCTTGGCGCCATGCCGATCCACCGGTTCGGCACCGAGGAGCAGAAGCGGAAGTGGCTCCCGGAGTTGTGCGCCGGCACCGCGCTCGGCGCCTTCGGGCTCACCGAACCCGGCGGCGGCTCGGACGCCGGCGCCACCCGCACGCGCGCGAAACTCGACGGCGACACCTGGGTGATCAACGGCAGCAAGTCGTTCATCACCAACTCCGGCACCGACATCACGAAACTGGTCACGGTCACCGCCGTCACCGACGTGAAGGAGAACGGCCGCAAGGAGATCTCGGCGATCATCGTGCCGTCCGGTACGCCGGGCTTCGCCGTCGCGCCGAAGTACTCCAAGGTCGGCTGGAACTGCTCGGACACGCACGAACTCTCGTTCGACGACGTCCGCGTCCCGGCCGAGAACCTGGTCGGGGAACGCGGCCGCGGTTACGCCCAGTTCCTGTCTATTTTGGACGAAGGTCGCGTCGCGATCGCCGCGCTGAGCGTCGGGCTCGCGCAGGGCTGCGTCGACGAATGCCTGCGGTATGTCAAGGAACGCGAGGCGTTCGGGCACAAGATCGGTGAATACCAGGCGATCCAGTTCAAGATCGCCGACATGGAGGTGCGCACGCATACCGCGCGGCTGGCGTACTACGCGGCGGCGTCGAAGATGCTGCGCGGTGAGCCGTTCAAGAAGGAGGCGTCGATCGCGAAGCTCGTCGCGTCGAACGCCGCCATGGACAACGCACGCGAGGCGACGCAGATCTTCGGCGGGTACGGCTTCATGAACGAGTTCCCGGTGAGCCGTTTCTACCGGGACGCGAAGATCCTCGAGATCGGGGAGGGGACTTCGGAGGTGCAGCGGATGCTGATCGCACGGCATCTCGGCGTCGCCTGACCCGTAACTCGCGTGATTGAAGGCGTAACTCGCGTGATTGAAGCCGTACCGGCTCCGATCACGCGAGTTACGCCTCCGATCACGCGAGTTACGCCTTGACGCGCGCGTCCTCGCGATGTTGTAGAACGGAAGCATGAGCGATTTCGTCATCCGCAAGGGTGGTTCTGGGGACTTCCAAACGCTGCTGGACATGTTCGACGAGGTCGTCGCGTGGCTGGCCGGACGCGGCAGCGCGGGGCAGTGGGGGTCCGAGCCGTGGTCCACGATCCCGAAGCGGATCGAGCGGGTGCGCGGGATGGCCGACGGGCCCGGGCTGTACATCGCCGAGGTCGATGGCCAGGCGGCCGGGGCGACCATTCTCGGTGACCGTTTTCCGCACGTTTCGCCGGTCGACGAACCGGAGATCTACCTCGGCCTGCTGCTGACCTCGCGCCGGTTCACGGGCCACCGGGTCGGCTCGCGGCTGATCGAGTTCGCGCTGGCCGAAGCGCGGGAACGCGGCATCGGGCTGGTGCGGGTCGACTGCTGGGCCGGTGGCGACGGCGACCTTCAGCGTTACTACGAGAGCCAGGGCTTCAAGCCGACGGAACGTTTCGACGTCAAGGGCTGGATCGGGCAGGTGTTCGAGCAGCGCCCGTAGGACTGGCGTCCGCGCGGCTTCCGGTGCACCATAGTTGACACATCGCCAACAGTGCCCCGGACAGCGAAGTCGCAGAGGAGACCGGCATGGCCAAGCGTGAACGTTCCCTGGCAGGCAAGGTCGTCGTGATCACCGGAGCGGCGCAGGGCATCGGGGCCAGTACCGCGACGGCACTGTCCCGGCTCGGTGCCAAGGTGGTCATCGGCGACCTGGACCAGGTCCTCGCCGAGAAGACCGCCGCCGAACTGGGCGCGGAGGCGCTGCCGCTCGACGTCACCGACACGCGCGGCTTCACCGAGTTCCTCGACGAGGTCGAGCGGCGCGTCGGCCCGATCGACGTGCTGATCAACAACGCGGGCATCATGCCGCTCGCGCCGCTCGAAGAAGAGGACGACGCCGCGACCCGCAGGCTGCTCGAGATCAATCTGCACGCGGTCATCCACGGCACCAGGGAAGCCGTGAAGCGGATGCGCCCGCGTGGCACCGGCCACATCGTCAACATCGCCTCGATGGCGGGCAAGGCCGGCTTCCCCGGCGCCGCCACCTACTGCGCGACGAAACACGCCGTCGTCGGGTTGTCGGAATCGGTGCATCTGGAATTGCACGGAACGGGCGTGCTGGTCTCCTGCGTGATGCCCGCGGTGGTCCGCACGGAACTGGCCAGCGGGCTCGGCGAGGCGAAGTTCTTCAAGTCGGTGCAGCCGGAAGATGTGGCGCAGGCCATTGTCGATGCGTTACGCCGTCCCAAGTTCGACGTCTTCGTTCCCACGTCGCTGGACGCCATGGGCAGGATCACACGACTGCTTCCGCGCCGTCTCGGCGAGGGACTGCTCCGCGCGCTCGGCGGCGACAAGATTCTGTCCTCCGCAACGCATTCCAGTGCTCGCGCGGAGTACGAATCGCGTGCCGCGCGGAGCGCCCCGGCGGCGGAAAAGGACGCCGATTCTTAACTCGTACGGCCTAGCAACTGTCCGAAATGGACGGCCTGTGGCGGCCGGGGTGTTGAGTCGTGCGCTCCCAAGCGGCAAGATTACGTCTTACCGCGTTGATTCCTCAGGAGGCACACCATGGCCACACCCCCGGCACGGCTCGCCGCCGCCGCGTCGAACGTCGTCGGGAAGGTGCTGCACGGTGGGGTCGCCGATCTTCGCCCGGTGCCGCGTGTCCTGATCGACCAGGGCCCGAACCGTTCGCTGTACCGGCTGACGAACGGCAAGGCCCCGGCGTCGGGCCCGCCGGTGCTGCTGGTGCCGCCGCTGGCCGCGCCCGCGCTGTGCTTCGACCTGCGCCGCGGGTGCAGCCTCGCCGAGCACCTGGTCGACGGCGGCCGCAACACGTACCTGGTCGACTACGGGAACGTCGCGTTCTCCGACCGGCGCCTCGGCATCGAGCACTGGATCGAGGAAGTGCTCCCGCGCGCGATCCGCAAGGTCAGCGAGGACTCCGGCGGCCAGGGCGTGCACGTCGTCGCCTGGTGCCTCGGCGGGATCTTCTCCCTCCTGACCACCGCGGACCAGCCCGATCTGCCGATCGCGTCGATCGCGACCATCGCGTCGCCGTTCGACTTCACCGCGATCCCGCTGATCGCCCCGTTCCGCCCGCTGGTGGACCTCACCGGCGGCCACCTGCTGACCCCGTTCTACCGGGCGCTCGGCGGCGCACCGTCCTATTTGGTCAGCCGGGTCTTCCGGGCGACCGGGATCAGCAAGGAGATCACCAAACCCCTTGCCATCCTGAAGAATCTCGACGACCGGGACTACCTGGCGCAGATCGAGGCCGTCGACCACTTCATGGACAACATGATCGCCTACCCCGGGCGGACGTTCGGCCAGATCTACCACCGGTTCTTCCGCGCCAACGATCTCGCCGAGGGCACGGTGGACCTCAACGGCCGCATCATCGCGCTGTCCGGGGTCAAGGTGCCGACGCTGGTCATCGCCGGGCAGAACGACACGATCGCCCCGCGTGCGGCCGTCGAACGGCTCACCGAGCTGCTGGACAACTCACCGTCGGTGACCTTCGAGACCGCGCCCGGCGGGCACCTTGGCGTGCTGACCGGACGGAAGGCGCGCGGGACCACGTGGCGCTACCTCGACCGCTTCCTCGACGAACAGGCCGCCTGAGCCTCGGCGTCCTTGCGCTGGGAAATGGCGCTGCGCAGCGACTGGCGTGGCGCGATCAGCTCCACCATTTCCGTGATCCGGCGCCAGGCGTCGGTGAGCTCGGCGGTCGCGCGATCGCGTTGCAGGACGATCGTGGACAACACGAGCGCCGTCAGCCCGACAGTGGCGTCGAAGGCCTGGACGTGCAGCATCCGGGCGGCCAGCTCGTAGGAACCGTAGGGGCCGCGCCCGTGTATGGCGGCGACGATCGTGAAGGTGCAGACGCACAAGGAGCACATCAGCGCCCCTGCCTGCCGGAACCGCAGCGCCGCCCAGACGAGCACCGGGAAGACCACGAACAGCTTGGCCGGAGTGGTGGACGCGAGGAGCGCCGTGCCGGTGGCCACGACCGCCAGCGCGATCGCTTCGCCCCAGCGCGCCACGGAGACCCGCGTCGGCAGACGGAACCTCGGCGCCAGGAGCAGCAACGGCGTGATCGTCAGGACGCCCATCGCGTCGCCGGTCCACCACACGAGCGCCGTCGCCCAGAATTCCCCGGAAACCAGTGCGCCGTCGAGGACCAGTACACCGGTGCCCAGCACCGCGCTGACGGCGGTGCCGCCGATCGCCCCGACCACCACCAGGAGGACGGCGTCGGGAAGCCGGTCGAGCCGGTTGCGGCCACCCAGCCGCCGCATCACCGCGTAGGCCAGCATCGGGCCGATCGTGTTGCCCGACGAGATCACCAAGACCGCGGCCGTCGAGGGGCCGATCGCGATGTTCGTGAGGAGGGCGCCGAGAAAGATCCCCGGCCAGAACCGAGGACCGAGCAGCATCGGCACCGCCAGCGCGACCCCGGCCGCGGGCCACAGTGGCGAGATCTGCTCCCGCACGATCGCCCACTGGATTCCGATCTGGCCGGTCGCGAAATAGCAGGCCGTCACGGCGAGGACGACGAGACACCAGCGTGCGACAGGGGAGAGCTGTCGAGCGGCGAGCCTCATCGCGACTCCGGGCTTCACGGACGGGGAGGGTTCGAGAGTACCTCTGCCCGGTCGTCGCGGTGGTTCACTTGATGGTGTTGTCGTAATGGCGGAGTTCGTTGGGAATAAACGAAAAAAGGGCCCGTGCAGCTGCACGGGCCCCTTCACGGCACTGTTGCGCGTCCTCAAGGTGTTTCCTCTGCGCCGGCGACAGTGGGTGTGTCTACTCGGGAGATTGCCCGGCTTGGATCGGGGAGGGTTCGTGGTGGCTAGGCCGTGTCCGGTAAGTCATGTTCGCGGTCTTCGTGATCCAGGTGGTCCCTGACGGCGCGGGCGGATGCGGCCGAGTACGACCCGGTACGAGGCCGATCCGCCCGCACCGCCAGGGACCACCTGGATCACGAAGCCCATCGAACAGACTTACCGGACACGGCCTAGTGGTCTTCTTCGGCGATCCACTGGGCCAGGGAGGTCAGCGTGTTCTCGGCGCTGTCGGCCATGTGGGTACGTAGCGCGTCCAGATCGGCGCGAGTGGAACCCAGCACCGGGTCGAGGCGGAGCAGTTGCCAGGATTGCCGGACGACGGTGCCGCGCCCGCTGGGGATGAACGTCCAGTTCCAGCGCACGATGCCGTCGTCGGCGCCGCCGACGACGAAGCCGAAGGCGACTCCGGGATCGGCCTGGACGATCTGGGAGCGGGTGGTCCACTCTTTGCCGTCTCGGCGGTTGCGTCCACTGAACCAGTTGCCTGCCTCGGGCCCGGCACCCTTGTCGAAGGTGACGTCGCTGGCATCAGGGCTCCAGCGGCCGATCGCGGAAACATCGCTGAGGAGTTCGTAGACACGCGCGGGGGAGGCGTCGACCCACGTGCGTCGCGTGAAGGTGAAATCGGCCGGGGCCAAGGAATCGAAGGTCTCGTGGTCGCCCGTGGTGGCGCTCATGGAAACTCCTGGGTTGTCTGTGGGATGCCGGTTCGGCTTCCTCCACTTCACCGGGTGCCCGGCCGGACAGCCAGATCCGCCGTTGCCTATCCACGGCTGGGGCAGGCTGTCCGGTGCGCGTTCAGGTGATACTCGGAGCCATGAATGGAAAGTCGCGGCTAGGTGAGCTCCTGCGGATGCGCCGTTCCCAGTTGCGCCCTGAGGAGGCCGGGGTGTCCACTTACGGGGAGCGTCGTCGCGTGCCGGGTCTTCGGCGCGAGGAGCTGGCTTTGCTGGCGGGTGTGAGCACCTCTTACTACACCCGGTTGGAGCAGGGGCAGTCGCTGAGTGCGTCCGCCGCGGTTCTGGACGCGATCGCCGGGGCGCTGCGGCTGGACGAGCCGGAGCGGCGGCATCTGCATGACCTGGCCAAGGTGGACCGGAATCGCAAACCGGGTCGGCGCCCCGCCCCGGAACGCGTGCCGTCGGCGACCGCCCAGCTGGTGGACGTGCTGGCGGACGTCCCCGCGATCGTGCTCGGCCGGCGCGGCGATGTGCTGGCATGGAACCACCTTGGCCATGCGCTGTTCGCGGGGCATCTGGATTTCGGCGCCCCGGACCTGCCCGCGCGGCGTCCCAACATGGCCAGGCTGGTGTTCCTCGACTGTCACGTCCGCGATATGTACGAGGATTGGCCGGGCAAGGCCAAGGCGGTGGTGGGGAACCTGCGCCTGGTGGCCGGGCGGCACCCGGAAGACGCCGCATTGCACGCGCTGGTCGGCGAGTTGAGTGCCAAGAGCCCTGAGTTCGCCTCGATGTGGGCCGATCACCGGGTCAAGCCGTGCTCCGTCGCCACCTATGAGATGCGGCACCCGCTGGTCGGCTCGCTGACCGTCATCCAGCAGACCCTCAGCGACGGGACGGGCCCCAACGTCGTGGTCGCCACTACCGAGCCGGGCTCGTCTTCGAGGGCCGCGCTGGATTTGCTCGCCCAGGCCACCACCCAGACCACCGCCCCGGCGCGGATCGGCCACCAGGTCGCTACCGACTGACCTCACGGAGGTCTCCGGTGCTCGTCCGGCACGAGCACCCGCACCGCACTGGCGCAGCCGTTATCGGCTGCCGCCGTGGGGCGAACCCGTCTGTCCACATTCGCGTCAGCGTGTCGCTGCCGCGCGCCAAAACCCAGTGAAGGAATCATGTTCTCGAAGAAACTCTCCAAGTCCGTTGCTTCGGCTGCCGTCGTTCTCGCGGCCGTGACCGCGGCGCTCGGTCCGGTTCCGGCTTCGGCCGCCTCCGCACCGCTGAGCGGCCAACGGGTCGCCGTGCACTTCGACCTGGCCAAGGGCCAGACACCCGAAAACGTCGCCTTGGGCCCGTGCGGAGACGTGTATGCCACCTTCGCCAAGGGGCGCCAGATCGCCGAGATCTCGCCCCGCGGTGCCGTACGGATCCTGGCGACGCTGCCCGAGCCCGCCGACGGCGGTGTCCACACCCCGGCTCTGGGCTTCCCGCTGACCGCGGGCATCGTCCGAGCTCACGACGGAACCCTGTACTTCCTCTACGCCACCGGCACGCCCGACCTCACCGGCGTGTGGCGGCTGCGCCCCGGTGGGCAACCGCGGCGGATCGCCGCGCTGCCGTCCGGCGGTCTGCCCAACGGCATGGCGCTGGACCAGCACGGCCGGATGCTCTACGTGGCTGATTCCGTACTGGGCACCGTGTGGAGCGTGCCGACCACCGGCGGCGCCCCCGTCGCCTGGTCCACCGCGCCCGAGCTGGCTCCCGCCGGCTTCCTCGGCGCCAACGGCCTGAAGATCCACAACGGGGCGGTCTGGGTCACCAACCTCGACCGGGGCACCGTCCTGCGCATCCCCGTCCGCGCCGATGGGCGTGCCGGTGTCGTCCAGACGAGGGCCACCGGTCTGGCGGGCATCGACGATTTCGCTTTCACCGGCAAGGGTGACCGGCTACTGGCCGCTCTCGATGTCGCGAACCAGGTCGCGCTCGTCCAGCCCGACGGCAGCCACTCCATCGTGCTGACGGCGGAGGACGGTCTGCAGAATCCCACCT
Source organism: Amycolatopsis sp. WAC 01375 (assembly GCF_003947325.1). Classification (NCBI taxonomy): domain Bacteria; kingdom Bacillati; phylum Actinomycetota; class Actinomycetes; order Pseudonocardiales; family Pseudonocardiaceae; genus Amycolatopsis; species Amycolatopsis sp. WAC 01375. The sequence continues at coordinate 116,533 of NZ_QHHW01000052.1, forward strand.
CCGTCGCCCTGCGCGGCGACACGGTCTACGTGCTGAGCGCCGCCTGGTACGGGCAGGACCCCAACCTGGTCCTCGCTCACCTGAACCACTAGCACCCCCGGAAAACCGAGCCACCACACGGAGAACACCATGCAGAAAACGCACGAGATCACCTTGGGCGACGTCACCGTCACCCGGATCGAGGAGATGCACGGGCCGATCATGCCCGCGGACCAGTTCTTCCCGGACATGCCCGCGCAGACGTGGCAGGACCACCGCGAGGTGCTCGTGCCCGACCACTTGGGCGCCGACGACACCATGGTCCACATCGCGATGCAGACCTGGCTGCTGCGCAGCGGCGGCAGGACGATCCTCGTCGACACCGGCGTCGGCAACGACAAGGCCCGACCGGCCGTCGCCGCGTGGGACCACCTGCGGCTGGACTACCTCGGCAACCTCGCCCGCGCGGGCGTGCGGCCCGAGGACGTCGACCTGGTCGTCAACACCCACCTGCACGTCGACCACGTCGGCTGGAACACCCGGTCGGTCGACGGCGACTGGGTGCCCACGTTCCCGAACGCCACCTACCTGATGCCCAAGGCCGACTTCGAGTTCTGGAACCCGGCGAACAACCCGGACATCACCGGCGGTGTCAACGAAAACGTGTTCGAGGACAGCGTCGCCCCCGTGTACGCCGCGGGCCAGGTCCAGCTGTGGGAGGGAAGCCACACCATCGACGCGCACCTGAGTCTGGAAGCGGCCCCCGGTCACACACCCGGCTCCAGCGTCGTCAAGCTGGCGTCCGGCGGCGACCGGGCCGTGTTCGCCGGTGACCTGATGCACACTCCGCTCCAGGTGGCACATCCGGAGCACAACAGCTGTTTCTGCACTGACCCGGCGCAGGCCCGCGCGACCCGTCGCAAGGTCCTCGGCTGGGCCGCCGACGTCAACGCCGTCGTCCTGCCTGCTCATTTCAGCGGTCACGGCGCTCTGGAAGTCGAGAACCGCGGCAGTGGCTTCGCGATCAAGAACTGGGCACCGTTCGCCCGGTACTGACCCCAAGGTTCCTCCCGCTGCCGCTCCCGTCGCGCACGGAGCGGCAGCGGGCCCGTTTCACCGCACATCGGACGCTACTTGAGTTCGGCGCTCGTCTTGCCCAGGATCCGGCGCGCCACGATCAGCTGCTGGATCTGTTGCGTGCCTTCGAAGATATCGAGGATCTTCGCGTCCCGGCTCCACTTCTCCAGCAGCGATTCCTCGGTGTAACCCAACGTTCCGGCGAGCTCGACGCATTTCAGCGTGATCTCGACGACCGACCGGCCTGCCTTCGCCTTGGCCATCGAGGCCTGCAACGAGTTCGGCTTGCGGTTGTCGGCCATCCACGCCGACTCCATCGTCAGCAGGTACGCCGATTCGTAGTCCGCCTCCAGCTGAAGGAACGCCGCGGCCGCGGCGTGCTGGCTGTGGACGGGCTTGTCGTAGTCGATGACCACGCCCGCGTCGGTGAGGATCTTCCGGGTCTCCTCCAGCGCCGCGCGGGCGACGCCGATGGCCATGGCGGCGACCAGCGGACGGGTGTTGTCGAAGGTCTGCATGACCCCGGCGAAACCCTTGGCGGTGTCGATCTCCGGCGTGCCGAGGAGATTCCCCTTGGGCACGCGGACGTTCTCGAAACGCAGCACGGCGGTGTCGGAGGCGCGGATGCCGAGTTTGTGCTCGACGCGCACCACCTCGAAGCCCGGCGTGCCCTTCTCGACGACGAACGACTTGATCGCCGCGCGGCCCTTCGTCTTGTCCAGAGTGGCCCAGACGACGACGGCGTCGGCGCGCTCGCCGGCGGTCACGAAGATCTTCTCACCGTTGATCACGTACTCGTCGCCGTCGAGGCGCGCGGTGGCGGTGATCGCGGCCGAGTCCGAGCCGCAGTCCGGTTCGGTGATCGCCATCGCGGCCCACAGCCCGGAGAACTTCTTGAGCTGTTCGTCGGTGGCGACGGAGCCGATGGCGGCGTTGCCGAGCCCCTGACGCGGCATCGACAGCAGCAGACCGACGTCACCCCAGCACATCTCGATCGTGCCGAGCACGATGTTGAGGTTGGAACCGTTGCGGTTGCCTGGTTTCTCGTTCTTCTCGGACCGGCGGACGCCCGCCGCGCCCGCGCCGCCCTCGCCGGAGGAGTTCAGCCCGTCCAGCAGCGCGGCGAACATGTCGAGTTCGGCCGGATAGGTGTGCTCGGCGCGATCGTACTTGCGCGAGATCGGCCGGAACACCTCGGCCGCGGCCTGGTACGCCTGGTTGATCAGGGTGCCGGCCTTCTTCGGAACCTCAAGGTTGATCATGATTGCCTTTCGAAAGTCCTAGAGGAGGACGGCGCCTTCCATCACGCCGATCGCACGGAGATCGCGGTACCAGCGTTCGACCGGGTGTTCCTTGACGAAGCCGTGCCCCCCGAGCAGCTGCACCCCGGCGCTGCCGATCTGCATTCCCTTGTCGACGGCCAGCTTCCGGGCCAGCGCGACTTCGCGGGCGTACGGCTTGCCCTGTTCGGCGCGGGAAGCGGCGCGGAGCGTGACCAGCCGCAGTCCTTCCAGCTCGATGGCGATGTCTGCCACCGAGAACGCGACGGCCTGCCGGTGGCTCACCGGTTCCCCGAACGCCTTGCGCTCGTTGACGTAGGGCACCACGTAGTCGAGGACGGCCTTCGCGGTTCCGGCGGCCAGCGCGGCCCAGCCGAGCCGCGAGAGCCGGACGACCTCGGTGAAGACTTCGGCCTTGCCGCCGCCGAGCAGTGCTCCGGCGGGCAACGCGACCTTCTCCAGGTGCAGCTTTCCGGTCGCCGCGCCCCGCAGGCCCATCGCCGGTTCGGACTCGATGGTGACGCCCGAGTTCGACGACTCCACGAGGAACAGCGCGGGACCCCGGCCTTCCAGGTCGGCCGAGACGATGAACAGCTCGGCGTCCGCCGCCCTCGGCACCAGCGACTTCACGCCGTCGAGCTGGTAGCCCTTCGGCGTGCGGCGGGCCTTGGTGGCGGGCTTGAACGGGTCGAACAGCGCGGTGCGCTCCTGCAGCGCGAGCGCCGCGGCCGGGACGTTCTCGCCGACGAACGCGGGCAGGTAGTCCGCCTGCTGCTGCTCGTCGCCGTAGGACACCAGCGCGGTGCTGACCGCGGACGGCGCGAGCACCGCGACCGCGAGGCCGAGGTCGCCGTGCGCGAGGGCCTCGGCGACCAGCGCGTTCGTCACGACCGACCGTTCGGTGCCGACACCGCCCAGCTCCTCGGGGATGCCGACGAGCGTGATGCCGAGTTCGGCGGCACGGCTCAACAGGCCCTCGGGCGCCTGAAGCTTCGCGTCGGCGTCGGCCGCGGCGGGCCGCAGCTGCTCGGCCGCGAACTCCGTCACGGTCTCGACGATGAGCTGCTGGTCCTCACTCGGGGTGAGGTCGAACAGCCCCGTGTCCTCGGCGGGCGCGAGCCGCGCCGGCTTGCCGAGCTTCGTGGCGGATTTGAAGGTCCGTCCCGCCGCGCCCGCGACCCGGAAGCCGTTGCGCGTCCCGGCACTGACCAGGTTCTGCACGGGCTTCCGAAGTCCGGCCCGTTCAATGACCTTGCTCCCGGCCAGCCGGGTGAGCGCGGACAGGCCAAGGCCCATCGCGTCTCGTTTCCTAGGCGCACCCACGGTGAGTCTCCCTGCCTCGCTTACCTACTCGTGAGTAGGTTAACTCCCTTCGGGCGTCTGCGCTACCACGGGGGAGGCGAACGTCACGCTCGTGAGTGATTCGGGTCCTTGGAACGACCCGAATCACTCACGACTTTGCGTCGCTCGAAGGACACGAGCCCTACCACCGCCAGCGCCACGATGCCGACCAGCGCCACCGCCGGCACCAGTTCCAGCAACGGTGTCGCCGCCAGCAGCACCACCGCCAGCACCAGCCGCCGCACATTCCAGGCGCCCAGGTTCCGGCGCCGCAGCCCGCTCAACGTGATCAGGTAGAGCGCGAGCCCGCCGGTGAGCGCCCAGATCGGTGTTCCGTGCAGGCCGTCGGAGAGGCTGTGGTGTTCGGTGTCGGCCACGTACAGCAGCGACTTCTTCAGACCGAGCGCCACGAGCACGATCCCGGCGATGAGCGGGAGGTGCAGGAACGTGTAAGTATCCGTCCCGATCCGCACCCGCTCCACGCCCTCGGCGCGTTTCAGGTTGTGTTCGGAGACGTGCGCGACGACGGCGAAGTACATCCACCACATCGCCGAAGCCAGCGTGAGCCCGCAGACCGCGGCCAGCGTGATCGGCCAGGACATCGGATACGAGCTGATCCCGATGCCGATCGCCACGATCGACTCGCCGAGCGCGATGATCACGATCAGCCCGAACCGCTCGGCGAAGTGGCCGGGCTGATGCAGCCGCCAGTCCGACGAGCGGGTCCGGAAGACGTTGACGTAGTCGGCCAGCATCGCGACGGCCCAGATGCCCAGCTGCACCCAGCCGGAGAAGAACGCGGCGACGGTCAGCAGCGCGACGCTCGGCAGCAGGCCGACGAACATCTTCAAGACGGTCTTCCGCAGCTCCGCATCGTTCCGCCCGGCGCCGAGGAAGGCGACCAGGTGCAGCAGTCGCACGACGAAGTAGCAGCCGACGAACATCAGCGGCGCGTACAGGCCGCCGGGCAGGTCGGTGAAGGCCTCCGGAATGGTCAGCGAGACCAGGAACATCGTCCCCATCGCGGCGAACATCGCCAGCTGGGCGATACCGCGGTCGACGTGCAGGGTGTTGGCCAGCCAGGCGTACGCGCACCAGCACCACCACAGCACGGCGATCATCGCCACCCCTTGCCCGATGCCGAGCGGGGTGAGGTGATCGGCCATCAGCTGCGTGGTCTGGGTGATGGCGTAGACGAAGACCAGGTCGAAGAAGAGTTCCAGCGTGGTGACCTTGTGGTCTTCTTCCCGGGTCACCAGATGCAGGCCGCGTTTCTTGGGCACGCGCACATCGTGCCCGTCACTCCTTCGCGGCACACGCGAGTTTGCCCAAAGCTCGCTTTCAGACGCCGAGAACCGCGTGCATCAGCGTGGTCAGCTCGGCTTCGATGTTCGGGCGGCCGTTGACGCGGCGGGTGCGCGCGAGGTCGTTCGCGATGGTCAGCGCCGCGTGCACGGTGATCTTCACTTCGCGCAGGCTCAGTTCCGGGCGGACTTCCGACACCAGCGCGATCCAGCGCGCGACGTAGTCCCGCTGGACGCGGATGAGGTCCGCCTTGTCGCGTTCCGGCAGCTCCATGGGGCTGCCGGAGAAGGACACCAGCAGCTCGGGCGTGTGCAGCAAGGTGTGCACATAGGACGCCGCGAGCCTGCGCAACGCGTCACGTTCGTCGTCGGTCCGCAACGCGCGTTCCGCGGCGAGCGCCAGCCTGTCGGCCGCGCGATGCCCGATCGCCACCATCAGGGCGGCCTTGCTGGGGAAATGCCGGTACACGCTGGGCCCGGCGATCCCGGCCGCCGCGCCGATCTCCTCCATGCTCACCGCGCGGAAGCCGCGTTGCCCGAACAGCCCGGTCGCGGCCGCGAGGATCCGCTCGCGGCGGGACGGCTCGCCGAGCGTCATCGACGGCGTCTCTTCCGGCCGGTCCTCGGGCTCGGGCAGTGTGACATGCAGCACCGACTCCGCCAGCTGCACCAGGATCTGCGCGAAGCGTTTCTTCGCCACGGACGTGTGATGTACGGAGACGCTGCCGAACACGCTCAGCCCCGCCCAGCACAGCAGCTCGGCGTCGTCGGCGGTCAGTTCCGGACGCAGCGCGAGCAGCGCCTTGGACCACGCCGCGAGCACCGCGCCCGAGCGGCGGCGGATCTCCCGCCGTTCCTCCCGGGGTAGATGCCTGCCCTCCCAGCGCCACAGCGCGGCGACCTCGCGCCGCTCCACGGCTTGCGCGGCGAGGGTGCCCAACAGGGCGTTGACCTGGTCGGGAACGGGAAGGTCGACGTCGGCGAGCGTCTCGGTGGTCGCCGTCTCCATGTCGTCGATGCCGGACAGCACGACGTAGGACAGCACCGCCTGCTTGTCCGCGAAATGCCGGTACAGCGCGGGCCCGGTGATGCCGGCCGCGGCGGCGATGTCATTGATGCCGACGCCGTGGAACCCGCGGGCGCGAAACAGCTCCGCGGCGAGGCCTGCCAGCTGGGCCTTGCGGTCGCGCGGTCGGGCTGAACGCTCGGTCGGGTGATCCATAGGTGAACTCACCATAGCGTCGGTTGCGTGCATCGCAACCCATTGACACCATGGGGTTATCGCGGTTTATGTTAATCGGCATTAGCATGACTACTGGCCGGTACGTTTCATCCTGATACAGCGCCGTACGCGGAGGAGTTTTTCTGTGAGTAGCGAGGCCTACATCTACGAGGCGATCCGTACGCCTCGCGGCAAGAACAAGGGTGGTGCCCTCCACGGCACCAAACCGGTCGATCTCGTGGTCGGCCTCATCGAAGAACTGAAGGTCCGGCACCCGAACCTCGACCCCGCGGTGATCGACGACATCGTCCTCGGTGTCGTGTCCCCGGTCGGCGAGCAGGGCGCCGTGATCGCGCGCACCGCCGCCTTGAACGCGGGCCTTCCCGAGACGGTCGCCGGCGTACAGCTGAACCGCTTCTGCGCCTCCGGCCTCGAAGCCACCAACACCGCCGCGCAGAAGGTGCGCTCCGGCTGGGACCAGCTGATCATCGCCGGCGGTGTCGAGTCGATGTCGCGGGTGCCGATGGGCTCCGACGGCGGCGCGCTGTTCATGGACCCGGCCACCGCGTACGACAACTACATCGTCCCGCAGGGCACCGGCGCCGACCTGATCGCGACGATCGAGGGCTTCTCCCGCGAGGACGTCGACGCGTGGGCCGTCCGCTCGCAGGAAAGGGCCGAAGCGGCCTGGTCCGGCGGCTACTTCGCGAAGTCCGTCGTCCCGGTGAAGGACATCAACGGCGTCACGATCCTCGACCACGACGAGCACCGTCGCCCCGGCAGCACCGTCGAGGGCCTCGGCAAGCTCAAGCCCGCCTTCGCCGGCATCGGTGAGCTGGGCGGCTTCGACGCCGTCGCGCTCCAGAAGTACCACTCGGTCGAGAAGATCAACCACGTCCACACCGGTGGCAACTCTTCCGGCATCGTCGACGGCGCCGCGGTGGTGCTGGTCGGCAACGAGCAGATCGGCAAGGACTTCGGCCTGACCCCGCGCGCCCGCATCGTGGCCACCGCGACCGTCGGCTCCGAGCCCACGATCATGCTCACCGGCCCGACCCCGGCCACCGAGAAGGTCCTCAAGATCGCCGGCCTCACCCCGGACGACATCGACCTGTGGGAGCTGAACGAGGCCTTCGCCTCGGTCGTCCTCAAGTGGATCAAGGACCTGCACCTCGACGAGGAGAAGGTCAACGTCAACGGCGGCGCCATCGCGATGGGGCACCCGCTGGGCGCCACCGGCGCGATGCTGGTCGGCACCGTCGTCGACGAGCTGGAGCGTCGTCAGGCGCGCCGCGCCCTGGTCACCCTGTGCATCGGCGGCGGCATGGGCGTCGCGACCATCATCGAGCGGGTCTGAGGAAGAGACAATGACTGAAGCGAAGACCATCCGCTGGGAGCAGGACGCCGACGGCATCGTCGTGCTCACCCTGGACGACCCGAAGCAGTCCGCCAACACGATGAACGCCGACTTCCGCGAGTCGCTCGGCGTCGTCGTGGACCGCCTGGAGGCGGAGAAGGACAGCATCACCGGTGTCGTCCTCACCTCGGCCAAGAAGACCTTCTTCGCCGGCGGCGACCTCAACGACCTGATCCAGGCCAAGCCGGAGAACGCGGCCGAGATCACCGAGAGCAGCGGCCTGATGAAGGGCCAGATGCGACGGCTGGAGCAGCTGGGCAAGCCGGTCGTGGCCGCCATCAACGGCGCCGCGCTCGGCGGCGGTCTCGAACTCGCCCTCGCGACGCACCACCGCATCGCGGCCGACGTCAAGGGAAGCCAGATCGGTCTTCCCGAGGTCACCCTCGGCCTGCTCCCCGGCGGCGGTGGCGTGGTCCGCACCGTGCGCCTGCTCGGCATCCAGAGCGCGCTGCTGAACGTGCTGCTGCAGGGCCAGCGGCACCGTCCGGCCAAGGCGAAGGAACTCGGCCTCGTGCACGAGCTCGTCGGCACGGTCGAGGAGCTGGTCCCGGCCGCGAAGGCGTGGATCAAGGCCAACCCCGAAGGCGGCGTGCAGCCGTGGGACGTCAAGGGCTACAAGATCCCGGGTGGCACCCCGTCGAACCCGAGCTTCGCGGCGAACCTGCCCGCGTTCCCGGCGAACCTGCGCAAGCAGATCAAGGGCGCGAACATGCCCGCCCCGCGGGCGATCCTGGCCGCGGCCATCGAGGGTTCGCAGGTCGACTTCGACACCGCGATCACCGTCGAGACCCGCTACTTCGTCAGCCTCGCCACCGGCCAGGTTTCGAAGAACATGACGAAGGCGTTCTTCTTCGACCTGCAGAGCATCAACTCGGGCGGCTCGCGTCCGGACGGCTTCGAGAAGTACACCGCCAAGAAGGTCGGCGTCGTCGGCGCGGGCATGATGGGCGCCGCGATCGCGTACGTCTCGGCGAAGGCCGGCATCGACGTCGTGCTCAAGGACGTCACGCTCGAAGGCGCCGAAAAGGGCAAGGGCTACGCGGTCAAGCTGGAGGAGAAGGCTCTTTCCCGCGGCAAGACCACGCAGGAGAAGTCCGACGCGCTGCTCGCCAAGATCAAGCCGACCGACAAGGCGGAGGACTTCGCCGGCGTCGACTTCGTGATCGAGGCCGTCTTCGAGAGCGTCGAGCTGAAGCACAAGGTGTTCCAGGAGATCGAGGGCTTCGTCAACCCGGACGCCGTACTCGGCTCCAACACCTCGACCCTGCCGATCACCGCGCTCGCCGAGGGCGTGCAGCGGAGCGAGGACTTCATCGGGATCCACTTCTTCTCGCCGGTGGACAAGATGCCGCTGGTCGAGATCATCTGCGGTGAGAAGACTTCGCCCGCCACGCTGGCGAAGGTCTTCGACTACACGCTGCAGATCAAGAAGACCCCGATCGTCGTCAACGACAGCCGCGGCTTCTTCACCTCGCGCGTCATCGGCACGTTCCTCAACGAGGCCGTCGCCGCGCTGGGCGAGGGTGTCGAGCCTGCGTCGATCGAGCAGGCCGGTGCCCAGGCCGGTTACCCGGCCCCGCCGCTGCAGCTGATGGACGAGCTGACCCTGACGCTGCCGCGCAAGATCCGCAAGGAAACCCGCGAAGCGATCGAGGCCGCCGGCGGCACCTGGAACGCGCACGCGTCCGAAGGTGTCATCGACCGGATGGTGGAGGAATTCGACCGCAAGGGCCGTTCCACCGGTTCGGGCTTCTACGACTACGACGAAGCCGGCAAGCGGACCGGTCTCTGGCCGGGCCTGCGCGACGCGTTCAAGGCGGGCAGCGCCGAGGTTCCGTTCGAGGACCTCAAGGAGCGCATGCTGTTCGCCGAGGCGCTCGAGACCGTGAAGTGCTTCGACGAGGGTGTGCTCACCACCGTCGCCGACGCCAACATCGGCTCGATCTTCGGCATCGGCTTCCCGGCGTGGACCGGTGGTGTCATCCAGTACATCAACCAGTACGAGGGTGGCCTGCAGGGCTTCGTCGACCGCGCCCGTGAGCTGGCGGAGCGCTACGGCGACCACTTCACCCCGCCGGAGTCGCTGGTCGCGAAGGCCGCGAAGGGCGAGATCTACGAATAAGCGCGTGACATGAAAGGCCCCTTCATTGCAAATTTTGCAATGAAGGGGCCTTTCATGTCGTCCGGGGTCAGCGGGAAGACGGTTCCAGCGCCACGTGCGGCAACCGCCGGTCCAGCCATCGCGGCAGCCACCAAGCGCGTTCCCCGAGCAGCCGCATCACCGCGGGCACCACGAGACAGCGGATCACGAACGCGTCCACCAGCACCGCCACCGCCAGCCCGAGACCGAACTGCGCCAGCATCCGGTCGGGGTTGAGCAGGAACGCCCCGAACACCAGGATCATGATCACCGCCGCCGCCGTGATCACCCCGCCGGTGGAGGCGAGCCCCTGACGGACGGCATGGCGAGCGTCGCCGGTCCGTCGCCATTCCTCGTGCATCCGGGACACCAGGAACACCTCGTAGTCCATGGAAAGCCCGAACACGATCGCGAAGATCAGCACCGGCACGAACGCCTCGATCGGTCCCGGCTGCGCCCCGAACAGGCCATCGCCGAATACCGCCGTCATCACGCCGAGCGCGGCACCGATGCTCAGCAGGTTCAGCAGGGCCGCCTTGAGCGGGATGAGGATCGAGCGGAACACGACCATCAGCAGCAGCGCCGACAAGCCGACGACCACCAGCACGAACAGGGGTAACCGGTCGCCGACGGCGTCCGCGAAGTCCACCGCCGCCGCGACACTCCCACCGACCAGGTACTTGCCCGGCAGTCCCGGCAACACCTCCGTCCGCAACCGTTCCACCAGGTCGGCGGTCGCCTCGTCCTGCGGCGAAGACGTGGGGAAGGCGAGGACCGTCGTCACGCCCTGGCCCATGGGCGGTGTCACCTCGGCGATTCCCGGCGTGGCTTCGAGTTTCCGTCGCAGCGCGACGCCATCACCGCTTTCGGTGACCACGACCAGCGGCTCACTGAACCCGGGGCCGAAGCCCTCCGACATCAGGTCGTAAGCCTGCCTGGTGGTCGAGGTCTCCGGATCCGTTCCGGCGTCGGCGAAACCGAGGCGCATGCCGAGCGCGGGCAAGGAGAGTCCGACGAGAACGAGCAGGCCGATCGCGAGAGGCACCATCGGCCGTCGTTGCACCGCGTCCCCGAGCCGGCCCCAGGCTTTGCCGTGTTCCCGTTTCCCGGCGTGCTTGCGGATGCCCTTTTCCAGACGGCGGCCGAAAAGGGAGAGCAGCGCGGGCAGCAGGGTGATCGACGCGAGCATCGTCACGAGCACGGTCAGCGCCACCGCGAGGGCGACCCCGCGCAGCGAACCGAGGCCCAGCGCGAGCAGGCCGAGCAGCGCGATGATCACCGTGCCGCCGGCGAACAGCACCGAACGGCCCGCGGTGTCGAGCGCCCGTCGCGCCGCGTGTTCCCGGTCGAGACCGTCCAGGATTTCGCTGCGGTACCGGGAAAAGATAAGCAGCGCGTAGTCCACGCCCACCCCGAACCCGACCAGCATCATCAGCGGCGCCGTGTAACTCGCGATGTCGACGAACCTGCTGACGAGCACGATCACGCCGAGTGTGCTGCCGACGGCGAAGACCGCCGCGATCACCGGGAGCCCGGCGGCGAGGATCGAGCGGAACAGGAAGACGAGGACCACCAGCGCGGCCAGCAACCCGACGCCCTCCGACGGACCGCCGCTTTCACTGGTCCGTTTGATCGGCTCGCCACCGAGTTCGACCTGGAGCCCGGCCGCCTCCGCCTTCTTCGCGGTGTCGACAACGCGCACGATGTCGTCGTACGGCAGATCATTCGACTCGAGGTCGAAAGCGATCGCCGCGTAACCGATCGTGCCCTCACGGGAGACGGCCGACGGGGTGTCGAAGGGACTCGTCACCGACTTCACATGCGGCTGGCCACGGACCTCGGCGAGCATCCCGTCGATCGGTCCGCGTGCGGTCGCGAGTCCGTTCTCGCTCTTGAAGACGATTTCCGCCGTCGCACCGGTCTGCGCGGGAGCCTGTGCCTTGAACAGATCCATGATCTGCTGGGATTCGGTGCCCGGCAAGGAATGGTCGTCGTGGTAGGCGCTGCCCGCCAGCTGTGAGCCCAGCGTGACACCGATGAGGGTGAGCAGCCAGAGCGAAACGGCCAGCCACCGGTGGCGCTGAGACCAGCCCGCCAGCTTCGAGAGCGCGCCCCCAGGCGGCTGTCGCCGGGAAAGAGTGATGGTGTCCATGGCGGAAAGCATCGGCTTTCCGGGCCCGGATGGCGTCGGGCTCCGGCGGGCACTCGGGTCGCAACTTCTGGGTACCCCTAAGGCTCCTCCCGTACTACCGGGGTTGTGGTCACGGGGTCAACCAGCGAGGGGTGACCATGCCCGATTCGTAGGCGAGCACGACGAGTTGCGCGCGATCACGGACGTCCACTTTGGTCATGATCCGGCTGACGTGCGTCTTCGCCGTCGCCGGGCTGAGCACGAGTTCCTTCGCGATCTCGTCGTTGGACAGGCCGGCCGCGACAAGGCTCATCACTTCGCGTTCCCTTTCCGTGAGCCGGTTCAGGGTGGGTGAGGGGCCGGGCCTGGCGACCCGGCCGGCGAATTCGGCGATCAGGCGGCGGGTGATCGACGGCGCGAGCAGCGCGTCGCCCCCGGCGACCACGCGGACACCGCGGATCAGTTCCTCCGGTTCGGTGTCCTTGACCAGGAACCCGCTGGCACCGGCGCGCAGTGCGCCGTAGACGTCTTCGTCGAGGTCGAAGGTGGTGAGGATGACGACCCTGGTCCCGGTCAGCGCCGGATCTTCGAGCAGATGCCGGGTCGCGGTGAGCCCGTCCATCACCGGCATCCGGATGTCCATCAGGACGACGTCGGGTTTGTGTTCGCGCGCTGCTTCGAGGGACTCACGCCCGTCGGCCGCTTCGGCGACCACGGTGATGTCGGGTTCACCGTCCAAAATGGATTTGAATCCGGCGCGGACCAGCCGCTGGTCGTCGACGAGCAGGACCCGGATCATTTCCCCACCCGCAAAGGAAGCCGGGCACGCACCCGGAATCCGCCGTCTTCGCGCGCGGCGGCGGTGAGCTCACCGCCGAGTGCCTCGGCCCGTTCGGTCATACCGCGGATCCCGTTGCCGGGTTTCGCCGCGCCTCCCCGGCCGTCGTCGTCGATCTGCACGGACACATCATGGGGTGTGTAGCCGATCCGCACCACGACGGTGTTCGCGGCGGCGTGGCGCGCGACGTTGGTCAGCGCCTCCTGGACGACGCGGAAGGCGGCGTGTTCGACGTCGGGCGGCAGCTCCGTCGCCGTACCGTCGATCTCGGTCCGGACGGTCAGCCCGTGCGCGCCCGCGGCCTCCGCCAATTCGGCGACCCTGGCCAGGCTCGGTGTGTCCGCCTGCCGCAGCATGCCCAAGGTGGCGCGGAGTTCGCGCAACGCCTCCTTGCTGGTCTGTTTGATCGTGGCCAGCGCCTCCTCGGATTTCGCCGGATCCTTGCCGTGCAGTGCGGCACCCGCCTGGACGTTGATGAGTGCGAGGTTGTGGCCGAGGACGTCGTGCAGTTCGCGGGCGATCCGGAGCCGCTCGTCGGCTGCCCTTCGCCGCGCCTCGGCCTCCTTGGTGCGCTCGGCTTCGCGGCGGTAGTACGTCACGGCTCCGACCGCGACCAGCGCGATGAACCAGCCCGCCATCAGCAGGAACGCGAAGTCGTCCACCTGCCGTGAGGCGCCGGCCCGTGACTCGCCGATCGCGACGCCGCCCATCGAGGCCGCCGCGACGACCGCCGCGCTGCGTATCCGCCCGGTGGAGGCGTTGTTGTACAGCGCGAAGGCGAAGGCGAGCAGCACGAACCCGTCGGGATCGGTGTTCGGATAGTAGATCGCGCAGCAGACCGCGGTGAAGATCGCGACGGGGAGCGGATACCGGCGGCGCAGGAACAGTGCGGCACAGGCGAGCACCGCGCAGACCCAGCCGAGGGCGGCGTTGCGCGGCGTCTCGGCGTTGTCACCGAAGAAGGCCACGGCAAAACCCGCGAGCACCGCGACGGTGATCGCGATGTCCGCCGAGTACCGCCGCAGGATCGCCACACGACGAGAGTAGCGCGATGCGGCGCGTTTGACAAAAAAGCTTTTTACGTTCAAACTCATTTTTGTGATCAAGGATGTGCGGCCGTGAAGGATGTGGAGTACCTCGAGCGGCTCGAGCAGGCGGAGGCGTTGCTGAAACCGCAGCGGGTGGACGTCCTGCGGCAGCTGGCGGAGCCGCGGTCCTGCACCGAGGTGGCGGCGGTGCTGGACCAGACCCCGCAGCGCGTCTACTACCACGTGAAACGACTGGTGGAAGCCGGTCTGGTGAAGCAGGTGTCGGAGCGGAAGGTGCGCGCCGTCAGTGAAGGCGTGTACCAGGCGAGCGCGCGTTCGTACTGGCTGTCGCCAGGGCTGGTCGGCCGGATCGGCCCGCGGGCGGCGCGGGACGAGCTGAGTCTCGGCTACCTGGTGGACCTCATGGAGGAGGTCCAGTCGGACGTCGCCGCGCTCGACAGGACGGCGCAGGAACTGCCGTCGATCGGCGTCTCCGGCGAGATCCGGGTGGAGCCGGAGCGGCGCCAGGAGTTCCTCGATGAACTGAAGACGACTTTGCAGGATCTGTTCACCCGCTACGGCGGAGCGGAAGGCGACGCCTTCAAGCTCGCCGTGGCCTGTTACCCGAAGGGAGATGTCCATGACTGAGCCGACGATGTTCCAGGTGCGGGTGCGCGCGCCGATCGACGAGGTCTGGCAAGCGCTGGTCGATCCGGGGGCGCTGCGCACCTGGCTTTCCGAGTACGCGGAAGTCGATTTGCCGTCCCGGTACGAATTCTGGGGTCGCTACACGCCGGAAGGTGATCGTCCGCGTCAGCGGCTCCTGCTGGCCGACGGCAAGGTCCTGCGGTTCGCCTGGATCCTCGGTGAAACGGAGACCGTCGTCGAGATCGCGCTGACCGAGGACGGGGGCGCGACCTCCCTGTCGTTCAGTCAGACCGGTTTGCCGGACTATGCCGCGATGCTGGCCGACCCCGACTCGCCGCTCGGCATGATGTACACGTTCTGGGCGTTGTCCGTCGCGAACCTCGTGGACCACGTCGAAGGACGGCCGCTCACCGCCCGCTGCGACCTCACTTCCCCGCTGATGAACGAAGAACTGCGGATCGACGCGCCGCGAGGCGAGGTCTACTCCTCGATCGCCGACCCCACCGTGTTCACGCGCTGGTTCGGTGCCCGCATCGAGGCGGAGACCCACGTCGGCGGCCGCTGGGCGATGGGTTCGCTGGAGAACGACCCGGATCCGGCGAAGATCGTCGATCTGGTGCCCGATTCCAAGATGTCGCTCGCGTACGAGGACGGCATCGTCGCCTCCTGGGAACTCGAAGACTCCGGCGGCGGCACGAAGCTGACCTTCGTCCAAAGTGGATTCTCCGAGGGGAATCCGCCGTACGGCATGTGGATGGGCTGGCTCAGCGGTTTGGCGGAACTGCGCAGGTTCCACGAGGTCGACCCGTGGCTCCCGATTTGGGTCGACGTCCACCTGGAGGGAACACCCGAAGGGCTCATCACACTGGACGGGAAATAGGAGGATCCGATGTTGCTCGAAGGCAGGAACGCCATCGTCTACGGGGCGGCCGGCGGAATCGGGAGCGCGGTGGCCCGCGGCTTCGCCAGGGAGGGCGCGACCGTCCACCTCACCGGCCGCACACTGAAGAAGCTCGACGCCCTTGCCGATGAAATCCGGGCCGCAGGCGGCAAAGCCGAAACCGCGGAGTTCGACGCACTCGACGAAACGGCCATCGACGAGCACGCCGCTTCGGTGGCTTCGTCGGCGGGCAGTGTCGACATCTCGATGAACGTGATCACGCACAACGACGTCCAGGGCACTCCACTGGTCGAGATGTCGTTGGCGGACCTCGAAAGCCCGGTCCGGACGGCGGTACGGACGAACTTCCTGACGGCGCGGGCGGCAGCCCGGCACATGATCAGGCAGGGGTCCGGGGTGATCCTGATGTTCGGCGGCGACGGTGATCCGTTGCCGGGGTACCACCTCGGCGGGCTGCAGGTCGCGTTCAGCGCGATGGAGGCGTTGCGGCGAGGGCTGGCGTGCGAACTCGGACCGAGCGGCATCCGTGTCGTCACCCTGCGCACCGGCGGGATCCCGGAAACGATACCGGCGGGCGCCGGACTCGGCGACGCCATCCGCGACATGGAAGAAGCCACGATGCTCAGGCGGACGGCATCACTCGATGACGTCGCCCGTGTGGCGGCCTTCGCCGCGTCGGATCACGCGCGCAGCATGACGGCGACGGCGTTGAACATCAGTTGCGGCGCGATGGTCGACTGATGTTCTCTCTGTAACAACGGCGAACGCTCTCCCGACTACGCGGCACTACCAAGTGCCGGGGAGGCCGTTATGCCGAAGAGAGCGACGAAGCTGGGCATGGCGCTGGCGATCGGGCTTCTGGTCGCCGGGGGCTGCGGCGTCGAGACCGCGCCCACCGGGCGGGTCACGCCGCAGAGCGGCCCGGTTTCGACAGCTTTCACAACGTCCATAACGCCGACGCCGAGCAGCAGTTGGGCGCCGCCCACGAGCACGGCCACGCCGACTCCGACACCTCGGCAGTTCGTGCCGCCGACCACGGCCGCGGTCGACGTGCCGAAGCAGGTCGAGCCGGCACCGACGAAAACCCGCCCGAAAACGACGCCGACGGCAAAGGCGCCGAATCTGGCGGAATGCGGAAGCGACTTCTACCGCAACACCGACGGTGTCTGTGTCCACCGGCCGGCGACCGGACCGGGCGCGGCCGACGGCGCGACGGCCATCTGCAAGGACGGTTCCTATAGCTACAGCCAGAATCGCCGCGGTACCTGTTCCGGGCACGGTGGGGTCCGAATCTGGTTGTGATCCCGTCGGTCAACCGTTCACTGAGAAGGGTGGTGCTGTGTAAGGTCGGATCATGGGATGCGCATGGTGAAACCGGTCGGACGGGCACCTTCGCCCCGGATCTTCGTCGTCGTGCTCGCCACCTGCGGTCTGGTGGCCTCGTTCATGCAGACGCTCGTCGTCCCACTCATCCCGGCGTTTCCCCGGCTGCTCGACACGACCCCGTCCGACGCGTCGTGGGTGGTGACGGCGACCCTGATCGCCGGAGCCGTGGTGATGCCGGTGAGCGGCAGGCTCGGCGACCTGTACGGCAAGCGTAAGTTGCTGCTGATCAGCCTGGGTTTCCTGGTCGCCGGTTCGGTGGTGTCCGCGCTGACCAGCTCACTCGCGCTGATGGTCGTCGGCCGCGGGCTGCAGGGCTGTGCGATGGGCGCGATCCCACTGGGGATCAGCATCATGCGCGACGAACTCGCGCCGGAACGGGTCGGCGCCGCGATCTCGGTGATGAGTTCGACGCTCGGGGTCGGCGGCGCCATCGGTCTCCCGGTATCGGCGCTGGTCGCGCAGAACGCCGACTGGCACGTCCTCTTCTGGGCGTCGGCCGGGCTCGGGCTCGTTTGCGGCCTGTTGATCCTGTTCGTCGTGCCGGAGTCGCCCGTGAAGACACCAGCGCCGTTCGACTACCTCGGAGCACTGGGGCTGACGGTCGGGCTGGTCTGCCTGCTGTTGCCGATCGTCAAGGGCGGCGAATGGGGCTGGGGCAGCGGCCGCACCCTCGGCTTCGCCGGGACGGCGGTGGCGATCCTGCTGGTCTGGGGTGCCTACCAATTGCGGCGCCGCGATCCACTCGTGGACCTGCGGGTCTCCGGGCGGCGGCCGGTGCTGTTCACCAACCTCGCGTCGATCATGATCGGGTTCGCGCTGTACTCGATGGCGTTGTCGTTCCCGCAGCTGCTGCAGGCCCCCGCGTCGACCGGCTATGGGCTCGGCTTGACGATGGTGCAGGCCGGACTCTGCCTGGCGCCGAACGGGCTGGTCATGTTCATGCTGTCGCCGGTTTCGGCCCGGCTCATCGAGCGCTACGGCCCGCGTACGACGCTGATGGTCGGTGCCACCACCATCGCGGCCGGATACGTCTTCGCGACCGTGCTGATGGACAACGCTTTCGAGCTGATCACGGCGTCGATCATCATCGGTGGCGGCGTCGGCATCGCGTACGCGGCCATGCCCGCGCTGATCATGGGTTCGGTCCCGGTCACCGAAACCGCGTCCGCGAACGGGCTGAACTCGCTGATGCGCTCCGTCGGCACATCGACGTCCAGCGCGGTGATGGCGACCATGCTCGCGTCGCTGGCGATCACCGTCGGCGGGGTGTCCGTTCCGTCCGCGGCGGGTTTCCGGCTGAGCTTCGTGGTCGCCGCCGGGGCGGCGCTCTTGGGCCTCGTCTTGACCGCTTTCGTCCCGAAGCAACGCCAGCCAGAACCTCTGGTCACCTCGGTCCGCTAGCTCCCTCCGTGCGACGCGGAGACACGTCGCACGGAGGGTGCCGCGCTCAGAACAGCGTCGGGACGATCGCGTCGATCAGATGTGGCCCCGGCTCGGCGAGCGCGCGCTGGAACTGCTCGGCCAGCTCTTCCGCGGTCGTCGCCCGTGTCGCCGGGACGCCCATGCCTTCGGCGATCTTGACGAAATCCATGTCGGGCCGGGAAAGGTCGAGCAGTTCGTTCGCCTTGGGCCCGTTGGCGTCCGCGCCGACCCGCTGCAACTCCAGCCGGAGGATCGCGTACGCGCGGTTGTTCAGCAGGACCGTGGTGACGTTGAGGTTCTCCCGCGCCTGCGTCCACAACGCCGAAATCGTGTACAGCGCGCTGCCGTCGGACTGCAGGTTGATCACCGGCCGGTCCGGCGCGGCGACGGCCGCTCCGGTCGCCACCGGCATGCCGTAGCCGATCGCGCCGCCGGTCAGGGTCAGCACGTCGTGCCGGGGCGCGCCCGCGGTCGCGGCGGGCAGCAGCAGACCGGAGGTGTTCGCCTCGTCCGCGATGATCGCGCGCTCCGGCAGCAGCGCGCCGATCACGTCGACCCAGTTCTGCGGGGTCAACGGCCCCGACGGCAGCGCGGGCCGGGCGGCCTCCTGCAGCACGGGCTCCGTCTCGGCGGCGATCAGGGCCGCGACGTCGTTCAGGGCACGCGGCACGTCCTGCCCGACCTCGGCCAGCACATGGACCTGCGCGCCTTCGGGAACCAGATTGCTCGCCTTGCCGGGGTAGGCGAAGAACGACACGGGCGCCTTCGTCCCGGCGATGATCACGTGCTTGATCCCGTCGAGCTGGTACGCGACCTGCTCGGCGAGGTAACCCAGCCGCTCGATCGTCGGCAGGCCCTCGCCACGCTCGAGCCGGGCGGGGAACGTCTCGACGAACGCCTTCGCCCCGGTCGCGGCGGCGATCCTGCTGGTCGCGAGCAAACCGGCCTCACGGCAGCCGCTGCCGCCGACGAGCAGCGCGACCGGTTCACCACCGGCCAGCACTTCGGCGATGTTCTTCACCGTCGTCGCGTCGGCGGCCTGCGGGATCAGCGGCGGGATGGGCGCGCAGGTCTCGCCGCCCTCACCCCAGGACGCGTCGGCGGGGAGGATCAGCGTCGCGATCTGCCCGGGGGCGTCCTGGGACGCGGCGACCGCCGCGGCGGCGTCGGCACCGACGTCCTTCGTGTGCTCGGAACGGCGGACCCAGCCTTCGAGCGAACCTGCGACGCCTTCGATATCCGATTCGAGCGGGGCGTCGTACTGCTTGTGGTAGGTCGCGTGATCGCCGATCACGTTGACGATCGGGGTGTGCGCGCGGCGCGCGTTGTGCAGGTTCGCCAGCCCGTTGCCGAGGCCGGGGCCGAGGTGCAGCAGCGTGGCCGCCGGCTTGTCGGCGATCCGCGCGTATCCGTCCGCGGCACCGGTGACGACGCCTTCGAACAGGCCGAGCACGCCGCGCATCTCGGGCACGGTGTCGAGCGCGGCCACGAAGTGCATCTCCGAGGTGCCCGGATTCGAGAAGCACACGTCGACGCCGCTGTCGACGAGCGTGCGGATCAGGGACTGGGCGCCGTTCATCTCACTCACTTTTCAAGCCCTCTCAGCGAAAAGAACGCCGGGGTTGAGGATCCCGGCCGGGTCGAAGCTCTCCTTGATCCGGCGCATCAATGCGATCTTCGCCGGGTCCTCCAGATCGAGGAAGTAGCCCGACTTGGCTCTCCCGAGGCCGTGCTCGCCGGAGATCGCGCCGCCGAGTTCCATCCCGAGCGCGAAGATGTCGGTCAGCAGCTGCTTCCGCTTGTCCGGGTCCTTGCAGAAGATGGCGAGGTGGACGTTGCCGTCGCCGGCGTGCCCGCAACCGAGCGCGCCCGCCTCACGCGACAACGCCATTTCCCTGGCCTTGCGCAGGAACTCGGGCATGGCGGACCGCGGGACCACCACGTCGATGACGTCGTCGGCGCCGGCCGCCTTGGCCGTCCAGAACGCCTTCTCACGCGCCTCGATGAGCTTGCGCGCCGAAGCGCCTTCGAGCACGTACACGTCCATCGCGCCGACATCACCCAACAGCCCACCGAGTTCCTCGATGTCTGCGTGCAGCCGGTCGTTGTCGCGATTTTCCAGCGCCACCACCAGATACGCCTGCGCCTTGTCACGGATGGCGTCCGGGACACCGAGGCTGAGCTTCTCGTTGTAGCTGATCGCCGCGAGCGTGAGGTTGTCGATGTACTCGAGGATGTGCGGTGCGAGCCCGCTGGCGATGATCTTCGGGACGACGGTCATCACCTCGTCGAAGGTCTCGAACGGGGCGAACACCGTGGCGCCGTGCGGCAGGCGCGGGTACAGCTTCACGATGACCTCGGTCGCGATCGCGAGGGTGCCTTCGGAGCCGATGATCAGCTGCGTCAGGTCGTACCCTGTCGACACCTTCGAGGTCTTGCCGCCGGTCCGGATGATCTCGCCGGTGGGCAGCACGGCCTGCAGGCCCACGACGTTGTGCCGGGTGACGCCGTACTTGACCGCGCGCATACCGCCCGCGTTCGTCCCGACATTGCCGCCGACGCTCGCGCTCAATTCCCCGGGATAGACGGTGTAGCCGAGTCCGGCCTTCGTGGTCTTTTCGTCCAATTCGGACAAGGTGACGCCCGGCTGGACGACGGCGACATGGTTTTCGGTGTCGATCTCCAGCACCGCGTTCATTCGCTCGAAGGAGATCACCAGGCTGTCTTCGCGTGGCCGCGCGCCACCCGAAAGTCCGGTGCCCGACCCTCGCGCGGTGACGGGCACGCCGTGTTCGCTCGCCGCCTTGAGCAGCTCCGCGACCTCTTCGGCGCTTCCCGGTTTCGCCAGGTAGGCGGGTATCTGCGCGGAGGTGGTCAAAGCCTCGTCGTGTGCGTAGTCCTCGGGGATCGCCTCGCCTGACAGCAAGTTCGCGTCCCCGACGATTTCGGCGAACCGTGCCGCAACATCGCCCATCGACTGCCCTTCCTCACGCTTCTTTGCCTGGTTACCGAAGCGTAGTACGTCGTGGACGGGGATGGCCATGAATCATTTTCATGTTAGCTCTCCGGTGGTCACAACCTCACGACAACCTCACTCGGCTACCCATGTCGCAGCGGGCCGTGGCGGCCCGCCGGAAGGGGTGGACGCTCGATGGGAACGAAGATGAGACGGATCGCGACGCTGGGGGCGGCGCTCGCGGTCACGTTCGGGCTCGCGGTTCCGGCGGCCGAAGGCGGGGAAACGGGCTGCACGGCTCCCGTGGCCAACGTCAGCGGGGTCAGCCAGGCCGAGGGAACCAGCGCCGGATACACCACCCTTCTTTTCACCGTTTCGCTCGCCGATGGCGGCTGCGCGCCGCAGGGCTCGGTCGAATACCGGACGATCGAGGGCAACGGCTCCCCGGTCGACCCGGCGTTCATCGCGAAGGAGAGCGTCGACTACCTGCCGAGTGCGGGCACGCTGACCTGGTCCGGGACGGCGGACACGCGAACCGTCGCGGTCAGGGTCCGCGCCGACTCCCTCGTGGAGAACGACGAGATGTTCTCCCTGCGCCTGTCCGGCGAGAAGGGGCTGCGGATCGGGCACAGCGTCGGCGTCGCCTGGATCGCCGACGACGACGCCACCAAGGCTCCACCACTCGCCACCACTCAGGAAGGCGAGATCTGCTGGTCGATCCCGCCCAACTTCGCGCAGGGAACCAGCTGCAAGGTGCCGCTCGTGCTGTCCCGCCCGTGGCTCGCTGGGCCGCTCACGATCCGCTACCGCACCGAAGGGTCCGCTCATGTGCCGGTGAAGGACGGTGTCGTCACCTTCCGGCCCGGTGAAACCAGGGGATACGCCGAGTTCACGGTCTTGTCCGGTCAAACGGGGAAGGCGCAGGTCGAATTCTTCGAGCCGTCGCAGGGCAAGCTCGTGTACGGGACCTCGACCGTGGTGATCAGCTCCGCCCGGTGACGAGGTCGGCGTCGGCCGTCGCGTTCGCCCGCCGGTACAGCTCGATCGCTCGAGCCCAGTGGGCGGCCGCGGCGGCCGTGTCACCACAACGCGCCTCCAGGTCGCCGAGGTCGCGGTGCAGGTGCGCCTCCTCGTACGGATCCGGGACGCTCGCCCGGACGGCGACGCCACGCTCGAGGTGTTCCCGCGCCGCCGCCAGATCACCGAGCCCCAGGTGGGCGCGGCCGAGCCGGTCGAGCGCGGCCGCCTCACTGTGCCGGTTCCCGACGTCCTGGCTGATCAGCAGCGCCTGGTCGAAATCGTCCCGCGCGGCCCGGAAATCCCGGCGGGCGAGGTGGACCTGGCCGGCGTGCAGCAGTGATTCCCACTCCTGCCACCGGTCGCCGATCGCCCGGGACGCGGCCAGCGCCTTGCCGAGATGGTCCAGCGCGACGTCGTGATCGCCGAGTTCCTCGTAGGCCTCGCCGAGCGTGTCGAGGGTGGCGGCCTCCAGCCGCGCGTTGCCGAGTGCGCGGAACGTCTCCAGCGCGTCCGTCAACGGGCTGAGGCCGTCCATCGGCTGGCCGCGGCGGATGTAGGCGTGGCCGAGGTTGCGCTGGGACAGCGCGCGCCCGAGCCGGTTGCCCGCCGAGGTGCACCGCTGGACCGCGAGCCGGTACGCGGTGATCGCCTCGTCGAACCGGCGCAGCGCGGCGTAGGCGTTCGCGGTGTTGTTGTAGATATGCCCTTCGCCTTCGAGATCACCGGCCGCGCGGGCGGCCTTCAACGCGCGGGCATTGGTTTCGAGCGCGTCCGTCAGCCTCCGGGTCATGAAGTAGGCCGCACCCAGCGCGCGCAGCATTTCCGCCTCTGCCAAGGGGTCTTCGAGTTCGGCCGCCGCCGCGGCCCCCTCGCGGCAGAGCCCGATCCGCTCGTTCCAGCCACCCGTGGTGTCGTAGAAGCTGGTGAGCAGATAGGTGAGCTGCCAGGCGGCGGTGTTGCGGCCGTGTTCGCGCGCGAACCGCACCACGGGCAGCAGATTCGCGCGTTCGGCACTCAGGAACGCCAGCGCCGAACGCCTTTCCGCCGGGAACGGCCGCTCGGGTGGCGGGTGGCGCAGCGCCGGGATGACCAGATCGCGGTTCGGGTCGATGACCCGGTTCGCCTCGGCGGCCACGTGCAGATACCAATCGATCAGCCGGTCCGCGGCCTCGGCGCGGCTCGACGTCGTTTCGTCGGCGCGGGCGCACCCGACGGCGAACTCGCGGATCAGGTCGTGGAGGCGAAAGCGGTCCGGGCCCGCCGGGGTGATCAGATGTGCTGCGGACAGTTCGACGGCCGCGGCCCGGCCCGCTTCGACGGGCACCCCGCACAGCGCGCTGCCGAGAGCCGAGCTGAACGACGCCCCCGGGATCAGCCCGGACAGCCGGAACAGCCGAGCCGGCGCACGGTCCAACGGCAGATAGGCGCTCGCGAGAACGGTTTTGACCGTCCGGGAATCTCCTTGTACCGCAAGGGTTTCCAGTCTGCCGGCGCCGGTCAGTTCGGCGGTGAGTTCCGCGATCGGACGGCCCGGTTCACCGGTCAGGCGCGCGGCGGCGATCCGCAGCGCCAGCGGCATCCCGTCGCACAGTCTGGCCAGCCGCGCGGCCTGCGCGGGTTCGCGGGCGACCCGTTCGGCACCCAGCACCCGGGTGAGCAGGGTCATCGACTCCGGGTCGGCCAGCGCGTCGAGGGCGAACACCCGGACGGCGTGCCTGCTTCCGAGCGCGGCCAGGGTCTGCCTGCTCGTGACGATCAGCATCGCCTTCGCCGTGCCGGGGACGAGCGGGAGGATCTGGTCGACGCCACCCGCGTTGTCGGCGACGATCACGCAACGCCTGCCGTGCAGCAAGGAGCGGTAGAGCGCCGCGCGTTCGGCCGTCGCGTCGGGCAGCCGATCGTCGGGGAGACCGAGTCCACGCGACAAATGCGCGAGCGCGTCGCCCGGTGAGAGTGCTTCGTTCGGGTCGTGCCCGGCGAGGTCGAGGAAGAGCTGACCGTCGGGGAAGCGGTCCGCGATGAGGTGCGCCCACTGCACGGCCAGCGCGGATTTGCCCATCCCGGCCGCACCGGAGATGACCACGACCGGTGGCTCGGGTCCGTCGAGGAGCTTGTCGAGCGAAGCGAGTTCCCGCTGCCGTCCGGTGAAATGCCCGACACGGGCGGGGAGTTGCGCGGGCGCGGTGCCCCGCGCCGGCGCGTCGAGTTCGGGCGCGCGCCGCAGGATCGACGTATGCAGCTCGACCAGTTCCGGGCCTGGATCGACGCCGAACTCGTCGGCCAGTCCGCGGCGCACGACCCGGAACGTCTCCAACGCCTCGGCATGCCTTCCGCAGCGATGCAAGGCGAGCATGTGCAGCGCGGCGAGCCGTTCGCGGTACGGCTGCTCGGCCCGAAGCCGCGGAAGCTCCCGGAGGACTTCTTCGTGTTCGCCGAGCCTGAGTTCGGCGTCCCAGAGTTCTTCCCAGGCGGACAGCCGCAGTTCCTGAAGCCGTTCGACTTCGCGTTGGCCCCAGCCGTCGAGCTCGGCATCCGCGAAGGCTTCGCCGCGCCAGAGCCGCAACGCCTCACGCAACGCCGCCACCGCTTGGCCGGGATTGCTCCGCTTGGCGGCACGAAGTTCCTCTTCGAAGCGAAGAGCGTCGACAGAGGACGGTGCGACCGTCAGGACGTACCCGGGCTTGCGCGTCAGCAGGACCGGCGGGAAGCCGCAGTCCTCCAGCGCCTGCCGGATCCGGGCGACATGGCTGTGCAGGGTCTTCACCGCGGTGCGGGGCGGATCCTCACCCCAGAGCACGTCGACCAGCCGGGGGATCGCGACGACCGAACCCGCGTGCAGGGCGAGAACGCCGAGCACGGCTCGCTGGCGGGCGCCGTGCAACTCCGCCCGCCCAGTGGGCCCGATCGCTTCGACCGGGCCCAGCACCCGCAGTTCCCCTGGCCCGGGCACCCTGCTCCCTCCGGCAAGTGACCTCGGTGAGCGTATCCGGGCGAAGACCCACCGAAATCGGCCAATTAGGGCACACGATCTCGACAACCCCGCCACAACCGGTCTGGCCGACGGTCAACGGGTCGACAGTTTCGCCCAAGGAGGGGTACATGATCAGCAGAAATCCGCGGCGCCGCCGAACGCTGCTCGCCTCGGCCGTCTTGGCCGCCGCGACGCTGTTCGCGGGTGTCGCGCCGGCGGTGCAGGCCGCGCCGGAGGCTCGGAGCGACGTCTTCATCCGGGACAACACGTCCGATGTCGGGTTCGAACCCTCGACCGGTTCGCTCTACTCCAGCCCCGACATCCGGGTGTGTTTCTCGGCGACGATCCTCTGCGCGACCGACGACCCGATCGTCCAGGGGAGCACCGCCTACATCCATGTCACGCTGAACAACCCCGGCCCGTACGGGGACGGCCTCGAGAAGGGGACGCTGCAGGTCTACTACACGAAGCAAGGCACCGTGGCCCAGTGGTCGAGCCAGTGGAACTACATCGGTTCGGCCACCAACGTGAGCGTGCCCTACGGCACCAAACGGGTCGTCATCCCGTGGAAGGTCCCGATCGGCTCGCACTTCTGCCTGCTGGCACGATGGCTTTCGCCGACGGACCTGCCGACCGAGGGCCTGAGCACGTCGACGAACGCGCGGAACAACAACAACATCGGCTGGCACAACGTGAACGCCGTACCGTTCAAGATCAAGGTCCCGGTACTCCGGCCGATCGTGTTCGGCTGGGACGGTCGCGAGCCCACGGCGGTCGGCGACATCGTCTTCACGCAGCCGGGCAGGCCGTTCACCGGCCCGGGACGGATCACCATCGACCTCGGCCCCGACCTCGCCGCACGCTGGCGGGCGGCCGGCGCGAAGGGGGAAGGCGTCGAACGTGTCGGTGAGACCGAGCTGGCCATCGTGAACCCGCAGCAAGCCCGGATCAGCGGTTTGACCTTCAAGTCGGGCGAACAGGTGGACGCCAAGCTGAGCTTCACCGCCGGAGCCGAGGCGGCCGGCGGGCAGTACACCGTCCACGTGACCCAGGTCGACCAGCGCGGCGAAGAGGTCGGTGGCGTCGAATACCGGCTCAGCGAAGCGCGGCAGTAAGCCAGGGAGGGGTGCCGGCCCGTGGGCGGTGTGGGGTGGGGAACCCGCACCGCCCACGGGTTTTACGCGCGTGCGAACGAAAGCGTCTCGCCCTCGACACCTCGCAGCCAGAGGTCTTGCGCGGCTTCCGCCATTTCGGCGAGTCCCTCTTCGATGGTCGCGAACACGTTCCCGGGCACCCAGCCCGCGTCGCCGTTGATCAGCAGGTTGTTGCGGCCGTAGAAGATCGCGAGATCCGTCGCGCCCTGGTCACTGTGGGCCTCGCTGTCCTCGTCGTAGCCGTACGCCGGGTTGCCGATTTCCCACGCTTCGAACCCGAAGTACACGACATCACCCGGAATCGGGGTCACCGTGGGGTTCTCGCGGCCCGGTTTCGGTTCGGCGAAAGGCGGAACGAGGGTGTAGACCTCGTTGCGCGCGTACTTCGCGTGGTACGCCGAACCGCTCTGCGGCAACGCTTCCCACACCGCCCGGCAGGTCCGCGGGGC
Source organism: Amycolatopsis sp. WAC 01375 (assembly GCF_003947325.1). Classification (NCBI taxonomy): domain Bacteria; kingdom Bacillati; phylum Actinomycetota; class Actinomycetes; order Pseudonocardiales; family Pseudonocardiaceae; genus Amycolatopsis; species Amycolatopsis sp. WAC 01375. The sequence goes on from NZ_QHHW01000052.1 coordinate 143,197, forward strand.
TTCGGCGTCGAGCAGCCGGGCCCGGCAGGACACTCCGCGCTTGTCGAGCGTGATCGTGATGTAGCGGGTCATCACGCGACCCCCGCCACGACGTCGCCCCAGATCCGCAGCGCCTCGTCGACCTGCTCGGAGTCGACGATCAGCGGCGGCACCATCCGCACGACGTTCATGTACGCCCCGCACGTCAGCAGCAGCAACCCGTTGGCGGACGCGGCCTTCTGGGCCGCCTGTGCCTTCGCGGTGTCCGGCTCGCCGTCCGGCGTGGTGAACTCGGAACCGACCAGCAGCCCCAGCCCGCGGACGTCGCCGATCGACGGCGACTTGTCCGCGATCACCCGGACGCCTTTCAGGAGCTGGCGCCCTCGTTCGGCGGCGTTCTCGACGAGCCCCTCCTGCTGGATCACCTCCAGCGTGGCGATCGCCGCCGCGCAGGCCACCGCGTTACCGCCGTAGGTGCCGCCCTGCGACCCGGGAAGCGCCTTCGCCATCAGCTCCTCCGACGCGGCGATGCCCGAGATCGGGAAGCCGCTCGCGAGACCCTTCGCGATGAGCACGATGTCCGGGCTCACCCCGAAGTGTTCGTGCCCCCAGAACCTGCCCGTCCGGCCGAAGCCGGTCTGGATCTCGTCCATCACCAGCAGGATCCCGTGCTTGTCGGCGCGTTCGCGCAGCCCGGCGAGGAACTCGCGGTTCGCCGGCACGTACCCGCCCTCACCGAGCACCGGCTCGATGAAGAACGCGGCCGTCTCGTTCGGCGAGCAGACCGTCGCGAACAGGTAGTCGAGCTCGCGCAGGGCGAACTTCGTCGCCGTCTCCTCGTCCCAGCCGTAGTGGAAGGCGTACGGGAACGGCGCGACGTGCACCCCGGACATGAGCGGCGAGATACCGGCGCTGAACCGGGTGCCCGACGTCGTCATCGTCGCCGCCGCGACGGTCCGGCCGTGGAACCCGCCCTGGAAGACGATGACGTTGGGCCGCTTGGTCGCCTGCCGCGACAGCCGGAGCGCCGCCTCGACCGCCTCGCTGCCGGAGTTCGCGTAGAAGAGGGAGTTCAGGCCTTCCGGAAGGACACCGCCCAGCTTCTCGGTCAGCTCGAGCATCGGCTTGTGCATGACCGTCGTGTACTGCCCGTGGATGAGTTTGCCGATCTGCTCCCGCGCCGCGCTCACCACGTGCGGGTGACAGTGGCCGGTGCTGGTCACGCCGATACCGGCGGTGAAATCCAGGTGACGTTTGCCATCGGTGTCGTAGAGGTACACCCCTTCACCGTGGTCGACCACGACCGGCGTTGCCTGCTTGAGCAGCGGTGATAGCTGGGCCATGGGCTGCGCTCCTAGGTCGGCTGAGCTGTTGTCGATTGTTGACAATATCCATAGCATGGCTTTCGGGACAACATGGAGGAGCGTTGGGATGAGCTCGATCAGTGAGGCCGGCGTAGTCAAGGCGGTCGACAAGGAACTGTTCATCGGCGGCAAGTGGGTGCCCGCCACGGACGGGAAGACCTTCCCCGTCCTCGACCCTTCGACAGGTGAAGCCCTGTGCGAGGTGGCCGACGCGTCACCGGCGGACGGTGTCGGCGCACTCGACGCGGCCGTCGCCGCACAGGCCGACTGGGCGAACGTCGCCCCGCGTGAACGCGGGGAAATCCTGCGCCGCGCCTACGAACTGCTGATCAAGCGCGCCGACGAACTCGCGCTGCTGATGACGCTCGAGATGGGCAAGCCGCTCGCGGAATCGAAGGGCGAGATCACCTACGCGGCCGAGTTCTTCCGCTGGTTCGCGGAGGAGGCCGTCCGGATCGACGGCGGCTACGCCGTCGCGCCCAACGGGTCGGGTCGCTTCCTGGTGACGAAGCAGCCCGTCGGGCCGTGTCTCCTGATCACGCCGTGGAACTTCCCCATGGCGATGGGCACCCGCAAGATCGGCCCAGCCGTCGCGGCCGGCTGCACGATGATCATCAAACCCGCTGCCCAGACCCCCCTTTCGATGTTGGCTCTCGCGGCGATCCTCGCCGAAGCGGGATTGCCGGAGGGCGTGCTGAACGTGCTCACGACGTCGGACTCCGGCGGAGTGATGGAGCCGCTGATCCGGGACGGCCGTGCCCGGAAGCTGTCCTTCACCGGCTCGACCGGCGTCGGGCGGAAGCTGCTGGAACAGTGCGCGGACAAGGTGCTCCGCACCTCGATGGAACTCGGCGGCAACGCCCCCTTCCTCGTCTTCGAAGACGCCGACCTCGACGCGGCGATCGACGGCGCGATGACCGCCAAGATGCGCAACATCGGCGAGGCCTGCACGGCCGCGAACCGCTTCTATGTCCAGCGAGGCATCGTCGGCGAGTTCTCCCGGCGTCTCACCGAGCGCATGGAAGCCCTGCCGATGGGACGCGGCACCGAGGAAGGTGTCGTCGTCGGCCCCCTCATCGACGAAGCCGCCGTCGAGAAGGTCAGCAGCCTGGTCTCCGACGCCACCGATCGCGGAGCGCGTGTCCTCACCGGCGGGTCTGCTGTGGACGGTCCTGGCAACTTCTATCAGGCCACGGTGCTCACCGACGTGCCCAAGGACGCCAGGCTCGCTTCGGAGGAGATCTTCGGGCCGGTCGCCCCGATCACCCCGTTCGACAGCGAGGACGAGGCCATCGCGGCGGCGAACGACACCGAGTTCGGCCTAGTGTCCTATGTGTACACCTCCGACCTCAAGCGGGCACTTCGGGTTTCGGAACGGTTGGAAGCCGGCATGATCGGCCTCAACCAAGGGCTGGTCTCGAACCCGGCGGCGCCTTTCGGCGGAATCAAGCAGTCCGGGCTCGGTCGTGAAGGTGGCACTGTCGGCATCGAGGAGTTCCTCGAGACCAAGTACATCGCGGTGGCTCTGTGACTTCTTATCGGATCGCGAGCATTCCCGGCGACGGGATCGGTGTCGATGTGACGGTCGAGGCCCGCAAAGTCCTCGACCGCGCGGCGGCATCGCATGGTTTCTCCTTGTCCTGGAAAGAGTTCGACTGGAGTTGTGAGCGGTACACCAAGACCGGCTCGATGATGCCCGACGACGGTATCGAGCAGCTTTCCGCTTTCGATGGGATCTTTCTCGGTGCCGTCGGTTTTCCCGGCGTTCCCGACCATGTGTCGTTGTGGGGTCTCCTCATTCCGGTGCGGCGCGCGTTCGGTCAGTACGTCAACCTCCGGCCGGTCCGCCTGCTGCCGGGGACGACTTCGGCACTGGCGGGCCGCAGCGCCGAAGAGCTGGAGATGGTGATCGTCCGGGAGAACTCCGAGGGCGAGTACTCGGAGATCGGCGGCAGGCACAATCGTGGCCTGGAAAACGAGTTCGTCTTACAGGAATCCGTGTTCACGCGGGTCGGGGTGGAGCGGATCATCCGCTACGCCTTCGAACTGGCGAAGACGCGGACGGGCCGGGTCTGCTCCGCGACCAAGTCCAACGGGCTCATCCACTCGATGCCGTTCTGGGACGAGATCTTCGCCGAAATCTCCTCGGAGTATCCGGACGTGCACGCCGAACAGTGCCATGTCGACGCGCTCGCCGCGCGGATGGTGCAGGCGCCGGACCGGCTCGACGTCGTGGTCGCTTCCAATCTCTTCGGCGACATCCTGAGCGACCTGGCGGCGGCCGTGACGGGCGGGCTCGGAATGGCGCCTTCGGGCAACATCAATCCAACCGGTGAGTTCCCCTCCATGTTCGAGGCGGTCCACGGCAGCGCTCCCGACATCGCCGGGCAGGGCATCGCGAATCCGGTGGCGCAGATCCTGGCGGGGGCGATGCTGCTCGACCATCTCGGGGAAACCCTTGCGGCACAGGATGTTCGCGCCGCGGTGGAAAAGGTTCTCGAGGAGGGGGCCGTGCAGACCCCTGACCTCGGCGGGAAGTCCACCACCGCCGAACTCGGGTCCGCGGTGGTCGCCGCTCTATCTTGAACCATCCGCATAGGGGCGTGTCAAGCCCCGGCAAGTCATGAATGGTCCATTCATGACTTCGGGTGGGGTTTGAGTGCATGAAGGCCCCCTTCCTTGCGTTAGGCGCAAGGAAGGGGGCCTTCATGTACTTAAGGCAGTTATGGCTGTCGTGGCGCTTCGAGTGTTGCGGGTTCGATGCCGCCGCGGTCCGGTGTCGCTAATGTCGCGGTAGGGACACTGAGCGTCCATACCGCGACATTGGGAACCTGGCCTGCCGTGTCGCGAAAGCCACTTTCGAGACCTCAGGCGTCCCCAAAGTGGCTTTCGCGACACTCGACAGGTCAGGAATACGCCAGCTTCACCTTGTGGAGTAAGGCAGTGGTATTCGGGCGGCCCGCTCCGTGTCCCCAATGCCACATCGGGGGCGCCGGTCCCGTGAATCCGGCCCTGCCGATTTTCTCGAAAAGGCGAAAATGGTGTGCTGAAAGGGAATCTCGGCGCGAATCCGCCACGAAAGGACCGTTCATCGCATGCGCGCCACCCCGGGCCGCGAGTTTTTGTCGGTGCCCCGGTGCACAGTGTCGATCATCGGATTCGACGACTGGAGGAGTGCCGATGTGCTGGCATTGCGACAACCCCGGGAAGAGCCGCAGCGACTACCTCATCGAGGAGGTCCGTCCGCTGATCCGGAAGTACGGCTGGATGGTGCAGACGGTCGAGCGCGGAAGCGCCCAACCCGGTTTCGCGTACACGGTCGGGCTCACCGACGCCGGGCTCCCGGAACTCGTCGTCACCGGACTGAGAGAGCGAAGATCCGGGCAGCTGCTGAACTATTTCGCCAAGCAGGTGGTCCGGTCGGGGCCGCCGGAAGCGGGTGAGGTGCTGCCCGCCGCGGTGGGATGGCCGGCGTTCGAGGTCGTTCCGCTCAGTTCGCCGTCGGCGCACCTGATCACCGCCGTGCTCATGTACGGCGAGGAATTCCGTGCCCTGCAATTGGTCTACGAGGACGAGCACGGCAATTGGCCGTGGGACAGGGAGTTCCGCGGTGGAACGGGCGGGCAGCCGGTGCTGGGGGCGCGGGGCCGTGGCTGAATCCTCAAGGCACCGCGGGAGCCTCGCCCACTCGAAGGCTGGTTCCCGGGGCCAGTCGCTGGACCGCGTCCTCCATATGGGCTTCCAGCAGCGACAGCGCGGTCTCTTCGTCGCCTGCCCGGAGGGCTTCGATGATCTTGGTGTGCTCGGTGACCCGTTCTTCGACCTGCTGATAGGTCGCCTGCAGCGCGGTGAGGCACATCCGGGTCTCGATCAGCAGGGTCCGGGCCATCCGAACGAGCCGCTTGCTGCCGGACGCGGCGATCAGCGCTTCGTGGAACCGGAGGTCGGCCCAGGACAGCGCGGTCGGATCGTCGTCGTCCGCGGCGGCGGCCATGGCGCTCACGGCCTGTTCGAGTTCGGTGGCGACCCGTTCCCGGTCACCACGCAGCGCCCGCAGCATCGCGGCACGCTCGATGGCCGAGCGCGCCGAGTAGATGTCGTAGACGTCGCCGGGTTCGAGGTCGATCACGAACAGGCCGCGGTGCCGCTCGCTGCGCAGGAGCCCTTCGGAAACGAGGTGCTGCATCGCCTCTCGCAGCGGTCCCCGCGAAACCTGGAACCGGGAGGCCAGATCCGTTTCGCCGAGCTGGGTGCCGGGAGGGAGAGCGCCGGTCATGATCGCGTCCCGCAACTGGCGCGCGATGATCCCGGCGGTCGACTCCCGGCTGACCGGCTCGATTTCCGGCAAGGACATGGTTCAGTTGCCCCTTCTCCCGAACAGCGCGCCCAGTGTGCGGACGAGCGGCGACTTCCCGGTGAGCCGCAGGCCCTCCCAGACCGTGACCTGGTTGGCGGTCAGCACCGGCTTGCCGAGCCGGGTCTCGAGCGTGTTGATCTCGCCGAGCGTGCGCATGGCGGTGTCGGGGACGAGCAGCGCGTCGGCCGCCGGGTGGTCGCGGCTCACGACGAGCTCGACGACGGCTTCCGGGCTGAGCTCGCCGACCTCGGCGGCGGTGTCGATGTCCGCGCTGCCCATCGAGATCACCTCGACCCCGCCCGCGCCGAGGAACTCGACGAACAGCCGGGCGACGTCGTCCGGGTAGCTGGCGGCGACCGCGACCCGCCGGACCCCGAGGGCCTGAGCGGCGTGGACGAAGGCGAAGGAGGTGCTCGACGCCGGGACACCGGCGACGGCGGCCAGCCGGTCGGCCTGGTCGCGGGCACCTTCCCAGCCGTAGACGAAACTGCCGCTGGTGCACGCCCAGACCACCGCGTCCGGTTCGTGTTTGGCCAGCAGCGCGGCGCCGTCGGCGAGCCGGCTTTCGCTGCCGAGGTCCAGCAGCTCCGGTACGGCGTGCAGATCGGTGCCGTAGATGTGCTCGACCGGCAGCTTGATCCCGGCCATGTCCCCGCCGAGGAGCTGTTCCGCGAGCGGGTAGTCGTCTTCGGCCGCGTGATCGGGGTAGATGAATCCGATCGTGGTCGTCTCGGACGGCGGCTCGGGTGGGGTGAGCGGCGAGATGGGCACGGGACCTCCGGAGGACAGATTGTCGACAATCGTAGGGGAAGAGGTCAGTCGACCTCCCGCAGCCACTTGCCGGGCCCGACGATCGGCAGGTTCATCCGCCGGAGGCAGGCCCACATCGTGAGCTGGTTCGCGGTGAGGACGGGTTTGCCGAGCGCGCTTTCGAGCGGCTCGATCAGATCGTAGGTGGGGAGGTTGGTGCAGCTGACGAAGATGGCCTCCGCGTCGGCGTGGTCGGCGGCGAGGATGCGTTCGGCGATGGTCCGGTAGCTGACCTTCCAGATGCCGCCGCCCAGGCCGAGATGGTCGCTGGAGACGGTGCGGACGCCGAGCTCGGCCAGGAAGTCGTGCAGCTTCCCGGTCAGGTCGCCGTCGTAGGGCGTCAGCACCGAGACGCGGTGCAGGTCGAGCTGGTGCAGGACCTCGGCCAACGCTCCGGACGTGGTGACGGCGTCCAGGGCGCCGGCGTCGCAGATCGCCTTGGTCAGAGAACGTTCGTAGTCCACACCGTTGACGAAACTTCCGGAGGTGCACAGATAGGCGACGACTTCGGGCTCCACGTGGAGCACGTCTCGCGTGGCGGCGGCGAGATGTCTGCTGTCACTGACGAGCTGGGCCATCTCCATGCTGACGGGGACGGGCTCGTACGGCGTCCGCGCCAGATGGAGGGAGACCTCCATGGGCACCCAGCGCCACAGCTCGCGTTCCAGGGCCAGGTCGAAGGGGGCAATGACGCCGATTCCGCGTTGCGCCAGCGGGCCTTCGAACTCCAGTAAGTCGAAATCCAAGTCTCAGCCTCCGGAAACTTCTGCAGTCACAGTCCGGTGCTCCGGGGGTCGTTCCTCGGATTGTTGACAATCATACGAGCCACTTTTACGGTGTCAACGTGATCGCCTCGGAGACCCCTGTGCTGGCGGTGCTCTGCGGAGACACGCGCCCACCGGACATGCGCGCTATCGAAGCCGAAGCGGTGGTTCGTTACACCGACGAGGCCGGGTTGGCCGATGCGTTATCCGGTGCGGACGCGTTCTTCGTCTACGACTTCCTGTCGACCGCCGTCCCGGGTGCCTGGCACGCGGCCGACAGGCTGCGCTGGCTGCATATCGCCAGCGCGGGCGTCGACCCCGTGCTCTTCCCCGGGCTACAGGAGAGCGACGTCGTGCTCACCAACTCCCGGGGGGTGTTCGACGGGGCGATAGCCGAGTACGTCCTCGGGGTCGTCCTCGCGTTCGCCAAGGATTTCGTCCGTTCGTGGGACCTGCAGCGGCGGAAGCAGTGGAAGCACCGGGAGAGTGAGCGGATCTCCGGTCGCCGGGTGCTCGTGGTCGGCACCGGGCCGATCGGCCGGTCGATCGCGCGGACGCTGCGGGCGGCCGGGATGTCGGTGGCGGGCGTCGGACGCCGTCCTCGTGAGGGTGATTCCGACTTCGGAGACGTGTACGCCTCTTCGGACCTGGCTCGCCATCTTCCCGAGGCGGACTACGTCGTCGCGGTCGCGCCGCTGACCGAGCAGACGAAGGGCATGTTCGACGCGGCGGCCTTCGCCGCGATGAAACCCGGCGCGCGGTTCGTCAACGTCGGCCGCGGCGAACTGGTCGTCACTTCGGACCTGGTCGGCGCCTTGCGGGACGGCTTGCTCGGAGGTGCGGCGCTCGACGTCTTCGACACCGAGCCGCTGCCACCTGAAAGTCCTTTGTGGACTATGGAGAACGTGCTGATCTCGCCGCATATGTCGGGCGACTTCGTCGGCTGGCGTAATGCTCTGGTAGAGGTGTTCGCGGACAACTTCCGTCGCTGGCGCGCGGGGGAGCCGCTGCGCAACGTCGTGGACAAGCAGCTCGGATACGTGCCGTCGGAGACGCTTCGCCAAGGTTAGGGGCCGGATGAACGACACCAAGTTGACCGCGAGTGAGCTCGTGGCCGCGTATGCGACCGGAGAGCTGTCGCCGGTCGAGGCCACTCAGAACGCGTTGCGTCTCATCGAAGAACACGACGGCGAGACGAACGCTTTCTGCCTTGTCGATGCCGATGGCGCGCTCGAGCAGGCGAAAGCGTCCGAAATCCGCTGGCGGGACGGTAATCCGATCGGCTGGCTCGACGGTGTCCCGGCCTCGATCAAGGACATGTTCCTGACCCAGGGCTGGCCGACGCTGCGCGGTTCGCGGTGCATCGACCCGAACCAGCCGTGGGACGTCGACAGCCCGGTCACCGCGCGGCTGCGTGAGAACGGCTTGGTACTGCTGGGAAAGACCACGACGCCGGAATTGGCGTGGAAGGGTGTCACCGACAACACGCTGACCGGGATCACCCGCAACCCGATCGACCCGTCGAAGACGGCGGGCGGGTCCAGCGGGGGAAGCGCCGCGGCCGTCGCGGCGGGGATGGGCGAACTCTCCGTCGGCACCGACGGCGGTGGCTCGATCCGGATCCCGGCTTCGTTCTGCGGAATCGTCGGCCTCAAACCGACGCACGGCCGGATCCCGCTGTTCCCGGCGAGCCCGTTCGGGCCGCTCTCGCATGCGGGCCCGATGGCGCGTTCGGTCGATGACACGGCGCTGCTCCTCGACGTCCTCGCGATGCCCGACCACCGTGACCCGGCCGCACTCGCTCCGCCCGTCTCGACCTACCGCGAAGCCGTCCGCCGGGACGTGCGCGGGCTGATCGCCGCCTACTCGCCGACGCTCGGCTTCGTCGACGTCGATCCGGAGGTCGCGGCGATCGTCAAGTCGGCGGTCCAGTCGCTGGGCGACGCGGGCCTGCACATCGAGGAGACCGATCCAGGCTTCACCGACCCCAAACCCGCCTTCGACATCCTGTGGTCGACGGGCGCGGCCAAGTGGCTGGACGCCTTCCCCGCCGGTTCGGAGGCGAAGGTCGATCCCGGGCTGCGGAAGGTGTGGGAGTTCGGCAAGACCTTCTCGGCGAGCGACTATCTCGGCGCCAACGCCGAGCGGGCAGCGCTGGGGATCCTGATGGGCGAATTCCACACGCGCTACGACGTGCTGATCACGCCGACCCTCCCGATTCCCGCTTTCGAGGCCGGGTACGAGGTGCCGCCTGGCAGCGGCCTCAGCGGCTGGCCGGACTGGACGCCGTTCACCTACCCGTTCAACATGACCCAGCAGCCCGCCATCAGCGTCCCGGCGGGCCGCACCTCTCGCGGTCTCCCGGTCGGTCTGCAGATCGTGGGCCCGCGACACTCCGACGACCTGGTCCTCGCGGTCGCGAAGCTCCTGGAGGAGGTCCGTCCCTGGTCGTGACCTGCGGAAAGGGAGCAAGGGACCTTTGCTATCGCTTCCAGAGGGTCAGGGCTGGGCGGCGTGGGTCTTCCGGACGAGGCCGCGCACCTGGCCGCTGCACAGTGCGAGACAGGTGGCCGCCACGACCAGGGCGGCGCAAGCGAGCAGTGTCGTGCTGACCCCGAAGTGCTGGGCGGCCGGTCCGGCCGCCATCTGGCCGAGGGGCAGCGCGATGAAGGAACCGAGCATGTCGTAGGAGTAGACGCGCGCGAGCTTTTCTTCGGGCACGTTCTCCTGCAGCGAGACGTCCCACGCGACCACGAACTGCTCGATCGCCAGGCCGGACACGAACATGGCGGCCAGCAGCAGCGGCAGCCATGGCGCCTGGCCGAGGAGGATCAACGGCGGCGCTTCGAAAAGGATCACCGCGACGCCGACGAACAGTGCGCGCCGCGGCTGCCATCGAGCCACGAGGATCCCGCCGACGAGTGAGCCGATCGTCTGTGCGGCGAGTGCGAACCCCCAGCCGGAGCGGCCGAAGCTGCTGTCGGCGACGACGGGACCGAGTACCGCGATCCCGCCGGCGATGACCGCGTTCACCACCATGAACTGCACGACCACGACCCACACCCAGGTGCGCGACCGGAACTCGTGCCAGCCTTCGACGAGTTCCGCCAGCGGGCGGCTGCCGGGGGTCCGCTCCCGGCGGCTGAGGCGGATGCACCGGTAGGACAGGGCGGAGCCCAGGAACAGCAGCGCGTTCCCGCCGAGCGCCCAGCCGGGGCCGACGGCGGTGACCAGGATGCCGCCGAGGCCGGCGCCGGCGATCCGGCCGGAGTTCGACAACAGCCTGCCGAGGGCGTTGGCCGGTGCCAGCAGTGCCGCGGGCACCGTCAACGGGGTGAGCGACGCCGAGGCGGGGGCGGAGATCGCGGACACCGCGCCGTTGACCACGCTGAGGCCGACCAGCAGCGGGATCGACGCGAATCCACAAAGGACACTCGCCGCGATGACGGCCTGGGTCACGGTGGCGGCGAGTTCGGTGCCCTGCAGGATCACCGAACGCGGCAGGCGGTCCGCCAGCACCCCGCCGAACAGCAGCAGGACCACGCTCGCCACCGAACGCGCGCCCACGACGATGCCGATGTCGACGGCCGAACCGGTCAGGTCGATCACCGCGAACGCCAGCGCGAGCGGGGCGACGGCGTTGCCGAACTCCCCGAACGTGCGGCCGCCGATCAGCCAGCGGAAGTTGCGGTGGCGCAGGGGTTCGCGCAGCGACGTCACGGTCGCCTCATCTCGAACATCGCGACCGTCGCGCTGACCGGAATGGTCCCCCGGGTGCGGGGCGGTTTCGCGGCCGAGTGCAGAAGCTCGCTCAGCTCATGGGCGTGGGCGAGTGCCTTCTTCCAGCTCTCACGGTCGACCCACATCTCCACGTCGGCCGTCAGTCCGCGTTCACCGCGGACGTGGAATTCGCTGCGGCGCACGAGTTCGGAGGCCATCGTCGTGATGAGAAGCCGGTGTTCCTCCGGATTCGTCGACGTGCACCGCGATCCGGACTCCGGATCGTGCCGGTAGCGTTTCGCCAGCCCGCCCCGGATCCGGACCTCCTCGACGACGTCGAGCAGTCCGGCCTCGTGCAGCCGCCGTAGGTGATAGCTGACATTCGCTTGTGTCTCACCGAGCTCACGCGCGGCTTCGGCCGCGCTCATCGCGACACCGGTCAAAAGCGACAGAATGCGCAGCCGAACGGGATGGGCGAGGACACGGAGCCCGTCGAGGCCGGGAGAGTCGGACATGGGACGAGTATCGACTGCCGGGACGCGAACCGTCAAACAGTTATTTGGGGGTTTCAATGGCCGGGAGGTCCGGTGCGGTGATCCGATGTCTGTGCTCTGCTGGAGTCATGCGTACGACGACATTGGGCAGGAGTGGTCTCGAGGTCTCGAGGATCGCTTTCGGCACCTGGCAACTCGGCGGGGATTGGGGTTCGTTCGACGAGGACGCGGCGATCGCGGCGATCCACCACGCGCGCGAACTCGGGGTGAACTTCTTCGACACCGCACAGGCCTACGGTTTCGGGAAGTCCGAAGCGATGCTGGGAAAGGCGCTGCGTGAGGAACTCAAGCGCGACCGCGACAACCTCGTCATCGCCACGAAGGGCGGCATCAAGCCGCGTTCCGAACGGCCGCGCGATTCCCGGCGCGAGTGGCTGGCACAGGGAATCGAGGACAGCCTTCGTTTCCTCGACGTCGACCACATCGACCTCTACCAGATCCACTGGCCCGATCCCGGCGCCCCGGCCGAGGAGACCGCGGGGATCCTGCAGGAATTCGTCGACGCCGGGAAGATTCGGCACGTCGGTGTTTCGAACTACGACGCCGCGGGGCTGGCCGCCTTCGACCGGACCCGTCCGGTGGAGACCTTGCAGCCGCCGTATCACCTGTTCCGCCGTGACATCGAAACCGATCCGCTGCCGTACGCGCGGGAGAACGACATCGGCGTGCTCGTGTACAGCCCGCTGGGCAGTGGCCTGCTGACCGGTTCCTTCACGCCGGAGACGACGTTCGAGAAGACCGACTGGCGTTCCCGGTCTTCGGCGTTCACCGGGGAGACCTTCCGGCGCAATCTCGCCGTCGTCGACCGGCTCAAGGAATTCGCCGCGGGCAAGGGGATCTCGGTCGGTCAGCTCGCGATCGCGTGGACGCTCGCCCAGCCGGGCGTGCATGTCGCGATCGTGGGCGCGCGCAAGTCGGCCAACATCGAGGCCAGTCTCGCCGCGGCCGACGTCGACCTGACAGCGGACGATCTCGCGGAGATCGATCGGCTCACCGCCGACGCCGTCCCGGTGTCGGGCGCGAGTCCGGAAGGTGTCGCCTAGAGCTTGAATTCGGTACCGTCCAAGGGAAGCGAGGCGCCGCCGGCCAGGACGGCGGCGTGCTCCGGCGAGGCCGGGTCGATCACCGGGTTCGTGTTGTTCAGATGCGTGTACGCCCAACGCGGGCCGGGCCGCAGCTTCGCGAGACTTCCGGTGATCGGCAGATGCCCCATCGCCAGCTGGGCGCCGTCGCCGACCTCGGCCGCGGTGGCTCCCGACATCTCGTCCGGCGCGAAGAAAGTTCCGTCCAGCAACACCAGGCCGGCGTCGCGAGTGAACTCGTCGAAGCCGTCCGGCCAGCTCTTCAGGCAAGGCGCGTACACGAGGACGCCGCCGGTCCGGACGTCTTCGATCCGGTACGCCACCACCCATGGGCCGTCCTCAGTGGACGAACGCGCGTACTTCGGCCGCTTGTCGCTCACGGGAAGCACGCTCACCCGAAGACCGTCGATGGCGATTTCCGAAGACGGCAGCCAGTCCCAGCCGCCGTAGCCGTCGATGATCGACCGCGCCGGGAACTGTTCGGAGAGCGCGTGCAGGACAGCGTCCGGTGCCCACACCGGGAGCCCGCCCGCTTCCCGAAGCAGGAGCAAGCCGAGTGAATGATCGAGCTCGGCGTCGGTGAGCAGCACCCCGCGCAACGGGATCTCCCTCGGCCCGGGCCCGGCGCGCAGCGGTGGTGTGGCGAGGATCTGCGCGCGGATGTCCGGCGACGCGTTGAGCAGGTACCAGCCCTCGCCGTCCGCGCTCACCGCGACACAGTCCTGCGTCCGCGGCGGCGCGTCGGAAACGCACAGCGCGCAGGCGCAGTTCCATTGCGGGAAGCCGCCGCCCGCCGCGGTGCCGAGCAGGATCACCCTCATCGCGGTCCGCGCATCACGAGTTCGTCCGTTTTCGGGGGCGCGGCGAGGATGAGGTCGACGACGTCGCGCTGTGGTGAACGCGAGCACACGGGATCCGTGGCCGCGGCGTCGCCGGTGAGCTGGAACGCCTGGCAACGGCAGCCGCCGAAGTCGATCGCGCGCCGCTCGCAGGTGCCGCAGGTGTCCGGCATCCAATCCTCACCGCGATAGGCGTTGAAGGAGCTGGATTCGTACCAGATCCATGCCAGCGGTCTGTCCCGTACGTTGTCGAACTCCAGCGTCTTGATCGCCGTCGAAGCGGGACACGGCAACACGTTCCCATCGGGTGCCACGGTCAACTGCCGCGCGCCCCAGCCGTACATGCAGGGCTTCGGGTACCGCTCGTAGTAGTCGGCGACGACGTAGATGATCTCCATGCGCCCGCGCAGCCGTTCGGTGGCCGCGCGCACGATCGGCTCGGCCTCGTCGAGTTGCCGCCGGGTCGGCATCAGGGCGTCGCGGTTGCGCAGAGCCCAGCCGTAGTACTGAGTGTTGGCCAGTTCGAGCCGGTCCGCGCCCATCTCCTCGGCGAGGTCGATGATCCCGGCGAGCTGATCGTGATTCTGGCGGTGCAGGACGACGTTCACCGAAAGCGGCAGCCCGGCCTTCTTGATCAGCTCGGCGGCGATCAGTTTCCGGTCGTGGGCCCGCGCACCGGCGAGCCGGTCGGCGCGTTCGGCCGTCGCGCCCTGGACGGACAGCTGGATGTGCGCGATGCCGCGTTCGACGAGATCGTCCAATCTGGACTCGGTCAGTCCGAGTCCGGACGTCACCAGGTTCACGTAGCAACCCAGTTGCGTGGCGTGTTCGACCAGGATGGGCAGGTCCGGTCTGGCGAGTGGCTCACCACCGGACATGTGCACCTGGAGCACGCCGAGCTCCCGTGCCTGTGAGAGTACGGAAATCCATTCCTCTGTGGACAGTTCGCCGTCGCGGGCGATCAGTTCGACCGGATTCGAACAGTACGGACAGTGCAGCGGGCAGCGGTGGGTCAGCTCGGCGAGCATGCCCAGCGGCGGCGCCGCGGTTTTCAGGTCCATTCGACGATCCGCCGTTCTCCCAGCCGGGACAGGACGTCCAGGATCTCTTCCTCGCGCACACCGGAATAGCGCTCGCGCAACGCCGAAGCGATCGCCGCGACGTCTTCGACGCCGTCGCAGAGCTTGAGTACGGCGGCGGCGGTCGGATTCGGGACGAGTACGCCTTCAGGGAACAGGAGGACGTGTGTTTCCCTGGTCTGGTCATAGCTCAGCCGGACCCCGCGCCGCAGCCGCGGCACCGAGCCCATTTCGAGGGTGCTCATCGCTACTCCTTGGCCGCGGCGCGCTCGATGGCGTCGAGCATGGACCAGAGCACGTCGGTCTTGAAGGACAGCGCGGCGATCGCCCTCTCCTGCTGCTCGCGGGTGACGGCGTGCCGCACGACGATATCGAGCGTTCCCTTGCCCTCGCCGGAGACCTTGTCGATGCGATTGGTGAAATAGGCGAGGTCTTCCGGCGCGATCCACGAATAGTTCGCCAGCATGTCGGCGACCCGTCGCTGCATGAGATGGCCGGCGAACATTTCGGTCAGCCCCGAAGCGACCGCTTCGAGCCAAGGTTTCGTGCGGGCGAAAGTCACGTAGGCGTCGACGGCGAACCGTACGCCGGGGGCGACGTGCCGCTGATCGAGAACCTCTTCGCGATCGAGCCCGACCGCGGTGCACAAGCGGAGCCACCGCTCGGTTCCGCCGTCGCCTGCCTTCGTCCCGTCGTGATAGACGATGCGGTCGAGCCATTCCCGGCGTATTTCCGGCAACGGACAGTTGCTGATGATCGCCGCGTCCTTCTGCGGGAGCACGCATTGGTAGTACCAGCGGTTCGCGGCCCAGATCTTCAGTTCGGACTCGGACAGGTCGCCCCGGTGCATCCGCTCGTGGAACGGGTGGGTGCCCCAATAGCGGTGCGAAAGCCCGCGCAAGGCCGCGATGAAATCCGACGACGACATGGGGGACACCGTGCTGCCTCCAACGGCTCGCTGATCGGGACGGCGGCGCGGTGGTGGGGGAACGGCCCCCACCACCGGATACGAAGTCAGTCCTCCATGCGGGCCGCGTAGGCGGTGACCTCCATGGGGGTTTCGTACTCGACGAAGTCGGGGGTGGTCCATACCTCGATGCTTTCGATCATTTCCGCTCCTAACGTCCACATGGGATCGAACAGGGCCGAGCCACCGTCACCCTAGAAGCGGGCCGCCGATTCTGACCAGACGCAAGGACCGACTTCCGGAGGTGTTTTGTAAAGTTTCCTACCTATGGCCGATCGAGCGACTCCGATCGTCACGCTCGGCGCACATAACGGTTAACGGCGGGCCCTGTCGATAGCCCGTCCAGTGGTGTCCGTTTCGTCCTGCGGTGTGTTTGTATCCAACTCGACGGGTGCACCCCGACCACCCGTCTACCGCCGCCATCCGAGCTCCAGGGGTGTAGCTGAAGGAGGCGTCCCATGTCCTTACGTCGTATTCTCGCCGCCACGTTCGCCGCCGCGACGGCCGTGTCGATCGCGGCCGTTCCGGCGGCGGCCGCCGAAGCGCCGTCCGTCCAGGCGATCAGACAACTCGCGAGCGGCCTCAACCAGGCGTGGTCGATCGACTTCCTGCCCGACGGCACCGGCCTCTTCACGCAGAAGGACGCCAAGACGATCAGCAAGATCGACAAGGCGGGCAAGGTCACCACGGTCCAGACCATCCCCGGGGTGAGTGTCACCGCGGAGGCGGGACTGCTCGGCATCGCCGTTTCGCCGAACTACGCCACCGACCAGACGGTCTTCATCTACTACACGACCAGTTCCGACAACCGGATCGCCAAGCTGAAGCTGGGCCAGACGCCGACGCCGATCGTCACCGGCATCCCGCGCGGTTCGCAGTATCACCACGGCGGCCGGATCAGGTTCGGCCCGGACGGCTACCTCTACGCGGGCACCGGCGACGGCCAGAACGGTGCCAACGCGCAGAACAAGAACTCCCTCGGCGGCAAGGTCCTGCGCGTCACCACCGACGGCGCGGCCGCGCCCGGCAATCCGTTCAACAGTCGCGTCTACTCCTACGGCCACCGCAACGTCCAGGGTCTGACCTGGGCGAACGGTCAGCTGTACGTCTCCGACATCGGCGCCAACAGGCTCGACGAGCTGAACAAGATCGAGTCCGGCAAGAACTACGGCTGGCCGACCTGCGAGGGGCCGTGCAACACGGCGGGGATGACCAACCCGGTCAAGGCCTGGCCGACGTCTTCGGCGACGCCGAGCGGGCTCGCGGCCTACAAAGGCTCGTTGTACATGGCTTCGCTCAAGGGTGGCACGTACAAGCTCGACCTGAACGGCAACGGCGGCAAGCTCTGGACCAACCTCGGCCGCACGCGTGACGCGGTCGCCGGCCCGGACGGCCAGCTGTACACGATCACCCCGGGCGCTCTCTACGTCTCCGACGGCAGCTGACCCCGGCGCAATTCGGCACCTGGTTGCGGTAGTTCGATGCTGAACTACCGCAACCAGGTGCCGAATTGCGGGGGTCAGCTGCGGGGTAGCGAGACCGCGTGCTCGAGTTCGACCAGCGCGGTGTCCAGGTGGGTCAGGATGCGCTGGAGATGCGGGACGCTGCGGCGGCAGCCGGTGACGCCGAAGTCCAGGTTGTCCCCGTTGCTGGTCAGCGTGATGTTCAGCGCCTGCCCGTCGAGCAGCACCGACGCCGGGTAGATGCCGTCGAGCGACGCGCCGTTCCAGTACATCTGCTTGCGCGGCCCCGGCACATTGGAGATCACCAGGTTGAACGGCGGCTTCGTGTTGTTCACGAAACCGGGGATCGGCGACACACCGAGCTGGGCGACGTTGATCCCCGACAGCAACAGCGTCTGCAGCGGGGTCAGCTCCGAGAACAGCTTCTTCCCGTTCCGCATCGACGCGTTGATCGCCGCGAGCCGTGCGGCCGGATCGCTCAGGTGCGTGGCCAGATTGCACAGCAGCGCGCCGATGTTGTTCCCCGCCGCGTCCCCGCTGTCCTTGCGCCGCAGGGAAACCGGGACCATTGCGGTCAGCGGCGCGTCGGGAAGCGCGTTCTGTTCGATCAGGTAGTCGCGCAGCGCTCCCGAGCACATCGCGAGGACGACGTCGTTGCGCGACACCCCGGCCGCCGTGGCGATCTTGCGTACCCTGTCCAGCGACCACGACTGCGCCGCGAACCGCCGGGCACCGCCGATCGGGACGTTGAACATCGTCTTCGGCGCCTGCGAAGGCAGCGTCAGGGTGTGCTCCTGGAACGCCTCGCGCGCCACCTTCATCGCGGCGGGCGCGATACCGGCGAGCTGGTTGACCGTCTTGCCCATGGTCTGGAACAGCGAGGGCGACGCCTTGCCGTTACGGTCGCCCTCGGGTTTGGGCCGGGAACCCCACGGCGGCGGGCAGTCGAGGTCGAACGGGTCGTCCGACAGCGTGCCCTGCAGATGCCGCAGCGCCGAGACGCCGTCCATCAGCGCGTGGTGGATCTTGCTGTAGATCGCGAACCGGCCGTCCTGCAGCCCCTCGACCAGGTGGATCTCCCACAGGGGACGATGCCGGTCGAGGAGGGTGCTGTGCCAGCGGCCGGTCAGCTCCAGCAGTTCGCGGATCCGGCCGGGCTGGGGCAGTGCCGAATGCCGGAAGTGGTAGTCGAGTTCGAGTTCGGTGTCGGTCGACCAGGCGAGGTGGCCCGCGGTGTTGACCGGCCGGGCCGGACGGCGCCGGAACACCGGGCGCATGTTGTCGGAATCGAGCAGTTTCCGGCGGATGTCACGCAGGTAGTCGGGTCCGGCGTCCTCGGGTTTCTTGAACAGTTGCAGCCCGCCGACGTGCATCGGATGTTCGCGCGTCTCGACGAGAAGGAACATCGAGTCGGTCACGGGCATGAACGGCATCGTCGGACCACCTTCCGCGCGGCGGCGTGCGAGCACGCCGGGTGCCAGAGTCTACGCACACCGAAACCACCATCTCACGCTTTAGGGTGGCTCACATGACGATCCCGACCGATCCGCGGACAGGCGAGTTCCGTCGGTCCGCCAACCATTTCGACGCGCGTGTCACCGCCGACGGCCGTGACGGCTGGCCGGTGGAAGCGGGGAGATACCGGCTGGTGGTCAGCCGGGCCTGCCCCTGGGCGAGCCGCGGGCTGATCGTCCGGCGGCTGCTCGGCCTCGAGTCCGCGCTGAGCGTGGCCGTCGCCGACCCGATCCAGGACGAGAAGAGCTGGCGGTTCACCCTCGATCCCGATGACCGGGATCCGGTTCTCGGCATCAAGTACCTGGCCGAGGCCTATCACGCGGCCGACCCGCACTACATGGGCGGGATCAGTGTTCCGGCCATTGTGGACATTCCGAGCAAACGGCTCGTGAGCAACGACTATCCACAGATCACCCTGGATCTGTCCACCGAATGGACCAGTCTCCACCGGCCCGGCGCGCCCGACCTCTACCCGGAGCGACTGCGTGACGAGATCGACGACGTCAACGTGGGCGTCCACGCGGACGTCAACGCCGCTGTGTACCAAGCCGGTTTCGCGACCAAACAGGCCGCATACGAGGACGCGTACACCCGGCTCTTCGCCATGCTGGACGTGCTTTCCGAGCGGCTGGAAGAGCAGCGCTACCTCGTCGGTGACACGATCACCGAAGCGGACATCCGGCTGTTCACCACGCTCGTCCGCTTCGATCCGGTGTATCACGGGCATTTCAAATGCAACCGGAACAAACTGACCGAAATGCCGGTGCTGTGGGCTTACGCCCGTGACCTCTTCCAAACGCCGGGTTTCGGTGACACCGTCGATTTCGACCACATCAAGCGGCACTACCACGCGGTGCACGAGCAGGTGAACCCGACGCGGATCGTCCCACTGGGACCGGACCTGTCCGGCTGGACGGCGCCGCACCACCGGGAGCGGCTGGGCGGGCGCCCGTTCGGCGACGGCACGCCGCCGGGACCGCCGCCCGAGGACGAACGGATCGGGGACACGGATGGAGCCACTTCCTGAACGCACCGACGTCGTCGTGATCGGCGGTGGCATCGTCGGGGTCAGCTGCGCGTACCGGCTCGCCGCGGCCGGGGTCTCGGTGCTGCTGCTCGAACGCGGGAGCCTCGGCGGAGGCTCGACCGCGAAGGCCGCGGGCGGGATCCGGTCGTCGTTCACCACCCGGGTCAACATCGAGATCGGGCTGCGCGGGCTGGCCGAGTACGCCTCCTTCGCCGAGACGTACGGGACCGAGATCGACTTCCGCCGCGACGGCTACCTGTACCTGGTCACCGACCCGGCCGATCTGCCCGAATTCGAGCGCTGCGCCGAACTGCAGAACTCCTACGGCGTCCGCAGCCGGCTCGTCGAGCCCGCCGAAGCGCGGCGGTTCTCCCCGCTGATCGACACCGACGGCGTGATCGCGGCCCTGTGGTCGCCGGACGACGCCAAGGCGACGCCGGACTCCGCGGTCCAGGGCTACGCGCGGGCGGCACGCGCGCACGGCGCGGTGCTCAGGACCGGCGTCGAGGTCGTCGGGATCGAACGCGACGGCGACGAGATCACCGGTGTCCTGACCGGCGAAGGCTTCGTGCGGACGAACGCGGTGGTCTGCGCGGCGGGCGCGTGGTCGGGGCTGATCGGCGAACTCGCCGGCGTCGACCTCCCGGTGCGGCCGTTCCGGCGGCAGGTCGTGTTCACCGGCCCGGTCGCGGACCTGCCCGGATCCGTGCCGCTGACCATCGAGATGCCGTCCGCCTTCTACTTCCACCGCGAGGGCCTCGGCCTGGCGATGTCCTTCTGCGACGGTGACGGCGAACCCGGCTTCGACACCCGCTACCAGCCTGGCGACTGGCTGCCGAAACTTGCCGAAATCGCCGCGCGCCGGGTGCCCGCGGTACTCGACGCGGGGATCCGCGGCGGCTGGGCCGGGCTGTACGAGGTCACCCCCGACCGCAACCAGATCGTGGGGGAAAGCGTCCACCTGTCGCGGTTCTTCTACGCGACCGGTTTCTCTGGACACGGGTTCCAGATGGGCCCGGCGGTGGGGGAGCTCGTGCGGGACCTCTACCTGGGGTGGGTCCCGGCCATCGACATCACCGGGCTCGACGTCCGCCGGTTCGCCGGCGACCGGGCCGTGACGAGGGAGCACAACATTGTCTGAGTTCGTCGAAGTCACCACCGAGGCCGAGCTGCGCGAGATCCTGCCGCCGCCGCTGGAACGGACCGCGAACAAGGCGCGTCCGAAACTGCACGAGATGGACCGCCAGTGGCTCGCGGAGTCACCGTTCGTGCTGATCGCGACGTCGGCGGCCGACGGCACCTGCGACGTCTCGCCGAAGGGCGACCCGGCCGGGTTCACGCTGGTGCTGGACGACACGCGGATCGCCATCCCGGAGCGTCCCGGCAACCGGCGCGCCGACGGGTTCCACAACGTGCTGTCGAACCCGCACGTCGGGCTGATCTACCTGATCCCCGGCCGCGGCGACACACTGCGGATCAACGGCCGCGCGCGGCTCGTGCGGGAAGCGCCGTTCTTCGACGACATGATCGTGAAGGGCAGCCGGCCGAAGCTGGCGCTGGTGGTCGACATCGACGAGATCTTCCACCACTGCCAGAAGGCGTTCATGCGGTCGAAGCTCTGGTCGCCGGAGAGCTGGGCGCCCGGCGCGCTGCCGTCCCGCGCGGCGATCGCCAAGACCTTCGAACGGCCCGACGAGAGCTTGGCCGACCTCGAGGCCTATTACGCCCCTGCTGCCTACTCGGCCGGGTTGTACTGACGACGCACTGCGCGTGAAGGCCCCCTTCCCTCGGCTCAGCCGAGGGAAGGGGGCCTTCACGCGCAGTGGATGGTTGCTGGATCGTTGAACGATCTGGCACTATCGGCGGGGTGCCTGCACCCACCGGAGCCCAGCATCTCGCCGACGCGCTGACCGCTCTGGGGACCGAAGTCGTCTTCGGTCTCCCTGGGGTGCACAACCTGCCGTTATGGGAGGCGCTGGCCGATACGGACATCCGGCTCGTCGGCGTCCGGCACGAGCAGACGGCCGGGTACGCGGCGGACGGTTACGCCCGCGCGACAGGCAAGCTCGGCGTCGCGTTGGTGACCACGGGGCCCGGCGCGGCGAACACGCTCGCCGCCGTCGGCGAGGCCATGGCGTCGGCGGCGCCGGTGCTGGTCATCGCCACCGACATCCCCTCCACGCTGCGGCGGCCCGGGGTGGTCCGCGGCGTGCTGCACGAGACGTCGGATCAGCAGGCGATGTTCGCGCCGGTCACCAAGGCCGGGTTCACCGTCTCGAGTGCCGACCAGGTCGCCGCGACGCTCCACCGCGCGGCCCGGCTCGCGCTCCAGCCGCAGAGCGGGCCGGTCTACCTCGGTATCCCGGCCGACTTCCTCTCGGAGCGGACGCCGGCGCGTCGTCCGCCGAGGTCGCACGCCCGGCCGGCCGAGATCCCGGACCTCACCGAGGCCGAGGCGCTCCTTGCCACCGCCGACCGGCCGCTGATCTGGGCGGGAGGCGGCGCGCTGCGCGCCGAGGCCGGCGAGGCGATCGGGAAACTCGCCGAACGGCTGGCCGCGCCGGTGCTCACCACGTTCGGCGCTCGCGGGCTCCTGCCGGTCGATCACCCCTGTCTCGCCCCGAATCCGGTGCACGCGCCCGAGGTCGGGGCATTGTGGGACGAAGCCGACGTCGTCCTCGCCATCGGCACCGACTTCGACGGGCTGATGACGCAGAACTGGCTGATGCCGCAGCCGAAGAAGCTCATCGCGATCAACGTCGACCCGGACGACGCCGCCAAGAACTACCAGCCGGACATCACACTGGTCGGGGACGCCCGGGTGCTCACCGAGGCGCTCAAGGTCGAGGAACGGCCCGGTATCGCGGCGCTCGTCGGCAGGCTCGCCAAGGTCTCCGCCCGGGTCCGGCAGCGGATCAAGGAAGAGGAACCACAGGCCGCGGATCTGCTGTCCACTTTGGACGAGGTGTTGCCGCCCGACGCCGTCGTGGTCGCGGACATGTGCGTGGCCGGATACTGGATCGGCGGCTTCCACCGTGTCCGCGCGCCGCGCAAGCTCGCGTATCCGATGGGCTGGGGCACCCTCGGTTACGGCTTCCCGGCCGCGCTCGGCGCCGGTGCGGCGGGCACCGGCCGCGCGATCTGCGTCAGTGGTGACGGCGGTTTCCTGTTCGCCTGCGGTGATCTCGCCACGATGGCGCAGGAGCAGCTGCCGGTCACGGTGATCATCGTCGACGACGGCGGCTACGGGATGCTTCGGTACGACCAGGACCGGGCAGGGGTCCCGCGCCGGGGTGTCGACTGGGACAGTCCCGATTTCGTCGGCCTGGCGAGGTCCTTCGGCGTGCACGCGGACCGGGTGTCCGGGTTCGGGCGCGCGTTCCGGCGGCTGCTCGCCGAGTTCATCGAGTCCGACGAGCCGAACGTGCTCGTCGTCCGCGCGAAGATGGCACCGCCGCTCAACACCTCGCCCCGCTGGTACCGCAAGGAATCCCCGTGACCGGGCTCCGCGTCGGCGTGGACATCGGCGGTACGTTCACCGATCTCTGCGTGCTCGACGAGACCGGTGTCGTCGCCGTCGGCAAGGTGCTGACGACGCACGACGAGCCCGCTCGCGCGGTGGAGGAAGGTCTCAAGAGGACACTCGCCGACGCCGGGCTGCACGCGGGCGACGTCGAGCAGTTCGTGCACGGGACCACGCTGGTCACGAACGCGCTGATCGAGCGCAAGGGAGCGCGCACCGCCCTGCTGGCGACGGCCGGTTTCCGTGACGTGCTGGAGATGCGGCGCGAGCATCGGTACGAACTGTACGACCTGCTCATCGAGCTTCCCGCCCCGCTGGTCCCGCGTCACCTGCGGTTCGACGTCCCCGAGCGGATCCTCGCCGACGGGACGGTCCACACAGGACTGGACGAGGAGTACGTCGCGCGGCTCGGCCGCGAACTCGACGCCCGCGGGATCGACGCGGTGGCGATCTGTTTCCTGCACGCCTTCACGAATCCCGCGCACGAACGGCGGGCCGCCGAGGTGCTCAAGGACGTCGCGCCCCGGTTGCGCGTCGCGCTGTCCAGCGAGGTCGTCCCCGAAATCCGCGAGTTCGAACGCATGTCGACCACGGTCGCGAACGTCTACGTCCAGGACCTCACCGAACGCTATCTCCGTGACCTGGAGCGGCGTCTGCACGAGTCCGGGGTGCGGCCGTCGCCGCACATCATGCTGTCCAACGGCGGGATCGCGACCGTCGACACCGCCGCACGCCACCCGATCCGCATCCTCGAATCCGGACCGGCAGGCGGGGCGCTGGCCGCGTCCGCGATCGGAGCCGCGGCGGGGACCGGGGATCTGCTGGCCTTCGACATGGGCGGCACGACGGCGAAACTGTGCATGATCTCCGACGGCGCGCCGCTGGTGACGCACGAATTCGAAGTGGACCGGAAGTACCGGCTGCTGCCGGGATCCGGGCTGCCGGTCAAGGTGCCGGTCATCGACATGATCGAGATCGGCGTCGGCGGCGGCTCGATCGCCCGCATCGACGCGCTCGGCCTGCTCACCGTCGGGCCGGATTCCGCGGGGTCCGAGCCGGGACCGGTCTGCTACGGACGAGGTGGCACCGAGCCGACCGTGACCGACGCCGACCTCGTGCTCGGCTACCTGGATCCGGGGTATTTCCTCGGCGGCGGAATGACTTTGGACGTCGAAGGCGCGCGTGAGGCGATCCGCTCGAAGATCGCGGACCCACTCGGCGTCAGTATCGAAGAGGCCGCTTGGGGCATCCACACCAGCGTCAACGAGGACATGGCCAACGCCGCCCGCGTCCACGCCGTCGAGCGCGGCAAGGACCCGGCGAAGCTGCCGATGTTCACCTTCGGCGGCGCCGGTCCGGTGCACGGCGTCGGTGTGGCGCGGGCGCTCGGCGCGCCAGAGGTGGTCGCGCCCAGCGCGGCCGGGGTGCTGAGCGCGGCGGGATTCCTCACCGCGCCGCTGGCCTTCGACTTCGTGCGTTCGGCGCGTGCGGCGGTACTCGACCTGTCCTGGGAACAGGTCGACGCGCTGTTCGCCGAGATGGAGGCCGAAGGAAGGGAACTGCTGGAGGAGTCCGGTGTGGACGGTGCGGAGGTGACGCACCGCCGGATCGCCGAGATGCGGTACGCCGGGCAGGGCTACGAGATCCGCGTGCCGGTCGAGCGGGGGAACTGGCCGGATTCGCTGGTCGACGCGTTCACCGAGACCTATCGGACGTTGTACCGGCGGACCGGGCCGGACGTCGCGATCGAGGTGCTCAACTGGCGTGTCGTTTCCCGCGGCCCGGCACCCGAGGTCACGCTGAAACTCGCGGGTGCCGAGGCCGAAGGCGACGCGCGCAAGGGAAGCCGTCCGGCGTACTTTCCCGCCGCGGGTGGCTTTGCCGACACGGCGGTGTTCGACAGGTATCGCCTCAAGCCGGGCGATCGCGTCGAGGGACCGGCCATTGTGGAGGAACGCGAGTCCACTGTGGTCGTTCCGCCGAGCGCTCGGTGCGTGGTCGGCGAGGACGCCGGTCTGGTGGTGACGGTATGAGTGTCGACCCGATCCTGGTGGGAGTGCTGGGAAACCGGCTGCACTCGATCCTCGCCGAACAGCAGAACGCGCTCGTCAACACGGCGTTCTCCTCCGTCGTGCGGGAATCTCTCGACCTAGCCTGCGCGGTGTTCGACTCGCGCGGCGAGATGATCGGCCAGTCCGTCGGCGGGACCCCTGGCCACATCAACGCGATGGCGACCGGGATGCACCACTTCGTCGCCGCGTACCCGCCGGAGACCCTGGAGCCGGGCGATGTCCTGCTCACCAACGACCCGTGGCAGACGGCAGGGCAGATCAACGACATCACCGTCGCCACGCCGGTCTTCCTGCGGGGACGGCTCGTCGCGTGGTTCGCTTCCTGTTGCCACGCTCCGGACATCGGCGGGCGGCTGGTCTCGGCCGAGGCTAACGAGGTCTTCGAAGAGGGTCTGCGCCTGCCGATCATGAAGTTCCTCCGCGCGGGCGAGGTCAACGCGGATCTCGAACTGCTGATCCGCGCGAACGTCCGCACGCCGGAAGAGACCATCGGCGACTTGTACGCGCAGGTCACCGGGAACGAGGTCGGTGCCGCCAGCCTGGTGCGGCTGCTGGAGGAGTTCGATCTCGATTCGCTGGACGACGTCGCCGCCGAGATCATGAACCGCTCCGAGCGGGCACTGCGGGACGCGCTGGCGAACCTGCCGGACGGTACGTACACCAGCGAACTGGTGACCGACGGATTCGACGACGAAGAGGTCGTCCTCAAGGTCGCGGTGACCATCGACGGCGAAGAGATCCACCTCGATTTCGCCGGATCGTCGCCGCAGAGCCGCCGCGGGATCAACGTCGTCCTGAACTACACCCGGGCGTATGCCTCGTTCGCGGTCAAGGCCGCCATTTCGCCGGAGGTGCCGCACAACGCGGGCTCGTTCCGGCCGGTGCACGTCACCGCGCCGGAGGGCTCGGTGCTCAACTGCGCGCCACCCGCGCCGGTAGCGTCCCGTCATCTGATCGGGCACTTCCTGCCGTCGCTGCTGATCACGGCACTGCACGAAGCCTTGCCCGGCAACGCTTTGGCGCACAGCGCGGACGCGTTGTGGATGACGATCTGGCGTGGCGCCGACGCCAGTGGACGCGAGTTCATGCTCAACGTCTTCCAGACCGGCGGGATCGGCGCACGGGCCACGAAGGACGGCCTCAGCACCACCGGGTTCCCGAGCGGGCTGCGGTCCACGCCGACGGAGGTCATCGAGACGATGGCGCCGCTGATCCAGCGCGAACGCTTGCTGCGCACGGACTCCGGCGGTGCCGGGCGATGGCGCGGCGGCCTCGGTCAGTGCACCACGATGGCCGCTCGCGGTGAGATCTCGTGGAGTGTCAACGGGAACGTCGATCGGGTGCTCCGGCCGGCGTCCGGTGTGGACTCGGGACACGACGGCGCGGTGGGCCGGTTCGAGCTCGCCCGTGGTCCCTTGCCGTCGAAGAGCCGGGTGAACCTGCGCCCGGACGACGTCGTGGACGTGATCCTGCCCGGCGGCGGCGGTTACGGCGACCCGTTCGAACGGGAGCCGGAGGCCGTGCTCGCCGATGTCGTCGACGGATACGTGTCGGTGGAAGCCGCGCGCGAACTGTACGGCGTCGAAGTCACCTATCACGGAGAACCCGGGGCGCTGGTGCGGCTTCCGGAGGACTACACAGCGGTTTCGTCGAGAGGGAAGAGATGAGCATGGGTCGGCTGGCCGGCAAGGTCGCGGTGGTCTTCGGGGGCGCGAGGGGCATCGGCCTCGCCACCGTGAAGGAGTTCGTCGCCGAGGGCGCGACCGTGTTCTCCAGCGACATCCGCGAACTCGCCGAACCCGTCGAAGGCGTACGGCATTCCCTTGTGGACGCCACGGACGAAGGACAGGTCGACGAATTCGTGCGCGGCGTGCTCGCCGAGACGGACCGGGTCGACGTGCTGTTCAACAATGTGGGAATCCACCTCGGGAAACCCCTGGCGGACACCACCTTGGCGGAATTCGACAACATCTTCGCGCTGAACGTGCGGGCCGCCTTCCTCGGCACACGGGCGGTGCTGCCGCGGATGATCGCGAACAAGGCGGGCAGCATCATCACGACGTCGTCCAACGGCGGGGTGATGGGCCGCCCCGGCGACCCGGTGTACAACGCCACCAAACACGCGCTCGTCGGCATGATGAAGTCGATCGCCGTCGCGCACGCGCACCAGGGGATCCGGGCGAACACGGTCAACCCGGGCGCGATCGACACGGACATGCTGCGCGGCACACTCGCGTCGCCGGAGGAGTTCGAAGCCAAGCAACACCAGTTGACCGCGAGCACGCCCGCGGCACGGGTCGGCGAGGCGTGGGAGGTCGCGAAGGCGGTCGTCTTCCTGGCCAGCGACGAATCGCGGTTCATCAACGGGATCGCGCTGCCCATCGACGGCGCCAAGGCCGCCGGTGCCATGCCGGGCAACCGGTACAGCCTCGACTTCGAACTCGGCGTCAGGTAGCGCCATGTCCACTCCTGCCGCCGAGGAGACACTGGCCCGCGACAGACCCTTGCTCGAACGGAGCGGGACAGCGGAACGGGTCGCCGAGATCCTGCGCCAGCGCATCACCGAAGGCGTCTTCCCGCCAGGGTCGAGGCTTTCCGAACCGTCGATCAGCGCCGCGTTGGGTGTTTCACGCAACACTCTGCGCGAGTCCTTCCAACTCCTGGCGCACGAGCGGCTCGCGGTACACGAGCTCAACCGCGGCGTGTTCGTGCGGGAACTGACCGCGCAGGACATTTCGGATCTCTACGTGATGCGGCGGGTCACCGAATGCGGTGCGCTGCGGCGAGCGGCCGAACTGTCCACTGTGGACATCTCGGCCATCGAGGTCGCGGTGCGGGAGGGGCATGCCGCGGCGGGCGAAGGCGACTGGCAGGCCGTCGGGACCGCGAGCATCGCGTTCCATCAAGCGGTGGGCGACCTGGCGGGCAGCGAACGGGTCAGCACGACGATGCGTCAGGTGCTGGCGGAGACGCGGCTCTTCTTCGTGCTGGCGGAGAACACGCGCACGTTCTTCGAGCCGTTCCTGCGGCGGCACGAGCGGATCCTGCGGGACCTGGAACGAGGGCGCTTCGGGCCCGCGGAGACGGCGCTGGAGAAGTACCTGCGGGACGCGGAGAAGCAGCTGTTGGCCGCTTACGACCGGCGGGGTTCGTGAGCTGTGCCGGGTCCGTGGCCCCTGCCGGGATGTTGCGAAAGCCACTTTCGCAACGCTGAAGGTTGCGTAAGTGGCTTTCGCAACCTCTGTACCGGGTCCGTGGGCACCCGGCCGGTGGCGGCAGGGACGCCATGAACGGTCCTTTCCTTGCAAATTTCGCAAGGAAAGGACCGTTCCTAGCACTTCGCCCATAAATGCCCAACTTCGCACAAGACCGATCAGCGCGGCTACAGTCCGGACAGGTCCGGGCCGCGAACTGTGCACGATGGAGTGTTCGCGTCCCGCCCGGATCCGGGTGAGGATGGGGGCACGAGCACGAGGAGGAAGATCATGGTTTCGTCGGCGTCCGCGCGCAATCCGCTGTGGCACCCCTTCGCGGACATGGGAGCGGTCGACGGCGACCGGCTCGTCATCACCCGCGGTGAGGGTTCCTACGTCTGGGACGACGAGGGGAAGCGGTATTTCGACGCGACCGCGTCGCTCTGGTACGCGAACTTCGGGCACGGACGCGAGGAGATCGCGCAGGCCGTCGGGGACCAGTTGCGGACGCTCGATTCGTACAACCTGTTCGGCTACAACGCCAACGAGCCCGCGCTGAAGCTCGCCGAGCGGGTCTCGGCGCTGGCGCCGGAGCCGGGCTCGAAGGTGTTCTTCGGTTCGGGCGGTGGTGACGTCATCGACACCGCGGTCAAGATCGCCCGGTCGTATTTCGCGCACACCGGCCGTCCGGAGAAGGTGCACGTCATCGGGCGCGTGCAGGGTTACCACGGCACGCACGGTTTCGGGACGGCCGTCGGTGGCATCGCGGCCAACGCGGCGGGCTTCGGGCCGCTGCCGGGCGACATTTCGCACGTGCCTTACGACAGTGCCGAAGCGCTCGAGGCGGAGATCCTGCGCGTCGGGCCGGAGCGGGTCGCGGCCTTCTTCTGCGAACCGGTGATCGGCGCGGGCGGCGTTCTGCTTCCGCCGGAGGGCTACATCGAGACGGTCGCCGGGATCTGCCGCAAGCATGACGTGCTGTTCGTCGCGGACTGTGTGATCGCCGCGTTCGGACGGCTGGGGACCTGGTTCGGGATCGACCGGTGGGCCGTGAAACCCGACATGATCACGACCGCGAAGGGCATCACCGGCGGGACGATCCCGCTGGGCGCGCTGATCGTCGCGCCGAGGGTGGCCGAGCCGTTCTTCACCGGCGCGCCGGGTGCGCCGGTGCTGCGGCACGGCGCGACCTACGCGGGGCATCCGGTCGCCTGCGCCGCGGGGAACGCGACGCTGGACATCTACGAGCGTGACGGGCTCATTCCGCGCGGTCGGGAACTGGAGAAGCCGCTGGCCGACGCTCTTTCCGGGCTGGCATCGCATCCCTTGGTCGCGGAGGTCCGGGCCGGGCTCGGCTTCCTCGGCGCGGTCGAACTGAAGGCCGAAGTCGTCGAGGCGAACCCCGGCGCGGCGAACCGGCTGCAGCGGCTGGCGCGGGACGAAGGCGTCCTCGTGCGGAACCTGGCCAAGGGGATCGCGGTGTCGCCGCCGCTGATCGCCGGCGAGACCGAACTGGACCTGCTCGCTTCGACGTTGCCTCGCGCTCTGGACAAGCTCGTCTAGCGCGCTTCGCCAGCGCAATGAAGGGGCCTTTCATAGCAAAATTTGCTATGAAAGGCCCCTTCATGTCACGTCCGCCGCGCCCAGCGAGTGCGGGTGCGGCGGAGCGTGACGTGCACGAGGGCCTCGCGCTCGGTCATGAAGGGCGCAGCCGACGGGACCAGGTCCCTTCATGACACCCCCAGTGCGACGGGCCCACGTGGGCCCGCTTCAGCGGAGGCGGAGTTCTTCGCCCTCGAAGTCCGCGGTGATGATCCACGCGGACGGTCTCGGTGTCACCTGGAAGTCATACGCCATACCGGCACATTAACCACGCGCCCCGACATTTCTGGGAGCTCATGCCCGCTGACCACGGTGAATCGCCATTTGTCGACCCCGCCGCCGATGATCTCGGCGTACCGCCGGGCGCCGTCCGCGTTGGCGAAGCGCACCTGCTGGCCGTTGGTGAGATGGGTGATCTTGACCGCCATCCGTGCCTCCTGAAGTCCGGTGCCGGCCCGCGGAGCTTCCCCCTCCGGGGCCGGCGCCGACAGTAGAACACATGTTCGACGACCCTCGCCAATCCGACCCCCCGTGCGGGTCACCGCCGCATCGTCACCCGCGGCCACGCGTCCAGCCCGCGGGCGATCTCGTGGGCCCGGACGGCGCGCAGACCCTCACTGAGGCTCTCCTCGTCGAGAGTCACGAAGCCGAGCCGGGCGTAGTACGGCGCGTTCCACGGCACCTCGGCGTACGTCGTCAGCGTCAGCCCCGCGAGGCCTTCGCGCGAGGCCCAGCCGGCGGCGTGCTCGATCAACCGTCGCCCGAGGCCCCGCCGTGCGTGATCCGGGTGGACGGACACCTGCTCGATGTGGCCGTGGCCATCGACGACCTCGGCGAGCAGGTACGCCACCGGGCCGTCGCCGGCGTCCTGCACCCAGGCCCGGCCGTCGCGCTGGAAGGCCGTGAGGTCCGCGATCGACGGCGGGTCGTCGTCGGCGATCGCGGCCATGCCGAGTGCGCGGAACGGTTCGCCCGCGGCGCGTTCGATGTCCTGGAGCACGGGCAGGTCTTCGGGGACGGCGAGTCGGATCACGGATCGAGTTCTACCCCGCCGCGGGGAGCGGTCGCGCGTGAATTAGCGGGACGGCACGCGTGATCCGGCGGACGGCACGCGTGATCCGGCCGTGGGAATTCAGAGCGAGAACGACGAAACGGCCCGGTGGATCCTGCTCGCGTACGACTGGAGCGCGACGATGGCGGCCCGTTTCTCGTCGTCGCCGATCCGGGTCGCCGGGGCGGCGAGGGTCAGCACCGCGGGCCGGTGCCCGGTGTTCGGGATCGGCACCGAACAGGACCAGACGCCGTCGTCCAGTTCGCCCCAGCTCACCGAATACCGGTTCGCCCCGGCGCGTTTGACCTCTTCCCGCACGCTCGGACCGCGGCGGTGGACGATCGACGAAAGCCGTCTTTCGCGTTCGCCCTCCGGCAGCATGGCGAGCAGCATCTTGCCGGACGCGCCGGTGCCGAGCGGGACGGAATGGCCGGGCTGGAAGGTGAAACGCATCGCGCGTTCGCATTCGACCCGGTCCGCGCAGACGGCGGAATCGCCGAAATGCTGGAACAGCAGCACTGTCTCCCCGAGGGCGCGTGCCGCCTCCTCCATCGCCGGACGGGCCATGCGGGCGAGGTCGTTGGCCAGCTGCGCCGCCCGCGCGAGCGGCATCACCTGGCTCGTCACGTGATAGCGCCCCGTCCTTCCCTCCTCCAGGAGCTGAAGTTCCTTCAGCAGTGCGACATAGCGATACGTCGTCGCGACCGGGGTGCCGATCCTCGCGGCGAGTTCGGCGACGCTGGCGTCCCAGCGGCGTTCGGAAAAGGAGAGCAGTAACTGCAGGACCTTGCGTGAGCTGCTGGCGCCGGGGGTCCGTTTCGGCGGGGCGGTGGT
Organism: Amycolatopsis sp. WAC 01375; assembly: GCF_003947325.1. Lineage (NCBI taxonomy): Bacteria > Bacillati > Actinomycetota > Actinomycetes > Pseudonocardiales > Pseudonocardiaceae > Amycolatopsis > Amycolatopsis sp. WAC 01375. Next base: position 174,993 of record NZ_QHHW01000052.1, read on the forward strand.
GTCCAGGGATCGTGCGGCAGGCGTCATCTCGACCTCTCGCCGGGGCAATCACAAAGAGTCAAGAAAGTAGCACATTGGGTTAATTGCGGGCCAGGGTCTTTGGTCCACGAACAAGCGGACTTCTTGCTAGGTTCGGGCCATGGAAAAACCATTGGCGGGCAAGATCGCGTTGGTCGCCGGGGCGACCCGCGGGGCAGGCCGGGGAATTGCGGTCCAGCTGGGTGCCGCCGGGGCGACCGTTTACGTGACCGGCCGCAGTACCGGTTCCCGGCGGTCGGAAATGAATCGCCCGGAGACGATCGAGGAGACGGCGGCGCTCGTCGACGAAGCGGGCGGGCACGGGATCGCGATGGGTGTGGACCATTTGGCGGCAGACCAGGTACGCGAACTGGTGCAACGGATCGATGCCGAACAGGGCGCGCTGCACGTGCTGGTCAACGACATCTACGGCGCGCCCATCGAATGGGGCAAGACGGTCTGGGAGTCCACTTTGGACGTCGGACTGCGGACGCTGCGGCTCGCCATCGACACCCACGCCATCACCAGCCATTTCGCGCTTCCGCTGATGATCAGGAATCCAGGCGCGCTGGTCGTCGAGGTCAATGACGGAACGGCCGAGTACAACTCGGAGAACTACCGTGTTTCGTTCTTCTACGACCTCGCCAAGACCGCGGTGAACCGGATGGCGTTCGCACTCGGCCACGAATTGGCACCGCATGGCGGTACCGCGGTGGCGGTCACCCCGGGCTGGTTGCGTTCCGAGGCGATGCTCGACGCTTATCAGGTGACCGAAGAGAATTGGCGGGACGCCACGAAGGTGCAGCCGCATTTCGCCATTTCTGAAAGCCCCGCGTTAGTCGGCAGGGCGGTCGCGGCACTGGCCGGTGACCCGGAAGTCGGCCGCTGGAACGGGAAATCGGTTTCCAGTGGTGAATTGGCGAAGGAATACGGATTCACCGACCTCGACGGCAGCCGTCCCGACTGCTGGCGCTATCTCGTCGAGGTCCAGGATCCCGGCAAGCCGGCGGACGTCACCGGCTACCGCTGAGCCTCCCGGCGCAGGAAGGGCGTGAGCAGACCGGGCGCGGCCTGTTCCGCCATCGCCAGCCCGGCCGATTCGCCGACGTCGACCACCTGGTAGCCGCCGCTGCCCGCCGCGATCGGGGCCGTCACGGTGATCAATCCGGCGCGGCGCTGGAAGAACGAGCGGCTGACGACGATTCCGGTGAGCCCTTCACGCCGGATCGCCACCGTCGCCCGCGCCAGTGAGCCGGAACGGCTGACCAGATACCGCCCGACGATCGCGTGGCCGAGATTGCGGTAGCGGTCCCAGCCCACGAGCGCGGCGAGCGGCACCAGGCCGAGCGCGACCTGCCACATCCACGACGGCAGGAAACCGATCCAGGCCAGGCCGGACAATGCCGCCGCCAGGATCAGCACGCCACCCACCGCGCGGGTGAGCCGCCTGGTCAGCGCCCGTCGCGGATGCCGGTTCAACGGAACGGTGGCCGGGTCGAAGTTCTCCCGCAGCACCTCCGCCGCGACTTCGTGAACCCGGCCGACGGGCGCGGGCGGCAGCAGGAGCCCGCCGCCCTTGTCCCCGCCCTTGCCCTCGCGCAGTCCGCCCGCGATCGCGGTGAGCCGGGCTCCGCCCGCGATCCGAAGCGGGAGCGGTTCCTTCACCTCGACGCCGCGAAGCCGTTCTTCCTCGATGGAGACCGAACGCGTCGTGATCAGGCCGCGCCGGACGTGCAGAGTGCCTTCCGGCTCCCGGGTGAGCTTGAAGTTCCAGAACGAGAGCACGTAGCCGCCGACGGAGAGCAGTGAGACCACCACGAGCAGGGCCACCGCCGCGACGACCACGATCAGCCACACCGCCGTGTTCGCCAGGTCGTCCACGAGGTCCCGCAGCGGTCCGACGTTCTCCGGGGCGATGTTCAGCTGGTGCGCGAAATGCCAGACGGCGGCGAACACGGCGCCGACCACGGCGAGCCCGGACAGGGTGAACGGCGCGTACCGCACCCACTTCCGGTCGACCTCCGCGACGACCTGTTCCGGCGGTGGCGGCGTGGCCTCGGCTTCCGCGAGGAATTCCTTGCGGTGCAAAAGAACCGTGCGCAGCCGGTCTGCTTCGGCCTGGCTGACCGCGTCGAGCACCAGCTGGTCGCCCTGGCCCGCGGAATGCCGTCCGGTGCCGATGCGCACGGCGCTGAGGGAGAACAGGCGGTGCTTCGGTTCCGAGGTGACGTCGACCGTGCGCACCCGGTCCAGCGGGATCGCGCGATGCTTGCGCAGCAACAGACCCGTGGTCCATTCCACCTGGCCGCCGGCGATGCGGTACCGCGAAGTGAGCACGTGCGAGACGCCGACGAGCACGGTCAGCGCGGTGACCCCCAGCCCGATCCACTCCCAGCCGTTGCCCCGGCCGAGGATCACCGTCCCGATCAGCACCGGCAGCGATTTGACGACGTCGAGCACCGGCCGGATCAGCAGCATCCGGCGATCGAGCCGGCGCCACCGGCCGACGGCGACCTCCGCGGCTTCCGGCGGTGCCTCGGTGCTCATGTCGCGTCACCGGGAGTGGCCTGCGTGGTCCTCGTGAGCTCCGCGGCCAGCGCCAGCGCTTCGGTGTGGTCGAGACCGGCGATCTTGACCGGGCCCGCGGCCGACGCCGTCGTCACGGTGATCTTCGCCAGCCGGAACAGCTGCTCGACCGGGTCCCGCTCGATGTCGACGGTCTGGATCCGCGAGATCGGCGCGATCCGCCAGTCCTGTTTGAGCCAGCCTTCCTGGGTGTAGACGGCCTCGCCGGTGACCTCCCAGCGGTGGATCCGGTAGCGCCACTGCGGCATGACCAGCAGATGCAGCGGCGCGAGCACACACGAGAGCGTGAGCGTCACCGTGAGCCACGTCGGTGCGTCGTCACTCGTGAGGACGAACACCGTCTGGACGCCGATGAGCACCGCCCAGCCGACCGCGGCCCACACCGTCCAGTAGCCGATGGCGCGACGGCTCACCCGATTGGCGGGCGGGCGCAGGCTGAGCGTCTCTTGTGTCACCCCTCCACCCTGCACCACCTCCGTGCGGACCGCCCACGACAGCTGTCACGGACCGATAGGATCCAGGCCACCGTCGGCGGAATGGATACCCCCTATCGGGGCGTTCCACCTGTAGACGGTCGTACCCACGAAACCTGGAGGATCTGGTGGCGCTGGACCCGGAAGACCTGTACGAGGTGGACTCGGACGTCCCTGACCTCGGCGGGGCCGTGCTCCTGCACTACTTCGACGGGTTCATGGACGCCGGTTCGGCGGGCAAGCTCGTCGCCGAGCACCTGCTGAACTCCTTCGAGCACCGCGTGGTCGCGCGCTTCGACGTCGACCGCCTCATCGACTACCGCTCGCGCCGCCCCGCGATGACCTACTCCATCGACCACTGGGAGGACTACGACGCTCCCGAACTGGTCGTCAACCTCCTGCATGACGCCGACGGCGTGCCGTTCCTGCTGCTGACCGGGCCGGAACCGGACCACGACTGGGAGCGGTTCTGCGCGGCCGTGCGCGGACTGGTCGAACGCTGGGACGTCCGGCTCACCACCGGTTTCCACGGTATCCCGATGGGCGCGCCGCACACCCGCCCGCTCGGCGTGACCGCGCACGCGACCAGGAACGAACTGGTCGGCGAACACCGCCCGCTGCCCAACCGGATGCAGGTGCCGGGCAGCATCGCCGGGCTGCTGGAGTTCCGGTTCGGCGAGTGGGGGCACGACGCGTCGGGCTTCGCCGCGCACGTGCCGCACTACCTGGCGGACTCGACGTACCCGAGCGCCGCGCTGAACCTGCTCGGCGCCGTCGCCTCGGCGACCGGGCTGAACCTGCCGGACGGGGACCTGCGGGAAGCCTCGCACGAGGCGGAGGCCGAGATCGCCCGCCAGGTCGCCGGCTCGGAGAAGGTCGCCGACGTCGTGCGCGCGCTGGAACAGCAGTACGACACGTTCATGGAGGCGTCCGGCAAGGAGAGCCTGCTCGCGGAGTCGGTCGAGCACATGCCGACCGCCGAGGAGCTGGGCAGCCAGTTCGAGCGGTTCCTTGCCGAGCAGAACGGCGGGGGGACGCCGGAGCGCTGAGCGCCTGTCCGTGAAGGCCTCCTTGAGGGACTCTGGGTCCCTCAAGGAGGCCTTCACGGACTTCGGTGATCACCGCGTTCGCCCCACGGGAACCAGCAGTCACAACCAGTGGTCCGTGGGGACGTCGTGAAGGGCCCCTTTGAGACGTTGAAGGTCTCAAAGGGGCCCTTCACGACATACGAGTTCGACGGCCGGGCCGTCGGAAGCACTGAGACAGCCGCCCGCTCATCCTCGCCACTCACGACGCGGTCAGTGATCGACGGCCACCATCGCCCGCGAATGCTTCGGCCGTTCGACCTCGTCGACGAGCGCGACCGCGAGATCCGCGTACGAGAACGGCGCCGCGTCCTCCGCGCGCGGCAGTACCCGGTGGTCTCCGCTGCGGTACTCGCCCGTGCGGTCGGCGTGTTCGTCGAGCAGCACCGGCGGCGGCGCGATGATCACCCAGTCGAGCCCGCCGCCGGACGCACGGAGGACCTCCAGTTCCGCCGTGTGCCCGAGCGAGAACTCGCGGTGCTCCGGTGGCCAGCCCGGCTGGTCGTGGAACGCGAGGCCCGGCGCGATCTCCAACGCCGATCCGACGCCGACGACGACCAGTCGTGCGACACCGGCCCGGCCGAGACCGTCGATCAACGCGTGCGCGGCGGCCGGGTAGTACTCCCGCGACGGGAGGTCCGCGCGGTAGACGGAACTGATCGCGGCGTCGTGCCCGGCGGCGGCTTTCGCGACGTCGTCCGCGACCGTGACGTCGGCGGCGATCAAGGTGACGTTGTCCCCGGCGAGATCCGCGTGGCGCCGGGGATCGCGGACGGCGGCGGTGACCTGGTGCCCGCGGCTCACGGCTTCGGCGACGGCTCGGCGTCCTCCGCGTCCGCCTGCCCCGAAGATGACGATCCTGCTCATCGTGCTCCCTTTTCCTTGCCGGTATCCGATCACCGGCGGCGAACTCGATGCTAGGAGCGCACCCCTCGGTTACCGCAACGAAACCGACCCCCGGGTGTTCTGCACCCGTTCACCCGAACGGTGATGGTGTACCGTCCCGGAATGCGTCACCTGGTACCCCATTCAGCACTGAAGACCTTGGGCCGATCGGCCCGCGGCACACTCGGCCGGGGCCTGCATCGGCTCGCCCGGCGATTCCACGATCCGTATACGGAGGAACTGCAACGGGTCGCCGCGGAACTGCGCGCGGAGATCGTCCGGCAAGGGGATCGCTGTTTCGACCGGGTCGTCGAGTTCGAAATCCGGAGCCGCCGCGACATCATCTACGCGGGTGATCAGGACGCGGCGCGGGACAGCAATCGGTTCGCTCGCGAGCAGCTGACCGGCACCCGGCACTTCGCGCGTCCACAGGAGACTCTCGCGTACGCGCTTTCCCTTGCCCCGTCAGGAGGGATGGCCCTCGAATTCGGCGTCGCGAGCGGGAACACACTGCGGGTGATCGCCAAGGCACGCGGCGGTGTCGAGACCTACGGGTTCGACTGGTTCCAAGGCCTGCCGGAGAACTGGCTCAACGGGATGCCCGCCGGTTCGTTCGCACGCGACGACCTGCCGGACGTCCCCGGCGCCGAACTCGTCGTCGGTCTTTTCGCCGACACGCTTCCCGGCTTTCTCGAACAGCACGACGGCGTCGTCGATTTCCTTCATGTGGACGGCGACCTGTACAGCTCGGCGAAAACCGTACTCGATCTGGCGGGCCCGCGCCTGCGGTCCGGCAGCATCGTGCATTTCGACGAATTCTTCAATTATCCCGGTTGGCAGCGGCACGAGCACAAGGCGTGGCTGGAATACGTCGAGCGCACCGGCACCCGATTCGAATACGTGGCTTACACGTACGCCGACAACCAGGTCACCGCGCGGATCACCGGCTAAAGCAGTTCGCGCACTTCGATCGTCCCGATCGCGGCCCAGGGATGGGTTCTCGCCGCCTCGACGGCTTGTTCGCGGGTTTCGCATTCGATGATGTTGATGCCGCCGATCTGTTCCTTCGTCTCGGCGAACGGCCCGTCGGTGAGCAGTGCCTCGCCGCCGCGGACGCGGACGGTCGTCGCCGACTCGGGCGGCCGCAGGCCCATCCCGTTGAGGCGCAGGCCGCGTCGCGTCATCTCCTCGCCCCAGGCGCGGCAGGGCTCGGTGATGTCCGTGTCGAGCGCGTCGTCGCCGACGCTTCCGCACAGCATGAGCAGGTAGCGCACCGTTCCTCCTAGTCGGTCAGTCCGTCTTCGTAGGCGCGCAGGGTGTCGATGAACGTGCGCCGTTCGGCCGGGGTCAGCGGTGCGAGCGCCTTCTGCCAGGCGCGGGCGCCCTGCGCGAGCCAGCCGTCGATCGCGGGCCGCATCCGTTCGCTGATGGCGACGATCCGCCGCCGTCGGTCCGCCTCGTCCTCGCGCCGGTCGAGCACGTCCTTCTTGGTCAGTTCGCCGACCATGAGGCTCACCGTGGTCGGGGCGACCTCGAGTCGTTCGGCCAGTTCGTTCACCGTCATCGGCCCGTCGAAGAGCAGGTACGACAACAGCGACAAGTGACGCGGAGCCAGCGACAGCGACTGGAGTTCTTCGGGGATCTTGAGCCGCTTCGCGCGGCCGACCATGCGTGGCATGAGCAGTAGCAAGGCCCGCACGGCGTCGTCGACTTCCATGTCCTCGGTTGACACCGGGCACCCTCCTGGATACCTTTGCAAGCAAAGAGGCTTTGCTTGCAAAGCAAAATAGCTTTCTCGATGATGTTACCTGGGGAGTACCGTTGCTGATGACCACCGCGGACGCCGGAACCGGCCGTCCCCGCACTGTCGACGTCGACTGCCGCCGCTCCGGGAGCCGGTATCTGGCGTACGCGCCGGACGTCGATTCGCCTTGGTACCAAGACCTCCTTGTCAGTCCACAAGCGACACTCGAGATCGACGGGGTCCCGCACGCCGCGCGGGCCGTGCCGCTCGAAGGCGAGGAGCGCGGTGTCGCGCTGCACCTGCTGGAAGTCGACGCCGCCCGCGGCCGGGCGATAGCCGATCAGCTGCTCGTCCATCACAGTGAACTCCGCAAGACGCTGGCGGCCGCGCGAGCCGAACTCGACGGCGAGCGGTTCACGGGGCGACCGGTCCTGCGGCGCGAACTGCTCGGCCATTGCGTGACGTTCTGCAACGACCTGCGTATGCACCATCTCCGTGAGGACGGCGCGTTCACCGCGATCCAGAAGGCCCATCCCGGGCTCGCGCCGGCGTTGGACCGGCTGCGCCAGGAGCACGAAACCGTGTCACGCGCACTGCGCGAACTCGACGAGTTGCTGCAGGGCAAGAGGGAAATCGAAAGTGCCGCTCTGCGCGAGGAGTTCGATCGGGTCGCGAACGGGTTGGAGGAGCATTTCGCCTACGAGGAGGCGAATCTGCTCCCCGCGCTCCGCGGTGACGGCACGACGTCGCCGTGACCAGGGAACACGCGGCGCGGTTACTCCGAGCGGGTGAGACCGTCGGGCCGCTCGGCCGGAGACGCCGGTAACGAATGCCGGTTCCTCGGCGACTGATCGTTGTCCGCACCGATCGGCGCGACGCCCCCGACCGGAACAGTGAGAACCGATGAAGCTTCGAAGAGCCTCACTTCTGTCTCTGGTGGCCGCGGTGGCCACGATCATGCTCGTGGCGCCCGCTTCCGCGAACGCGGCCCCGCCGACGAGCGCGGTGGAGGTCTCGCCGACCACTGTCCAACGTGGACAGACGTTCACCGTCACGCAGACCGTTTACAACGCCGACGCCACATCGACCATCGAAGGCGGCAAGGCGACGCTCTACGGCAAGGAATCCTCGCTGCCGGGCATCGTCGACCTGGTGTCCTGTCCCGGCGCGTTCGCCTGCGACATGCTCGGCGGCAGCATCCGCGGCGGGGTCGGCACCGTGACCCCCGGCCAGAGCAAGACCGTGGTGTTCACCTTCCGGGTCAAGGACGACGCCCCGCTGGGCAGCGTCACCTTGCAGCACCAGTTCGTCGGTGACAACTACAGTTTCGAGATCCTCGACGGACCCGTGCTGACCGTCACCGGCACGCCGAGCGCCGCCGATCTCGGTGTCACACTGACCGCGTCGCCGCGCGGGATCCTGACGTCGTCGATCGAGTACACGGTCAAGGTCACGAACGCGGGCCCGGCCGCGGCGTCCGGGATCCGGGTGGTGTCGACCCTCGGCACCGGGCTGCGCTTCACCGGCTCGTCCACCTGCACGAACCCGGGCGGCGCGAAGACCGTCAACTGCGACTTCTCGTCGCTCGCGTCCGGAGCCAGTGTGACGGCCAAGTTCTCGGTGGCCGCCGGACTGCTGTCCCTCGGGCAGGTCAAGACGACCGCGAAGATCACGCAGAGTTCCGTCGCCGACCCGAACGCGGCCAACGACGCGTCGACGTCGACCTGCACGGCTGTCACCGGGCTCCTGCTGAGCTGCTGACACACACGCGATTCGTCACCTGCTTGCGGGATGGGACCATCGCAAGTAGGTGACGAATTGCGTCAGCGCAGGCGTGCGGCGCGAGAGTGCAGATAGCGCTGTCGCGGCAGGCTCGTGGCACGTCGCGCGGCGTCCACATAGGACTCGGCGGCCGCGGCGGTTTCCCCGGCCATCTCGAGCAGATGCGCGCGGGCGGCGTGGAAGCGGTGGTCGCCGGAGATCCGGTCACCGAGTCTTTCCAGCGCTGCCAGCCCTTCGCGCGGACCTCGCGCCATCCCGACGGCGACGGCGTGGTTCAACGCCACCACGGGATTGTCGGAGAGGCGTAGCAGAAGTTCATAGAGGGCTTCGATCTGCGGCCAGTCGGTCTCTTCGGCGCCCGGCGCCTCGTCGTGCAGTGCGGCGATCGCCGCCTGGATCTGGAACTGCCCGGTCGGCCCGTGCGGCAACGCCTCGGAAAGCAGCGCGACGCCCTCGGCGACGTACTCGGTGTTCCACCGGCTCCGGTCCTGTTCGGACATCGGGATCGGCGCGCCGTCCGGCCCCGTCCTCGCCGGGCGGCGCGCGTCGGTGAGCAGCATCAGCGCGAGCAGCCCGGTGACCTCGCTGTCGTCCGGCACCAGCCGGTGGACGATCCTGGTCAGCCGGATCGCTTCGGCGGAGAGATCGCTCCGCACCAGATCGGGGCCGGACGTGCTGGCGTAGCCCTCGTTGAAGATCAGGTACAGCACGTGGAGTACCGCGTCGAGCCGCGCGGCGCGGTCCGCCGCCGGTGGCATGCCGAACGGGACACCGCTGGACTTGATGCCGGACTTCGCGCGGGTGATCCGCCGCGTCATCGTCGCTTCGGGGACCAGGAACGCGCGGGCGATCTCCGCCGTGGTGAGGCCGCCGACCGCCCGCAGGGTCAGCGCGATCTGCGACGCCGGCGAGAGCGACGGATGACAGCACAGGAAGAGCAGGACGAGCGTGTCGTCCGAGTCGGCGGCCCGCCGGTCCGCCGAGGGGGCGAGCTGCTCTTCCGGCAACGCTCGTTGGACGACGGTGTCCTCCCGGCGGCGCCGCGCCTGCTCGGCGCGGAGCAGGTCGGTCAGCCGCCGTGAGGCGACGGTGATGAGCCAGGCGCGCGGATCGTCGGGCCGCCCTTCGGCGGGCCATTGCGTCGAGGCCGCGAGCAGCGCCTCCTGTGTCGCGTCCTCCGCCAGGTCGAAATGCCCGTAGCGGCGGACGACGGCACCGAGGACCTGCGGCGACAGCTCGCGCAGCAGGCCCTCGATGCCGTTGTCCGGCACTTACAGCTCCAGTTCTTCGAAGCTGTCGGCGCACGGCCGGATGTCGACGTACCAGTCGCGGCCGAGGTCGGTGCCTTCCGGATACGGGGTGTTCGCCAGTTTCGCCGCGATCTCGGTCGCGCGGTCGTAGCTCGCGCAGTCGACGGTCGTGTAACCGACCAGGACCTCCTGCGTCTCGGCATACGGTCCGTCGGTCACCACGGGCGCGCCGTCACGCAGGGAGATCCGGCGAGCGTGCGCCGGCTGGGAGAGGCCCTGCGCGTCGACGAACTCGCCGGACTCGACCAGGTCGTTGTTCCATTTGCCCATGAACTCGTGCAGGGCCGTGATGTCGTCGGCGCTCCAGCTGCCGCTGATGCTGTCCAGGTCCTTCTGCGACCCCATCATCATGATCATGTACTTCATGGCTTGCTCCTCTCGGCGGGCACCGCTTCGGTGCCTTCTGCCGGAGACGTCGGAGCCGCCGGACAGGACCGGACATCGATCGCTGGAGATTTTTCCTCAACCGCGGTCGGCGGCGGTGTTCATCGCTTCGGCCGGTTCGAGGGTCCGTCCGCCGGTGATCTTCGCGTAGAGGTGCGCGCCGCCGAGTACCGGCGGATACTTCGGCGGATTCTCGGCGGACCGGCAGGTCGGGAGGCATTCGAAACGCGCGTCGTGGTCGCCGTCGAAGAAGAAAGCCACGCTTCGCCGCTGTGACGGACCAGGCCCGGACGGCGGCACGACCCGGTGCAGGGTGGAACGCCAGCGGTCGTTGGTCCACTGCGCGGTGAGGTCGCCGAGGTTCACCACCAGCGCGCCCTCGGCGGGGATGACGTCGTGCCAGGTGCCGTCGGGGCCGTGGATCTGCAGGCCGGGGACGGGATCGGCGTAGAGGACGGTGACGATGCCGTAGTCGGTGTGCGCGCCGAGCCGCATCTGCCCCGGGAGTGGTTCGGGCGCGCCGGCGCGGCGCTCGAAGTGGTTGACCCGCAGGGTGCGCGTCGGATGCCGCGTGTACGCGCCGAGGTACCCGTCCGGGAGCCCGAGCGCCTTCTCGAAGATCTCCAGCAGTACTCGTGCGACGCGGTGCGCTTCGGCCTCGTACTCGGTGAGGGCCGTTTGAAGGGACTTCGGCAGCTCAGGCCAGATGTTGGGGGCGAAGAAGCCGTACGGATCCTCACCGTCGATCTCCTCCGCGCCGATGACGAACGACTCCGACAGGTCAGGCGGTGTCGTCTCGCCGAGGCTGTACGCCAGCCCTTCGGTGCCTTCGGCCGCGTACCCGCGATCCGAGGCGCGGTCGGCAGGCGCGGACCGGAGCTTCTCCTCGACAGGGAGCGCGAAGAAGGCAGCGGTCGCTTCGCGCATGTCGTCGATCGTCGCCTGTGGGATGCCGTGCCCGACGACCTGGAGGAATCCGACGCGCGTCAGGGCCTCGTCGACGGTGTGCGCGAGTTCCGCGCGGTCACCGTCGTTCCAGCTGCTCAGGTCGACCGTCGGTACGAGAGTCATCATGTGACGGTAGCCCGCGCCGGGTGCCGCGCAAGCCCGCCGAACACAGCAGACCGAGGAGCAGCACACCGACCGGAAGCAGGAAGGCGGTCTTGACCGCGTCCGTGAGCGCCGCCCCGGTGATCTGTGCGGCCAGCTCCCGTGCCTGGCCGGCGACATCGGACGGCAGGTCCGCCGGGACCGCGGGGGAGCCGCCGAACTCGGTCGCGGCGGCCGCGGACCCGGCCTCACCGGTGAAGCCGCTGACGAAGCGCTGCCGGAATTCGGCGGGCAGCGCGGCCGCCGCCTCGTTCGCCCGGACGGGCATCGAAGCACTGGTCTGTGCCTGCAGCAGCACGCCGACGGCCGCGCCGCCGAGCACCCCGCCGACCTGGCGAGCGGTGTTGAAGATGCCCGACGCGCTGCCGACCAGCGAACGGCCGACCGAGTTGATGGTCACGTTGTTCATCGGGGAGAAGGTGAAGCCGACACCGAGACCGCAGAGCAGCAGCGCGGGGATCAGGGCCTGCGGCGAACTCGCCGGGATGATCACCAGCGAGAGGACGCAGAGGCCGCCGGACAGGGAGAGCAACCCGGACATCAACAGGTACTTGGGATTCACCCGGTCCGACAGCCGTCCGGCGAACGGCGCGACACCGCCGGACACCAAGGCGAGCGGCGCGATGAGCAGGCCGGCTTCGGCCGGGGACAGGCCGAGTACCGACTGCACGTAGATGACGAGCAGCAGGAGCATGCTGGTCATCGCGAAGCCGACCGCCACCGCGGACGCGGTCCCCAGCGAGAAGTCGCGGTGCCGGAAGATCCGCAACGGCAGCAGCGGTTCGCGGCGGTTGACGAGTTGCCACAGGACGAAACCGCCCAGCAGCAGCACTCCGGCCACGATGATGTCGAAGATCGAGATCCCGGCGCCGACCGTGCCCCAGCCGTAGGTCTGTCCATTTTGGATACCGAAGACGACGCAAACGAGACCCGCGCCGAAGAGCAGGATGCCGGGAACGTCGAACCGGTGCGAATTCCCCGGCCGCCAGTCGGGGACGAGGACGAGGGTGAGCACCAGCGCGACCAGCCCGACCGGAACGTTCGCGAAGAAGATCCACTCCCAGCCGAAGTTGTCGACGAGTACGCCGCCCAGCACCGGGCCGGCGATCATGGCGAGGCCGGCGACACTGCCCCACGCGCCCATCGCCGGACCGCGTTCGTCCGGCTGGAACAAATGCGTGATGAAGGCCGTGGTCTGCGGGGTCAGCAACGCGGCGCCGAAACCCTGTACCGCGCGGGCGACGATCAGCGTTTCCACGTCGCCGGAAAGCCCGCACCACAACGAGGCCGCGGTGAACACCAGCAGACCGGCGACGAAGACGCGCTTCGGCCCGAACCGGTCACCCAGCCTGCTGGCGGGCAGGATCGGGACGGCGTAGGCGAGCAGGTACACGCTGGTCACCCAGATCACCGCGGTCAGGTCGGTGCCGAGTTCGCGCACCATCGAAGGCACCGCGATGTTCACGATGCTGATGTCCAGCATGACCATGAAGAAACCCAGGCACAGTGCGAAAAGCGCGGACCAGGACTTGGTTCGCTTCGGCATCCGTCCTCCTGTTCCCGACGCCGGAGGGGTGGGACGACGAGCAAGGCCACTCGTCGTCCACCCCGGGATCACCCTGCTTGCCGCACCATGCCGACGGTGCGGGGCAACGGCTTCCTGGTGCCGTCCGGACGGCCGATGCCCTGATACGAGAGCCCCGCCCTGGCCACGGCGGCCGGGTCGAGGAGGTTCCGGGTGTCGATGACGGCCCGGCCGTCGAGCCGGTCGGCGATCCGCGACCAGTCGAGGGCGCGGAACTCCGGCCATTCGGTCAGCAGCACGATCGCGGCCGCGCCCTTCGCGGCGTGATAGGCGGTGCCGGTGATCCGCACGTTGTCGGTCACGCCCGCCACCGGCGCGTGGACGCTGGGGTCGTAGCCGGACAGGTCCGCGCCTTCGGCGGCCAGCCGGGCCGCGATCGCCAGCGCCGGGGAATCCCGCAGATCGTCCGTCCCGGCCTTGAACGTCAGGCCGAGCAGGCCGATCCGGGTACCGGCGAGGTTGCCGCCGACGGCCTTGCGCACCTTGTCCACCACCAGATCCTGCTGCTTCAGGTTGGTCTCGATCGCCGCCCGCAGCAGGGCGAAGTCACTGCCCGCGGATTCCGCGATGTGCAGCAGCGCGAAAGTGTCCTTCGGCAGGCAAGAGCCGCCCCAGCCCGGCCCCGGCCGCAGGAACGACTTGCCGATCCGCGCGTCGTACCCCATCCCGGCCGTCACGTCGTCGACGTTCGCGTCGAGGTACTCGCAGAGCTCGGCGACGGTGTTCACAAAGGACAGACGCGTCGCCAGGTAGCAGTTGGACGCGTACTTGATCATCTCCGCGCTGGCGGAATCGGTCACCAGGACGGCGGTGTCGAGCTTCTCGTACAGATCGGCGACACGGCGGGCGGAGACCGGGTCACGATCGGCCGAGCCGACCACGATCCGGTCGGGGTTCAGGAAGTCGTGGACCGCGAACCCCTCACGCAGGAATTCGGGATTGGACACGACCGCCACGTCGGCGCGGTCGATCAGGTGCGCGACGCGGGCCGCCGTGCCGACGGGAACCGTCGACTTGTTCACCACGACGCAGCCGGTCGGCAGCAGATCCCGCACCTCGGTCACGACGGACTCCAGCGTGGTCAGATCCGCCGCGCCGGTGACGCTCATCGGCGTCGGCACGCAGAGGATGACGATGTCCGCCCCGGCCGCAGCCGCGCTCGCGCCGAGCACGAAGTCCAGCCGCCCGGACGCCAGCCCGTCCACCACCAGTTCGCAGATACCCGGTTCCCTGATGGTCGCTTCACCGCGCCGCAACGCGTCGACCTTCTCCTGGTCGACGTCCGCGCAGACGACCTGATGCCCCAAGGACGAGAGGCACGCGGCCGTCGTGAGACCGACATAGCCCGCGCCGATCACGGCGACCTTGGCCCCCGATGTTGAACCCATTCTCTTCACCCTCCAGTTTTTCGATGCCGTCGGGCAGGACGGAGCCGCCCTGCCCGATGGCATCGCGAGATACGGATTTCGTGCTCAGCCGAACAAGTCGTGCGTCACGCGGCGTGCGGGATCGCCCGGATTCCCTGGTACGGGGTCTCCTTGCCGAGGTAGTCCACGGTTTCGAACAGGCCGATGGCGTCCATCGGATAGCGAGCGCCCGCTTCCGCCGCGAAAATGCACGGAAGGATCTGCTTGCGCTCCGAGGCGGCGGCCTGACCGCCCTTGCGGATGTGCTTGTGGGTGTGGATCAGGATCGGCATGTAACCGCCGCCGAGGAACGAACCCGCCTGCAGGACCGCCCCGCCGACGCAGTCGATCACGCAGCCCTTGCCGAGGATCGCGTCGCGGCCCTGGTAGTAGTACGAGGGCGTGGCGAGCGTGCCGTGCTCCACGTGGAAGACGCCGGCCGAGAGGCCGATGATCGAACGGCCGCAGGTCCGCAGCACCGACCGGTAGAAGTCGACCAGGATCGGCCGGACGGTCGTGTCCGGAAGCGAGAATTCGCCGCACATCAGCGTGATGCGCACCAGTTCCGCGAGCGTGAGGCCGGAGCCGTGCTCCCCGGGGAATTCCTGGTCCCACGGCACCAGGTAGTCCGACGGCGCCACCATGGTCGTCCCGACGTCTTCGAGGATCAGCCGCTCCGCGTCGCCGACCGGTTCCGACGGCAGGACGCCGTTCGCGAGGACCCGGACGGCGAGCCGGTGCCTGGTCTCCAGCGTCTTCGCCCTGCTGGCGGCGATCAGGAGGTTGAGCCTTCCGGTCACCGTTTCCGGGATGTCGAAGAGGTGGTCGATGCCGTCGGTGGGAACGGCGATCTTGGCCTGGAGGCCACGGTTGGGCAGCGGTTCGTACGAGTCGACGACCTCCTGGAGAGCGTCGGCGAACTCACCCGTTCCGACCTGGACGAGCTTTTCCGCGGCCAGCGCCCGGTAGTCGTAGGGAATGGAGGGCGACGTCGACAGCACGATGTCGGCGAGCAGGGCGCGATGCCGGTCGTCGTCGAGCGACGCCGCGGCCAGTTCCAGCGACAGGTAAGGGGATTTGTCGCCGGGGCCGTGGATCCAGCTCGCGGTGAAGGGCGCCTCGAACCGGCAGACCTTCCCGAACAACGCGCGCGCGTCGTCGTCGTTCTTGAGCTGGCTCGTGACCTCGGTCAGCGCCGCTTCCCGGTCCGAGACTTCGGCCAGCATGTCCTTGGCCGGTCGCAACAGCGTCGAAAGGTCCTCAATGCTTCGCGTCATGCTTCGCTCCCAATTCGTGCGAACTCTTCGTGGTCGTTTTCCGTTGTCTGCGGGAAGGTGCCGGTGAACATCGCCGAACCCAGCGCGGCGAGGAACCGGTGCTCGGCGGGCCGGGTCACCGTGGTGCCCTCGTCGAGGTGCCCCAAGAGGTTCAGCTGCGTCAGAAGTGCCTCCTTGAAATGGTTGACGGTGATCAGGAAATGGCGCGCCGCCACCGGTTCCAGGAGGTCGCCGGCGTGCCGGATGTGAACGGCGTGGATGTTCTTGTGGTCGAGGTCCGAGCCGAAGAACGGTTCGAAGACCAGGGTTACGTGTTTGCCGGAGTGGAATTCCACGTCGGCGAAGCGATACCGGAACTCGGAGCCGTAGGGGATGGCGGCGGGGGAGATGAAATCCCTCGACACGTCCTCGGGGAACGCGAACCCGGCCAGTGCCGGAAAGGCGACAGCTCCGGTCGAAGACGTGTAGAGCTCGACGTCAGGCAGGTCCATCGCCGAGGTCAGCACCCTCATTTCCGCTGTCACAGCCGAAGGCGCCGTGAGCAGATACGTCCGGTACTGATCGGACGGCAGGATCGCGCGCAGAATGCTCAACATGTGGAAGCCCTCGTAGCCGGCTTCGCCGTATTGCGTGTCCACGAACCTGCCGTTCGCGACGTCGAACTCCCGGTTCTTGGTGAATTCGATGGTGACCTTCCGGATCGGATCGAATTCACCGGCTTCCCGCACCGACGCCGCGAAGCGCTGCACGGCTTCGCTGTGGGAATAGACGTCGTTGACGATGATCCGGGCGCGGGGATGCCGCAGGACCGTGCGGCCGAGGGCGTCGAGTTCGTCCGGATAGCAGGCCGGTTTCTCCAGCAGGATCCGCGCGTCGGGCTGAAGCCGCAGGATCTCGTCGACCACGGCGAGGTGGGTCGCCGTCGGGGTGGCGACCACCCAGGCGTCGACGTCCGACGGATCCGGCACCTCTTCCACCCGGTCCCAGTCGGCGCCGTCACCGATGTCCACGGTGCGGACCCGATGACCCGCTTGCCCATAGCACGCGGCGTACAGGGACCCGATCTTGCCGAGCCCGACGATGACGATCGTCTTCTCAGCCAGCGACGATGCCGACACGGGCTTCCCCTCCCCGCGACCGGATGGAGTGGCGGGCGGCGGACGTGCCCGCGACCCGGCCCAGCACGGCTCCCGCCATCAGACCGGTGCCGCCCGGATAGCCCTGGTCGTAAAGGCCGCCGACGATCACACCCGCCGCGTAGAGACCGTCGATCGGTTCGCCGCCGCCACGCACCTCGGCGCCAGGGGTCACGGACAACCCGCCGTAGGTGAAAGTCAGGCCGCAGACCACCGGGACGAACAGGAACGGAGGCGTGTCGAGCCGCTTCTCCGTTCGGCCGGAATGCAGCCGCTCGATTTCGGCGGCCAGATTCGCGGCGTCGATGCCGAGCCGCCGGGCGCCTTCCTCGATCGAGGAGACGGTCACCGAGGCCGGGTCGCCGAGGTAACCGTTCGGGAGCGACCCGGCCGAGACGACCTTGTCGTCGAAGATCTGGAACGCGATCCGTCCCGGCTGTTCCTGGATCTTCTGCCCGAGGGTGACGTAGGTGAGGTTGCTGTAGCCGCCGTCTTCGTCGAAGAACCGGCGCCCGTCCCGGTTGACCACGACGCCCAGCGGAAAGGCGTACCTGGCGAGGCCGTGGGATTTGTGCATCTGCCCTGGCAGCATGTAGTCGGGCAGTTCGACGCCCTGCGGCGTGGTGTGGCACTTTTCCCAGTTGCCCGCGGTGTCGGCGCCGAATTCGACGGCGGCCGCCAGCGGAGCGCCCTCGTTGAATGGAACACCGCGCAGCTTCACGTCACCCCACTCCTCGCCGAGGTGACGTTCACGCAGCCCGGTGTTCGCCTCGAAGCCCGCCGATGCCAGCACCAGCGCGTCGGCGATCACCGGGAAGGCGGGCCCGGATCCGTGGACCAGGTACCGGCCGTCGGCGGTCTTCTCGAAGCCGGTGACCGCGCTGTCGTAGAAGACCGTTCCCCCGAGCTGTTCGAACCGGGCGAAGTTGCGGTCCTGAAGGCTCTGACCGCCACCGTCGAGCACGATCGGCACGTCACCGGGGAGCGGAGTCGGCCGCGGGGCCCAGCGCTGCCCGAAGTCGCGCATCCAGGTGATCGTTTCCGTCGAACGGCGGACGATCGATTCGATCAAGGCGACGTCCACCTGGTCGCCGCACACCCGCAGCCAGTCGTCGACGTACTGCTCGTCCGAGTACCCCGACCGGCCGTCCAGGATCTCTTCGACCCGGTCCTTGTCCGCCTCCCGCAACAGGGCCGCGATGAAGGGGCTTCCCTGCCAGGAGAAACGCATGGTCCTGGTCAAGGAACTGTTCCCGCCGCGCAGTTCTTTCGGCGCGGCTTCGAGGACACTGACGGAGGTCGCGCCCGCCTGCAGCGCCGCAATACCCGCGCAAAGACCCGCATTACCGGCCCCGACGACGACGACCTGCCTCTCGGCCACATCATTTTGCCCGCTATGCATCAACAACGCTCCACACAATCCGATGTTCGCCATTCATGGACGACCGGGTTCGAACGAGACCGGGTCATACCGCCGCGTGGCATGGTTGTTGCTTATGTCCACGCACGGTCACCGGGCCGATACGATCGGCGCGGCGCGTCGGTCTGCGAACCGCCGGTTCGCTGCTGGAATCGCAGCTTTCATGCCTCGTGTGTGCTCAGATGTGCGGCGCACGAGGATTTCTCTTCGGAATCAGCAGATGCGGGCCGATACGGCCGACGTCAGGCGTCATCCGGTCTTCAGAGCAGAGATTTCAGTGGATGCCTTCCGAGATGAACCAGGTGTTTCCGTCGGGTTCACCGTCGCCCTTGACGATGATCGTGCGGACTCTTCCGGTTTGCTCATTTTTTTTCGGGCCCGGTATTCCCGAGCCTCCCCCGAGGTGGCCGGCGTGGGGACCGACTGGGGCCAGCCTGACTTCCTGACCAGCGCATGGGCAACCTTCGGGTAGTTCGGCCTTGTTCGAAATCGTTCGAGTGGCCCGAACAGCAGATTCCGACACCGCTGAATGGCGGTATCACGGTCGAGATCGGTTCAGTCAATCTAGAGCGATGATCGTTGATGAGGGGGGCGACGACGGGGAGTCGTCGACGGGAGTTCCGTCACCGGACTCAGCGTCTTCACCGGCTGAGTTCACGGCGGCACTGCGTGTATTGAGAACGTGGTCCGGATTGACTTATCGACAGCTGGCCGGACGGGCGAAAGAACTCGGGGGAACGCTTCCGGCGAGTACGGTCGCGACCACTCTCGGCCGGACCACACTGCCCCGCGAATCGTTCGTCGAGACGTTCACGCGCGCGTGCGGGTTGAACGACGAAGACGTACGGCGGTGGCTCGGCGCCCGGACGCGGATCGCGATGGGGGTCCCGCTGCGGCTCGTCGACGACGTGAAGGTGACTCCCGCGCTCCCTCCGGAACCGGAGCCCGCGCCGCCGGCCCGGCGACCTCGGCGCTGGCGTGGGCCGCTGATCGTGGCCGCGGTCGTGAGCATCGTCCTCGTCGGGGCACTCGGCTATCTGACCCGGTCCTTCGGCGCGGCCACGAAGGGCAAGGACACCGCGGCCGTGGTGCCGGGGCTGGACATCCGGGAGGTGGGCAGCTGGGCGCAGATCCGCCCCGCCCGCTCTCCCGAGTTCTGTCTCGCCGAGGGGACGGACCGGACCAGGCTCTACGCCGGCACCGTCGTCGCCCAGCAGCTCTGCGGCAGCGACGCGGCTCCGCATCTGTTCATCGACCCGGTCGGCGAAGAGAACGCCGTGCAGATCCAGTGGCACCATCCGGAAACCGGGGTCGGCTGCCTCACGATCGTGAACGAGGGACTGGGGCACGACCTGATCGAACCCCGCGACGACTGCGACGACGATGGTATGGACCAGCTGTTCACCATCGGCTCGGCCGGTCCGACGGAGGAGGGGCGGTTCGTCATCCGTCCCGTCGGCACCAGCCAATGCCTCGGCCTGCGCGACATGGACACCGTCGCGGGTACGGAGGTCGTCCGGGAACGCTGCTCCGGCGCGCCTGACCAGACGTTCCTCATCGATCTGATCCCGCCTCCCTGAGCGTGCGGCTGGTCGTGAGTGGCGATTCGGGTTAGAACCCGAATCGCCACTCACGACCACCTGGACCGGCACTCGCGTGATAACTCCACGAGAAAGGCGGTGAAACCGGGAACCGAAGACGACCTTTCGACGACTTGTGGGGCTGAATGCGGCCCGGCGAGCGGAGAGAGATGCACTGGTACGAGGACGACGACCTGTGGGTCGGCTTCGCGGACGTGATGTTCCCGCCCAGCCGGGCCGAAGAGGCCGAACGCCTGACGGCCACGTCACCGCTGCTCCAGGTCGCCGACGGCGCGAAGGTGCTCGATCTGGCGTGCGGCCCGGCGATCCACATCGTGCCGCTGGCGAAGAAGGGCGCCGACGTGACCGGCGTCGACCTCAGCCCGGCGATGCTCGAACGCGCGCGAGAGGCCTGCGAAAGCGCCGGAGTCGCCGCGAAACTGATCCAGGCCGACATGCTCGAGTACGCCGAGCCCGGCGCGTACGACCTGATCATCAACATGTACACGTCATTCGGCTACTTCACCGAGCCCGGCGACAACCTCACCGTGCTGCGAAACGCCTACGCGAGTCTCGCGCCCGGCGGAAGGCTGCTGATCGACGTCCTCGGCAAGGAGGTGCTCGCGGGCTGGGTCGGCCGTCCGAAAGCGGTCGACGTCGACGGCGGGACGGTGTTCATGCGCGACACAATCCTCGATGACTGGACCCGCCTCAAGACCGAATGGACGCTGGTCCGCGACGGCGCGGCGAAGCAGGCGTCGATCCTGTCCTTCCTGTACAGCGCGGCGGAACTGAAGGCGCTGTTCGAGACGGTGGGCTTCACCGGCGTCGAGTGCTTCGGTGACTTCGACGGCTCGCCGTACGACACCCACGCACGCCGCCTGATCGTGCGTGGTGAACGTGCCGGCTGAACCGCTTCGCCTGTTCGCCGAACCGGACGACGCCGGGCCCGACGAAAAAGCCGCCCGCTCGCTGCGGCTCACCGCTCCGGTGCTCCTGCTGTCGGCGGCGCTGGTGATCTCGCTGATCGCGGGCATCGCGCTCGGCCCGTCCAGCGTCGCTCTCCCGGATGTCCTGCGCTACTTGGGAAAGGCCATCACCGGCGGCACCATCACCGGCGACGAGGTCACCGGGTACTCGATCGTCTGGCAGGTCCGCACGCCGCGGGTGCTGCTGGCGGCCGTGGTCGGCGCGGGGCTCGCGGTGGTCGGGGTCGCCGTGCAGGCGCTGGTCCGCAACGCCCTCGCCGACCCGTTCGTGCTCGGGATCTCGTCGGGTGCCTCGGTCGGTGCCGCCGCCGTCGTGGTGTTCGGCCTGTTCGCCGGGCTCGGCGTGCTGGCGCTGTCGACGGCCGCCTTCCTCGGCGCGCTTGGCGCGACGGCGATCGTCTATCTCGCCGCCCGTAGCAAATTCGGCCTGACGCCGTTGCGTCTCGTGCTCACCGGGGTCGCGCTCACCTACGGCTTCCAAGCCGTGATGAGCGTGCTCGTCTACCTCTCGCCGAGCGGCCAGGCCGCGCAGACCGTGCTGTTCTGGCTGCTGGGCAGCCTCGGCGCGGCGACCTGGGCGTCCCTGCCGCTGGCCGCGCTCGGGGTGGCCGTGGCGATCGTGGTCCTGCTGCGGTACGGCACCGCGCTCGACGTCCTGTCCATGGGCGACGAGACCGCGATGAGCCTCGGCACCGACGCCGCCGCTTTGCGCCGCTGGCTCTTCCTGCTCACCGCGGTCGTCACCGGACTGCTGGTGGCGGTCAGCGGCTCGATCGGGTTCGTCGGTCTGGTCCTGCCGCATGTGGTGCGGATGATCGCCGGTTCGGGGCATCGCCGCGTGCTGGCGCTCGCGCCGCTGGTGGGCGCGGTCTTCCTGGTGTGGGTCGATCTGCTCGCCCGCACCCTCGTCGCGCCGGAGGAACTGCCGCTCGGCGTGATCACCGCGCTGATCGGCGTCCCGGTGTTCCTCGTCGTGATGCGGCGCCGCGGCTACGCGTTCGGGGGTCGCTGATGCTGTCCCTGCGCGAACTTTCCGTCGAGGTGGCCGGATCGACGCTCATCCGCGAGTTGCGCCTGGACGTCGGCGCGGGCGAGGTCGTCGGCCTCCTCGGCCCCAACGGCAGCGGCAAGTCGACGGCGTTGCGTTGTGTCTACCGGGCGCTGACCCCGTCCGGCGGCGCCGTCCTGCTCGACGGCGTCGACCTGGCGGAACAGGGCCTGCGCGACACCGCCCGCCGGATCGCCGCGCTCACCCAGGACAGCCGGGCGGATCTGGACTTCACCGTCGAGGAGGTCGTCGCGCTCGGCCGGTCGCCGCATCAGCGCGGCAATCTCCGGCTGTCGGCCCGCGAACGCGCGCTGTGCCGGGAAGCGTTGCGGCGGATGGACATCACCCATCTCGCCCAGCGCAGCGTGCTGACACTTTCCGGTGGCGAACGGCAACGGGTACTGGTGGCGAGGGCACTCGTCCAGGAACCGGAGGTGCTGGTCCTCGACGAGCCGACCAATCACCTCGACGTCCGCCACCAGGTGGAACTGCTGAAATTCCTGCGCGACTGCGGGCTCACCGTGCTCGTCGCCCTGCACGATCTCAACCTCGCCGCCGCCGTCTGTCACCGGATCGCGTTGCTGCGCGGCGGAGCACTCGCCGCCTGCGGAACCCCGGCCGAAGTGCTCACGCCCGAAACGGTCCGCGCCGTGTTCGGCGTCGAGGTCACCCCGGTGACCCATCCCGTGACCGGGGCGCTCCAGCTGCTGTACGACCTTCCCGCCGATGAAACCGAGGGGATCACACGATGAAGCCGTCCAGGGTGACCGCGCTCTTCGCCGCGGCGCTGCTTCTGAGCGCCTGCGGTGCCCAGGTCGAGGCCGGACCGGCCGCACCGGCACAGGCCACGGTGACCAACTGCGGTGCGCAGGTCACCTTCCCGGCGCCCCAGCGCCCGGTGGCCTACGACGTCTCCGGCGCCGAGAAGATGTTCGCGCTCGGCCTCGCCGGCCGGATGCGCGGCTACGTGATGAACTCGCTCGGCGATCCGTCGATCGCCGGGTCGCCGTGGAAGGACGACTACGCCAAGGTCGAACGGCTCGGAACCTCGCGGGTCACCCGTGAAATCCTGGTCAACGCCAAGGCGGACTGGGTGATCGCCGGCTGGAACTCGGGCTTCAGCGAGGAACGCGGGATCACGCCGAAGCTGCTGGAGCAGGTCGGCATCCGGAGCTATCTGCACACCGAGACCTGCTGGGAGTATCCGGCCGCGAAGTCGGAGGTGACGCCGCTTGAGGCGCTCTACACCGACCTGCGCAATCTCGGCGACATCTTCGGCGTCCGTCAGCGGGCCGACGAACTGGTCACAGACCTCAAGGGACGCTTCGACAAGGTCCGAGCCGGAGCACCGAAGACCCCGCCCGCCAAGGTGTTCGTCTACGACTCCGGCACCGACCAGCCGTTCACCGCCGGAAAACACGCCGCTCCCAACGACATCATCGACGCCGCGGGCGGGACCAACGTCTTCCGCGACCTCCAGGACGGCTGGGGCAGCGTCGGCTGGGAAGCGGTGGTGAAGGCCGAGCCCGAGGTGATCGTCGTGGTGGACTACGCGGACCAGCCGGCGAAGGACAAGATCGCGTTCATCAAATCCGCGCCACAGCTGAAGAACACCCCCGCCGTGCGCGACAACCGGTTCCACGTCGTCTCCTACGGGGATCTCGTGAGCGGCCCGCGCAACGCGGCGGGCGCCGAATCACTGGCCGCGTACCTGCGTTCGATCGGCCGGTGAACGCGATGTCCGCGCTGGTCCACGAGCACGTCACCGACGCGATCAAGACACCGGCGTTGATCCGGCTCGAGCCGAACGTCGTGCTGATCCGCTTCGAAACCCTGAAGGTCTACGCGGCGCTCGGCGCGGTCCGGTCGCTGCTCGCGAACGGTACCGTCCGAAAAGGGCAGACGCTGATCGACAGCTCCAGCGGGATCTACGCGCTCGCGCTGGCGATGGCCTGTCATCGTTACGGTCTGCGCTGCCATATCGTCGCCTCCACCACCGTCGATCTCACCATGCGTTCGCAGCTGGAGATCCTGGGCGCGACGGTGGACCAGATGCCGCCGTCGGATGACCTCCGGCTCGACCAGCGGCGCCGTGTCGCGCGCGTGCACGAACTGCTGGAACGCCATCCGGGGATGCACTGGATGCGCCAGTACCACGATCCCGTGCACTACCTGGGGTACGGCGAGGTCGCCGATCTCGTCGCCCGCGCGCTGCCGTCCGGGCCGCTCACCGTCGTCGGCAGTGTGGGCACCGGCGCGTCGACCGGCGGGATCGCGCGGTCACTGCGCGAACGCGATCCGGACGTCCGCCTCACCGGCGTGCAGCCGTTCGGCAGTGTCACCTTCGGCAGCGAGCGGTTCACCGATCCGGACGCGATCATCGCGGGGATCGGGTCCGCCATCCCGTTCGGCAACGTCGATCACGAACTGTACGACCGGATCCACTGGCTGGACTTCGTGCACGCCATGGCCGCGACCGTCGGCCTGATGCGCGACCACGCCGTCTTCGCCGGGCTTTCCACCGGTGCCGCGTACCTCGTCGCGGGCTGGGAAGCGGTGCGGAACCCGGATCGGACGCACGTCGTGATCGGCGCCGACATCGGACATCGCTACACGGCAAGGGTTTTCGCCCGGCATCGGGAAGCGGTCGACCCGGCGGGGCTCGCGCCGCGCGAGATCGCTTCACTGGACGAACTCGCCCTGCCGTGGGCGGCGATGGACTGGAGCCGCCGCCGCTTCGGGATACCCGCGCAGCCGCTGTACCGGAAGGAGCGGGCGTCGTGACCGTCGTCCTGTTGGAAGCCTTGACGTTCGGCCTGGGCAGGCTGGCCGACGCCGCGGCGGATGCCGGGCGGAAACTGGTGCTGTTCACCGGAAACCGCGACATCTACCGGTACGAACTCGGCACCCTCGGGCCGGACAGGGTCGAGGTCGTCGACATCGACACCACCGACATCGCGGCCTGCGAAGCGGCGTTGCGGGCCATCCCGGACCTCGCCGGGATCATCAACTCGACCGACACGTGGGCGCTTCCCGGCGCGGAACTCACCGCCCGGCTGGGCCTGCCCGGCCCCGACGCGGCCGCCGTCCGTGTCTTGCGGGACAAGGGTTCCGTGCGCGATCTGCTGTACGAACACGGGCTCACCCGGGGCAGGCCGGTACCCGTCATGGTCGCCGAGGAGCTCGGATTTCCCTTGGTGGTCAAGGATTCTTCGGGAACGTCGTCACGCGGGGTGTGGCTCGTTCGTGACCGGGACGAACTCGAGCGAGCCAGGCTGGAGGCGAACGAAACGCCGCTCAAGGGCCATCTGATCGCGGAACCGTACTTCGCCGGCCCGCTCTACAGCGCGGAAACCGTCACCTGGCAAGGAAGGACGCGGCTGCTCGGGATCCTCTCCCGTCAGCTGTCACCCGAACCCGTGCGACGCGAGGAGGCTGCCGCGTTCCCGGTGGCGTTCCCCGAGGCCGAATACGCCGGACTGGCCGACTGGATCGGGCGGGTGCTCAAGGCCGCCGGACACGAGCAAGGCTTCGCGCACACCGAATTCGTGCTCACCGCCGACGGGCCGGAGGTCGTCGAGATCAACATCCGGATCGGCGGGGCGATGCTCGGCGAGGCGCTGTGCCGGTCTTTGGACACCAACGTGTATTCCGCGATGATCGACATGGCGCTGGGCGAGGAACCCGCTCTGCTGACCCAGGAGGTCGGTGGGGGACCGGGGATCGGGTTCGTCCTGGCGTACCCGGCCGCGGAAGGTGTGCTGAAGGGTTGGTCGGGGCTCGACAGGTTGCCCGGCCTGCCGGGCGCGCCGGAGTGGTATCCGACGGCGAGCCCCGGTGACGAGATCCGGCACCTCACGGATCAGCGGTCCTGCACCGGGATCGTGCTGGCCGAAGGACCGACGGCGGAGCTGGCGCTGCATCGCGCGCTTGCCGCGGCGGGTGGGATCACGGCGGAGATCGAGTCCTGAGGGTGTCGCGAAAGCCACTTTCGAGACGCCAGTCGTCCTCAAAGTGGCTTTCGCGACACAGGGCCGGGCCCTGGAACGCGCCAGTCTTGGTCACCGTCCTCGTCGCTCACGAGACGTTTGGCGTGATTCGCGTGTCCAGGCACGGAACTCGCGTGATTGAAGGCGGAACTCGCGTGATTGGCGGCGGAACTCGCCGAGGGCTGGGTCAGGAGCCGGGCACGCACTTCTTGGCGGCCGCGGCGGCGGCCGCCAAGTCCGGGGTGTCCATTTTGACGGAAGCGAAGGGATCGGTCGTCTCCGTCAGTGGTTTCTGGGCCGCTTCAAGGGCTTTGAGTCCTTGGTCCAGCGCGGCCTGTCCCTTGGACGCGTCGAGCTGTCGCTTGCCGTCGGCCGCCGCGTCCCGTGCCGCGGTGTAGCGGTCCACAATGGACTTCTTGGCCTCGTCGCCGCCGGGGACCGGTGACGGGGGCAGCGCGGCCAGCTCGCCGATGACCTTGTCCGCGAGTCCGGCGCGCACCCCGAGGTCTTCGCTCAGCCAGCTCCTCGTCACTTCGACGCCCGACGCCTGTTTGCTCGCGTGATCGTTGCTGGCCTTCACATAGCCGTACAGCGCGCCGCACATCCCGTCGAGCCACGCGACGGTCTTGGCGTCCGGAGCGGCGGGTACCGAAGACGACGGGGTGGCGGTGACTGTCACAGGTGCGGCGGCAGGCGGCGGCTCACCCGAGCAGGCCGTTATCGCGAACAGGGCCACGGCTAGGGGAACGAGCAATACTTTCGTCTTCATCGGAGACTCCGTTCGCGGTGAAGCTTCGGTCAGTGGGGAGAAGCGCAACTCTTGGCCTCGGCCGCGACGGCCATCAGGCCCGGTGTCTCGATTTTGAGCGCGGGCAGGAGATCCGGGGTGTCCGTGACGGGCTTCTGCGTGGCGTCCATCGCCGCGATCGCGGCGTCCATGGCGGCTTCGTTGCCGGACTTCTCCAGACGCTGCTTGCCCGCGGCCGCCGCGTCCCTCGCCGCGGCGTATCGGTCCACAAGGGACTTCTTCACCGCGTCACCGCCGGGAATCGGTGACGGGGGCAGCGCGGCGAGGTCGTCGACGACCTCGCCCGCGAATCCCGCGCGGATCCCGAGTTCTTCCTTCAGGGCGCCGCGGGTGACTTCGATTCCCGGCTTCTGTTTGCGTGAGTATTCGTCGTGGGCCTTCAGATAGCCGTACACCGCGCCGCACACGCCGTCGAGCCAGGCGACGGCCTTCGGATCGGGCCCGGCGGGCGACGGCGACGACGGTGACGGCGGGGTGACGGTGACTGTCGCAGGCCCGGCGGGCGGCGGCCCACTCGAACAGGCCGAAACCGCGAACAGGGCACCCACCAGGGAAAAGAGCAGGAGTTTCGTCTTCATCGGATCTCCCTCCGGGGTGAACACGCACCGGAGGGCCCGCGGGTTGCCCTCAGTCGCAGTGCCCCATGAGCCGCGCGAGTTCGCCGGGCAACAGTGGCGGCTCCGGCAGCGGGCTCGCGGCCGTGGCCCGCATGCCGTCGAGCAGGAGCGCGAGGTGGCGGCGCCATGCCTCCGGGCGCACGGCCGCGGTCGCCTCCACGGTGCGCGCGATCCCCCAGGTCACAAAGGCCATGTCCTCGAGGGTGAAGTCGGCGCGAAGGTCACCGCTTTCCTTGGCTCGCTCGACGATCCTGGTCATGAGTTCGTAGCCGTGTTCGGGATCTTCGGTCTGCGGCGGACGCGTCGAGGCGAGTTCGTTGTAACCGCGATCGGCGGCCTGGAGTTCGCAGATCCGTTCGGCGAAGTACGTCAACCCGGCCCAGGCGTCGTCGAGGGAGAGCGCGTGTCCGGCCAGTTTCGCGACGGTCGCGGCCCGGTCGGCGAACACGGCGTTCACCAGATCCGCGCGCTGGGGGAAGTGGTTGTACAGGGTGCCGATGCTGACGCCTGCCGTCTTCGCGATCTCTTCGAGCGGGACGTCGAGGCCGCGCACCGCGTAGAGCCCTCTCGCGGCCTGCACCAGCAGGTCGCGGTTGCGCTGGGCGTCCTTCCGCAGAGGTTTGGCCATGACGCCATCGTAGTCAAGTTGAAGGGACCCTCAAGTTACGGGTATAAGTTGAGGAGAACCTCAACTTAGTTCTCCTGGAGGAGCCATGACCAAGACGTTCGCGATCTTCGGCGCCGGACCGGTGCTGGGACTTTCGCTCGCTCGTCGCTTCGGCCGCGAGGGTTTCCGTATCGCCCTCGTCGCGCGCACCACCGAGAACCTCGACGCGCTCGTCGCCGAACTCGCCAAGGACGGCATCGAAGCGAGCGGGTTCGTCGCCGACGTCTACGAGTCCGAACAGCTCGCGGCCGCCGTCACCGCCATCGGCCGCATCGACGCGCTGGCGTTCAATCCCGGCGGCGGGACCATGGGAGAGGGCATCGTGCCGGTGCTCGACGTGGATCCGGAGAACCTCCGGCTCATCCTCGACCGCTTCCTGGTGTCCGCGGTGGCGCTGGTGCGGGCCGTACTGCCGGGCATGACCGAACGTGGCGACGGCGCGATCCTGTTCACCGCCGGGCAATCCGGTCTGCACCCGGCGCCCTTCCTCGGCAACGCCGGCATGGCGCAGGCCGCGCTGCGGAACTACTTCCACAATCTGAACGCCGTGCTCGCCGAGAAGGGCGTCTACGCCGGAGCCGTCAACGTCGGCGCGTTGATCGAGGGCAGTGTGCCGCATCGGGTGCTCACCTCGAGCCCGCTGGACTTCGAGCCCGAGGTGATCCATCCCGATGTCTTCGCCGACGCCTTCTGGAAGCTCTACGAGACGCGCGAAGCTCCCGAAGCGCTGGTCGGTTCGTTCGGGAGGTGACCTACTTTTCGATGGCGTAGGCCTCGATCTCGACCTTCATCTTCGGGTCGAGCAACGCCGAGACCTCGACCATCGTGGCCGCGGGAAGCACGTCGCCGAAGGCTTCGCGGTGCGCCCGCGCCACGAGTTCGGCGTCCTTGATGTCGGTCACGTAGGTGACCGTGCGGACCACCGCGACCAGACTCGAACCGGCGTCCCGCAGCGCGGTCTCGATGATCGAAAGCACGGCCGTCGCCTGCTCGTACGCGTCGCCCGAACGGGCGGGTTCCCGTGCCGTCGTCCCGGAAACGTGGATGTGCTCGCCGACGCGCACCGCCCGGCTGTAGCCGAAGACCCGCTCGAAGTCCCCGCCGGAGGAGATGTTCACCCGTTCAGTCATGGACCGAACGAAAGCACGAAACGGCCCCGTACCGAAACCGGTACGGGGCCGCCGATACCTACTTCTCTTCCTTGTCCTCCGGCGGCTTCTCGTTCACGGCGGGCGGGATGGCCTTCGTCAGTTCGACGATGGTCTTCCCGGCCATGCCCGAAGCGCCGTAGGTCGGGTCGCTGAGGATCTTGGTCGTCTTCTCGATCGCGTCCGCCACCTTCGGGAACCTCTTGTGCAGGTCGCCGATCGGGAAGCTGTTCCAGTAGTCGAACCGCTTCAAGATGTCCGCCGCCTCGGGGCGCCCCTCCAGCACCTTCGTCAGCTTCTCGCGCACGACCCGGAGGGGCATGTCGCTGAGCTTTTCCCGAGGGGGCTTGGGTGTGGCTTCCGGAGTGGTGTCGGACGGTTTGGTGGGCGGGCCTTCGATCGGCTTCTTGCCGCCGGGCATCGGCGTCCCGCCGGCGGGTTTCGGTTTGGGCAGCGTGACCTTGCCGCCGCCGAGGGTCAGCTTCACGACGTCGTCCGCCGCCCCGCGCGTCTTGGCCAGGATCTTGATCATCTCGGCGAGCTTCTTGGCCGTGTCGGCGATCTGCTTGGCGATCTTGGCGATCGCCACCCCGACCGTGGTCATGATGGAGGCGATCGCCGCGATGATCGAACCGCCGAAGGTGACCGGCGCCAGCGCCACCGCCACGATCGCGGCCTTGAGGATGCCCGCCAGCGTCATGGCGATGATGTCGCGGACGATGCCGCGGACCGCGCCGATGACGGCACCGGCGATCCCCATCTGCTTGCCCGCGAAATTGACGTACTCGGCGAGCGCGTCGATCTGGGCGGCGACGCCCTCCATGTCGGCACGGAACTTGTCGGCGGCCTCGCCGTCCCACTTCTCCATGAACTTCTTGGTGGCGGCCGCGTGGTCCTCCGACCACTCCTTCACGACCTTGCCCTCGTTGTAGATCGCCGTCTTGGCCGCCTCGATGCCCTTCGGGTCACCCATCAGGAAGTCCAGCGGCCAGCGGAAGATGACGATGTGCTCGATCAGCCAGCCGATCCCGGCGGTGAGCAGCGACCCGATCGGGTCGACGACCATGCCGAGGACCTCGATCGCCATCCCCGCCGAGGCCAGCCCGATGCTGAGGCTGTCGCCGTCGTCGACGGCCTTCTTCAGTGAGAACGCGGAATCGAAGAAGCCCGCGCCCGCGGTGTCCCCGCTGCCCGCGAGGAAGCTGCGGTTCTCGTCCTTGAAGTCGTCGGCCTTGGTGCCGCTGCCGTTGCCGAAGTCGTTCGGGCGGTATTCGTCGCTCACTTGACCTTCACCTCGTCGATGCCCTTACCGGCGTCGGTGATCAGCTTCTCCGCCTCCTGCTCGTTGGCGTCGTACTTCTTCGCGGCCTCGCGCACCCTGTCCGAGAACTCCTGCACGTTCTCCGAGTACTTGTTCAGGTGGTCCCGCGCCTTCCCGCAGTGCATGCTCGCGCCGGCGCCGTAGATCTGGCCGCCGAAGATGCCGAAGATGCCCGGGTCGGCCACACAGCTGCCCACCATGCCGGCGCTCTTCCGCAGCGCGTCCTCGAGTTTGTCGAGGTGACCGGCGAACTCGTTCAGGGCTTCCGTCTTGACACCGAATCCGCTCACCACGGGCTCATTTCATCGTCGTCGGGGGTGGCCGGTCGCCGGGGTCGCGGCGCCGGGGGGTTCGGCGGCCGCACGGGACGGCCGGGCTGAGGCGGCATCGGGGGGCCTGCCTGCGGCGGGGGCGGCGGCCGGAAGCCCGCCTGCGGCCGCGGGTCCTCGTGGTGCGCCTCGGGAGCCCACTTGTCCTGCTCGGGACTCTCCGGGGCGTCTTCCTCGTCCTCGACCTTCGGCAGGAACGTGCGGACCAGCTCGGCGGCCTCGTCGTTGCCGTTGATCTCGGTGTACGACTCCGTGACCTTCTCCACGGTCTTGCGCTGGGCCTCGCGCACCGTCTGCATGACCAGGGAGGAGAGCCGCGCGGGTCCGAGCGCGGTGGCCCGGTTGCCGAACTCGATCGCGCTCAGCGAGCCGTTGGCCTCGACCGTCACCGTCACCGAGCCGTCGGGGGACCGCACCGTGGACGCGGAAGAGGTGAACGCGGCCGTCAGGGCTTCGGCTTTTTCCTGGAGTTTCTTGGCCTCTCGCTCCAAAAGGAGCGCGAAGTCCTCACCTGCGTCGAAATTGGGTTGCATGCGTCGCCTTGGCTCGGTTCGGATGGGGCACGATCGGAGAGAGTGCGAGGTCGACGAGGCGCTCTGCGGAACTGCCCGAGATCGTCACGTATCGTTACCACCGCGCGGGCGTTCGGACAACCCGGATGATCAGGTATTGCCCGAAAGGTCCTCCGGTGGTGGTGGTTCGGGCCAGAGCCTGGAAGAGGAACCGCGATGGAAACCGGACCGATCGTGCGGGACGCCGATCGAGACGACGTCATGGCCATCTGCCGCTTCGGCGAGGAGCACGTCCAAGCCCACTACGCGCCGCTGATCGGCGAAGAAGCCGCTGCCCTGCAGGTGCGGATGTGGTGGAACGAGACGAACGTCGCGGGCGCCGTTGCCCGCGGTTCGGTGGTGGTCGCCGACGACGGCGGGCACCTGGTGGGTGTCGGACAGCGCGGACTCGACGGTGCGGAGCACGTGATCTACAAGCTGTACGTGCACCCTCGTCATCGAGGTGGCGGGTTGGGCAGGCGGCTGCTCGACGTCCTCATCGGACAGTTGCCGCCGGGCACCGAACGGTTGTACATCGAGCATTTCGTGGCCAACGAACGCGCGGCAGCCTTCTACGAGCGCGAGGGTTTCAGGGTGGAGCGGATCGACGCTCGGCTCGGTGTGGTCTGGCGAGTCCGCGATCTTCGCTAGCGGAGGTTCCGGGTCAGGGGTCCGTCGAGCCAGCGATCGACCTGGCGCTGACCCCGCAGCCGGACGACGACGAGGTCCGGATACCGGTTCTCGGCGATGACCCTGTGCACGCGAGCGCGCATGATCGGGTGGTAGCGCCAGGCGAGCTTGACGATGTGGTCGCCGTCGGTGAAGAACGTGTACAGCGGGCCTTCGACGTTGCCGCCGGCGATCTTCGAGCCGCGCCCCACACGACGTTTCAGCGTCCGGACGACCGTGCGTGCCACGGTCAGGGCACGGGGATGATCGAGCCAGACGAGGACGTCCAACCGCTCGGTCATCCGCTCCCGGACCTCTTCGCCCTGCCATTCGATGGCCCACTCGTCGCCGGTGAGGAATTCCAGGACGTCGGCCTGCCAGGTCTCCCGCACCGTCCAGCCCGGTGCGTGGAAAAAGGACTCGAACTCGACGAACGGCAACTCCATGCGCTCGCACAGGGTTCGCGCCAGCGTCGACTTGCCGGATCCGGCGGGGCCCGCCACCGCGACCCGCCGGATCCGGCGTCCGGGAAGAGCGTCGTCCGGCCCGATGATCCGCATCCGGGGGAGTTTATCGGGAGGCGTCTTCGCTACCGCTTTTCGGCGGCCGTCTTGAGATCCTTCAGCCAGATTTCGAGGCCCTGTCCCAGCATCTCGGTGGAGTTGGGCACGTCCTTGTCGACCTGCGGGCCGGTGTGGCTCTCTTCGGTGCGGACGATGACGCCGCCGGGGACCTTGACGAAGGTCCAGACGTGGACGCCGTCGATGTGCATGCCGCCGGGGCCGTCGAGGGGGCCGGTCCAGCGGATGCACTTGCCGGGCTGGAGCTGCCGGACGGTGGACACGATGGTCACGTCACCGGGCGGGTAGGGCATGCCGGGCGGGACGGAAATCGTCCACTGGAACCGGGAATGCTTGCGGAACGGGCCGTGGTCCAGGCGTTTCATGGTGACGGGGAGGACGGGGTTCTGCCACGACGGCCAAGCCTCCACGTCGGTCTGCAGGTTCCAGACGGTGCGCGGCGGCGCCTTGATGAAGGTTTCGGTCCGGTAGTGCACCTTGGCGGCGCGGTCGATGCCTTTTCCTTGACAGGTAAGGGAAGTCGGTTTGTGGCCGTGAGCTTGGGCAGGCGTTGTGGCGCCGACGACGCCGGCGAGGGCCAGCGGAACCGTGAGCAGGGCGGCGAGCCGACGGCGTGAGGTGCCGAACATGATCCTTCTCCCTCTGTTCGCGAGCCGCTCGGTTAGCGGCTATCGCTATAGTTAGAAGCTATAGCGAGACGGTGGATAACGTCAAGAGGGAAAGTGAGAGGGTCTAACGCTGTGAGAGTTTCGGCTCCAGTCACGCGAGTTTCGCGTCCAGGCACAGGGAACGTCGGGCCGGCCGAGCGCGCCGTCCCGGCGGTCACCTCGGCGGGTAGCGAGGGCCTCCTTCCCTGCCCGCGGGGGCAGGGTCTCGGCAAAGTCGCATAACTGCTGGTGAAGTGGGTGGCGGGTGTCGATTCGGATTCTGATGACAGGGGCCCGTCACGGTGGCCGGACACCTTCTCGACCGTCCACAGGGGACTCTTTCCAGGTGGCAGTGTCTGATTCGGGCGTTTTGTGAAGGGGTCGCGAGTGGCGAGTGTCGTTCTGGCGAGCCTCGTCTTGGGTACCTACTGCGTGACCTGCGGCGCTTCTTGCGTGATGCCTGGTTTGAAGTTCATGAAGGTCCCCTTCCTGTACTTAGGCGCAAGGATGGGGTCTTTCACGCGCTGTCGCTGTGGCGCTGAGGCTCACGGGGGCGTTCCTGCCCGGCCGCGGTGTGTCGTGAAGGGCCCCTTTGAGACCTTCAACGTCTCAAAGGGGCCGGCGGTTTCAATCGGTTGTTGCAAGTGGTGGCGGCTGATAGGGAGATCGTCATGCCAGGAGCCCGGTTGACGCGCGAGGAGCGGGAAAAGATCCAGAATGGTCTGGATCAAGGTCTTACTCAGGACG
>NZ_QHHW01000053.1:0-99155 GCF_003947325.1 Amycolatopsis sp. WAC 01375
CCAGCTTGGTCAGCAGCGGGTTGGTCGACGCGGCGCTGGCGACGGGCTGCGGGCCCATCGAGTCCAGCGAACCCGGCGCGCTGCCCTGCGGCAACTGCGAACACGCCGGGCCGAACACGTCGGCGTTCGTGGTCACGCCGTCGGGCGAACCGGCCGTAC
Organism: Amycolatopsis sp. WAC 01375; assembly: GCF_003947325.1. NCBI lineage: Bacteria > Bacillati > Actinomycetota > Actinomycetes > Pseudonocardiales > Pseudonocardiaceae > Amycolatopsis > Amycolatopsis sp. WAC 01375. The sequence goes on from NZ_QHHW01000053.1 coordinate 160, forward strand.
CGGAGCTGGACATCGGGGCCGCGCTGGAGGGGGCGGGCGCCGGGGAACCGCCCGACGAGGCGTTGTCATTGCCGTTGCAGGCGGACAACGCCAGCGCGGCGACCGCGGTGAAACCGATTCCTGCGACACGAAGCTTGCTCACGAAAACAACTCCATTTGTTCTGCGGATGAATGAGCCCCTCGGCGCGGGCCCGCTTCTTGTGGGGTATTCGGTGCGAACCGCCCGGCGGACAGGTGGCCCGGATGACACGTTCGAGTGACGGCAGTGGGCCGGGCAAGACCAGTCGTCCCGCCCGGCCCCGCACGGCCCGCTCAGCCGTTGGCGTCGCTGGTGTTGACGTCGCCGTTGACACCCTTGGGGAAGAATCCGCCCGAGGTGGCGGCCTTGGGGGTGAGGTAGACGATGTTGAGAACCTGGCCTGGCGTACGGCTGAAGGCGATACCGTTGGCATCGGTGGGCACGATGTTCGCCCGGCCCTCGCGGTCGACTACGCCCTGGTCGAGATCGCTGGTGCCGTCGAGACTGTCGCGGGCGTTGGAAAGCTTCACGCTGGCTTCGCGCAGATCCCGGCCGAGCAGCCCGAGGCCGAGAATGCCGCCGCTGTGCTGGTAAAGGGCGGTGCGGATGTTGGCGGCGTGGTAGGCCTCGACGGCCAGGATCCCGGCAGCGGCCTCAAGGTAGGTCTTGTTGCTGATCAGTGGCGCGGCTCCTTTGTAGGCGGTGACGCCGACGTCTTCGAAGAGGTAGGCGGCGAGCAGGAAGTTCTCCTCGCAGGCGAACGCGTCGAAGCTCTGTCCTTTACGGACCAGGCCGGCGGCCTGAGCCGCCGCGGTGAAACTTGCCTGCAGGTCGATCGCCGGGCGGCTGACCGCCGCGGATCCGAGCGCGGTACGCAGAAACGCCACATGCGCCTTCTCGTCTCCGGCGATCTCCTGCGCGTACTGGCGCGCGGCCTTGGTCTTGAACCGCACCGCCCGCCCGCCGGTCACCCCGCCGCGGGTGCCGGTACCGGTGGTGAGCGAATCCGCCAATCCGTTGCCGGTGACGGCGTGCAGGTAGAACTCGGCCTCCAGATACTCGAGGTTCAACGCGAAATTGAGCACCGCGCCATCACTGATCTGGGCGGCTGCGGTCTCCTTGACGGCGGGCACGGCGGTCATCGCCGCCGCGGCGGGACCGGCGACACCACCGAGCGCCCCCGCACCGACGACACCCAGACCGGTCACTCCGGCCGCGCGCAGAAAACGGCGGCGGTCCTGTTCGTTCTCCGCACTACGGTTGATCATCGAGGCGGCATAGCGTTTGCCGAACACAGGCGATCTCCTTCCCGCCCGTCGACGACGACGGACAGGTGCTGACCTTCGCGGACAGCCTGCTTTCGTTCCCGCGGCCGCGGCGGCTTGGTCGGCTCACCCGGATCCGCCGCTACTTCGTGATCGGCCAGGGCCCCGTGTCAGGGAAGATCGGCTCGGGCCGTGTCGAGGCCGGCGAACAGGTCTCCCTGCTCGCCGACGCGGTCGAGGACGTCGTCCGCGGTGAACACCAGCTGCGCCGGACGCCGGCAGGAGCGGACCTCGTCCCAGGTGACCGGGGTGGAGACGGTGGGCTGGTCGCGACCGCGGAGTGAGTACGGGGCGACCGTGGTCTTCGCCGGATTGTTCTGTGACCAGTCGATGAACACCCGCCCGGTCCGCTGGGCCTTGGCCATCACGGCGGTCACGTCGTCCGGGGTCTCGCGTGCGAGGCGTTGCGCAAGTTTCTTCGCGTAGGCCGAGGGCGCGGCGGGATCGCCGGTGGAAACGGCGCAGTAGAGCTGCATACCCTTCGACCCGGACGTCTTCGCGAACGGCGTCAGCCCGTCGGCGGTCAGAGCGTCGTGAAGCCGTTCCGCGACGCGGCAACAATGCACGATCGAGGTGCCCGGCCCGGGGTCGAGGTCGAACACCAGCCGGTCCGGCGGACGACGGGCTCCGTCGGCGCCGACAGTCCATTGTGGAATGTGAAGTTCGAGTGCGGCCAGGTTGGCCGCCCACACCAAGGCGCCGAGTTCGTCGAGCAGCGCGTACGTGACCGCTTCACCGGCGCCGCGGGAGCCGGAGCGGGCCGGCCGCACGGTGGGAAGCCAGGCCGGTGCGCCGTGCGGGACGTTCTTCTCGAAGAACTGCTCACCTTCGACGCCGTCGGGAAAGCGGATGAACGTGATCGGCCGCCCGGACAGGTGTGGCAGCAGGACGGGGGCGATGCGGGAGTAGTAGTTGATGACCTCGCCTTTGGTGAACCCGTCCGGGTAGAGCACCTTGTCCAGGTTCGACAAAGTGAGGCGGCGTTCTCCCGCCTGCACGGTGATCTTCGGGCCGAGCCGCACGGGTGCCTCGGGTGGTTCCCCGGTGCCGGGCGCTTCGGTGGCGATCCGGGCCGGCTCGGCGCCACGGGGCCCGGGCTGCTGAGGCTTGAGGACCTCGCGAGGTTCCTTGTCCTGCCGGAGACCTCGCCAGGCCGTGTGGCGGAGGCGGCCGGCGCCGCGGGTGAAGTGCCGGTATTCGACCTCGCCCACCAGCACCGGGTCCACCCAGCGCGCCCGCACGGTGTCCTCGCGCGGCGGGGTGACGGCGAACGGATGGCTCCGCCGTGCCAGTGCGTCCAACCGGGTTTGCAACCGGGAGCGTTCGGCCTCGCTGAACCCCGTCCCGACGTCACCGATGTAGACGAGGTCGCCGGTGCCCGGATCGTGGGCACCGAGCAGAAGACCGCCCATGCGCCCGGTGATACGGCCCTGACCGGGCCGGTAACCACAGATGACGACCTCGGTGGTCCGGGTGAGCGGGTGTTTGAGCCAGGCGTCGCTGCGGCGGCCGGGGTTGTAGACCGAGGTGCGGTGTTTGGCGACCAGTCCTTCGTGGCCGCTGGAGACGACGTGCTCGAGCAGATGCGCCGGGGTGCGGCGGTCCGCGGCGAGTTCGGTGAAGGTGAAGCCGCGCACCGTGGAGATCCGGTAGGGATCGGGCATCGGCAGCCCGGTCAGCAGCAGGCGGCGCTCGTCATAGGGCTCGTTCAGCAACTTCTCCGTACCCAGCTGCAGCAGGTCGAAGGCGAGATACCGCACCGGGACATCGTCGAAAGGCTCGCCGCGGCGGCTCGTTCCGTGGGTCTGGAAGCGGCCACGGCGCTCCTGCAACGCCCCGAAGTCGATCTCCCCGGCCTCGTTGTAGACGACGATCTCGCCGTCCAGCACCGCGGCCCTGCCCTCCAGGGCTTCGGCGAGGACGCCGCCGAGACCGGCGAACTCGGCGGTGAAGTCGATACCGTTGCGGCTGGTCAGCACCGTCGTACCGGCGGGCGATATCCGCATGCACGCCCGATAGCCGTCAAGCTTGTACTCGTAGGCCCACTCGGGGCCTTCCCGCAGCCGGCCGCCGTCCGGTTTGGCCAGCATCGGCTCCACCCAGGCGGGGACCTCGGTGCCACCACGGCCGCCCGCCGTCCGCGCCATCACCAGCTCCCGTCGTCGGGCCTGCCGGACCCCGCTCGTCCGGCGGCCTGAAAAGACGGTAACCCGAACAGCCTAACAATGCCGGGTCTGCGCAGGTGGCGGCCGTGACAGCCGCCCTGCGTGAGAGCGTCAGGTCCGCTGAGGTGCGACGGGGCAGACGCCCGCGGCGAGCCATTTCTCGCGGAGGGCCGCCGGGATGGTCAGGGCGGTGGACTGTCCGTCGGTGAGGGTGCGGACGCTGCCGCCGAGCAGGAGATCGCCTGCCTTGTCGAGCACCGCCGTGGCCACCCGGCTGTGATCCTCGGATCGTTCCAGCAGTCGCATGGCCCGTACGCCCGCGCCGACGGCGCGACCCCAGCCGCGTGAGCGCGGCACCTCGAGCCAGTCGGCGACCTCTTCGGTGACGACCTGGCGGACCATCGCGGCGACCACTCCGTCGAAGGCCTTGCCGGGCACCATGTCTTCGTACAGTCGTAAGAGGTTGCGGGTCAGTTCGGTGCCTTCGGCGGAGGGACCGTAGCTCGCCTCGACGAGTCCGGCGTTCAGTTCTTGGGCCTCTCGCAGTGTTTCGGGCATCGCTTCGGCGGGAATGCCGAGCATCGCGCCCGTCACTCGCCAGACGTAGTAGTAATCCTCGGCTTCGCGGTCGGTCACCGTGACGCCCATCCGCCGCATCCCGTCGATGACCTGCACCGAGAAGATCAGCAGTGCTCCCAGCATGTCCTGCTGGCACAGCGGGACACCCTCCGCCTCGACGTCCCACTCACCGGATCTGGTGATGAAGTACCGGACGGCCGCGTGGATCAGCCGGGTCTTCTGGATCGTGGGCACGAAGGCGCCACCGGAACCGAACGGGTCGGGGCCCATGAGGTTCAGCACGAATTGGGAGGTCTCCGACAGCCGTCGGTGCGGCTGGTTGAGCCGGTGGGTCAGTGACAGGACGCGAGACGGCCGTGGCTGGGCATAGCAGTTCACCATCGCCCCGAACGACAGCACCGAAGCGACGTGCATACCGTCGTCGACGAAGAACTCGTACGCCGCCGCGACCCGCTCGAGATCCGCCCAACCCGGCGGTGTGTCGGTCTCGATCAGGTACCGGCGCACCGATTCCGGCAGGTTCTCCGGAATGGGTTGGTCGTTGTCCCTGAACTGCGCCAGGACCTCGTTCACCGCGCTCGTCCGCTCGTCGGCCACCAACTCGGCGACGACGGCATCGGCGAGCGGATCGCCTTGATACTTCAGTCTTTCCAGGGCCGACAGCCTCGGCGGCTCGAGCGTTTCCGACATCGGATCAGCCTTGTTCACGCCGGAATGCCCCGCTAGCGCCGTCAGGGGAAAGCTCGCACTCGATCTGATTGCGGCCGCGCTCGCTGTGCGTCACTCCGCGCAGCCGTCGATGCTCCGCGAAAATGGGCGCCACGATGGTGCTCGGGCCCTCCCTCCGGCAGGCGATCGTCCCGGCCCGTCTGATCGGCAGGGTCGCGTCCAATAGCGTGCGGCACCGAGGTGACCAGCCCGTCCGCCTCTCAGCCGATCGCGGCCTCGATGTGGGCGAGTTGGACGGCGAGGATCTCTTCGAACACGGCGAGGCGGTCCTCGCCGAGAGGGCGGACGTCGCGGGCGAAATGGGCCAGTGCGGGAAAGCGTTCGGGATCGGCGCCGAGTACCGCGACGCGGAACAGTTCCATTCCCTGTTCGTACTCTTCGGGAGTGAGGGTGCTGACCCCGGCCTCCGAGGCGATCAACGCCGCGATGAGAACCGCGATCCGGTGGTAGCGCGCCGGGATTTCCGCGTCGGGCAGCCCCGATTCGCGTAGCGCCTGCAGCACTTCTTCCATGACGAGGCGGGAACCGGTGCCGCCTGAGGCGTAGCGTCCCCAGACCGCGGCGAGCTGCGGGTGCTGACCGAAGGCCTCCCGCACGCGCAGGGCCAGGGTCGTGATGCGCTGCTTCCAGTCGCCTTCGGGCCGGTAACCGTCCATAGCGGACAGGAGGATCCGGTCGGCTACCGCGCGCAGCAGTTCGGTCTTGCTGCGGAAGTGCCGGTACAGGCTGGACGAATCGGTCCCGAGCACTGCCGCGAGCTTGCGCACACTGAAGGACTCGGTGTCGCCCGTGCGCAGCAACTCCGCCGCCGCGTCCAGGATGTCCTCGGTCGACCAGCGCCTTCTGCCTGTCATCTCACCCCTCTCGTCGAGCCCCAGCTTAACTTATGCACTTGGTGTTGCACGCACTGCGTGCATAATGGTGGCACGAGACGGACTCGGGGAAGACGAAAGGACGTATGTCGTGAGGAAACCGCTGGACTCCGCGAAGCTGACCATCGCCATCGAGAATGTCCACCGCGCCGGGATGCCTGGCCTGTTTGCGGAGGTGCGTGACGGCGACGAGGTCTGGTGCGGCGCCGCCGGGGTCGCCGACCTCGCCACCGGCCGCCCTGTCACCACCGACATGCGGCATCGCGTCGGCAGCATCACCAAGACCTTCACCGCCGCCGCCGTGCTGCAGCTGGTCGAAGACGGTCAGATCGGACTCGACGCGCCGATCGGCCGCTACCTCCCGAGGCTGGTTCCCGGGAGCCGCGGCGACGCGATCACGATCAGGATGTTGATCAACCACACCAGTGGCTTCGCCGAATACCTTCCGTATGTCTACCCCTCGCTCAAGGCGTTCCCGGCCCTCGCCGAAACCACGCCGCAGAGCCTGGAGGATCACCGGCACACCCGGTTCGACACCATCGAGCTGATCGAGAAGGGCGTCGCCGCACCGGCTTTCTCCGCGCCAGGCGACACTCCGGGGTTGTACTCCAACACCAACTATCTGCTTCTCGGCCAACTCCTGGAGCACGTAACCGGCGCCACGGCCGAAAAGTGCATCACCAAGAACGTCATCGAACGCGCCGGCCTGCGCGACACGGAGTTTCCCGATGGACCGCGGTTCGACGGCCCGCAGTCGCGGATCTACGAGGCGTGGTTCGGCAGGTACGAGCCGCCGCGCGACTTCAGCGTCTTCGACATGTCCTATGTGGGGCCGTCGGCATCGCTGATCTCGACCGTCTCGGATCTCAACCGGTTCTTCGGCCTGCTGTTCGCCGGGGAGATCGTCAGCCCGTCGTCGCTGGCGGAAATGCGGCGCACCGTCCGCGTCGTCTCCCAGGAAAGCAAGATCATCGACTACGGGCTGGGCCTGTACCCGATGGAGACGCCCACCGGCACCTTCTGGGGGCATGGCGGCACCGTCTGGGGTGCCGGCTCACTGGCCATGACCAGCGCCGACGGCAAGCGGCGGCTGGCCGTCGCGGTGAACATGCAGCGGTGGAACAGGTTCGACGCCACGGGCACTCCGCTGCCCCATCCCATCAACGACGCGCTCGCGGCGCTGTACGACACGGCGATGTGCGGCTGACCGGCCCGCCACGAAATCAGGAGAGCGATGACTACGACCGATTTCGCGGCGGGACAGTCCATGGCCGGACTGTTGCGCCCTTACAGATGGAGCTTCGGCGCCGTTGTCTTCCTGCAGGTGATCGGCGCGGTCGCGGGACTGGCGCCGCTGCTGGCGGTCGTCGAACTGGGGCGCGCGCTGCTCGTCCCTGGCCCGATCGATCACGATCGGGTCTGGTTCGCCGCGATCGCCGGTGCCGTCGGCCTGCTCGTCCGGCTGCTGTTCACCGCGGCGTCGTCCGGAATCGGGCACCTTCTCGACGGCCGGGTGCAATTGACCCTTCGCCGTCATCTGGCCGCGCGGCTGGGACGCGTGCCGATCGGCTGGTTCTCCCGGCGCCGGACCGGTGAGCTGGCCAAGGTGGTCGGCGAGGACGTCAGTGCCGTGCACCCGTTCATCGCCCACGCCCCCGGCGAGCTCGTCGCCGCGTTCGTGGTGCCGCTGGTCTCGCTGGTCTACCTGTTCACCATCGACTGGCGGCTCACGCTGATCACGCTGATCCCGGTGGCGCTGGCGCTGGCGCACATCCCGCTGATGATGACCCCGGCCCGGCTGAAACAGGAGAAGCGGTTCGACGCGGCCATGGGGCGGATCGCCGATTCCGTCGTCGAGTTCGTGCAGGGCATCTCGGTGGTCAAGGCGTTCGGCGGCGCCGGGCGCGCCCACCGCCGGTTCCGCACGGCCACCGACGACTTCGTCGGCGTTTACCACGGCTTCGTACGCGGCCTTTCCGTGCTCGCGGCCGGCATGCAGCTGGTGCTGTCACCCCCGTTCGTGCTGCTGGTCGTCCTGATCGGCGGCACCGTGCTGATCACGACCGGTGGCCTGCCCCCGGCCGACCTGCTGCCGTTCCTGTTGCTGGGACTGGGTTTGACCGCCCCGGTGGCGGCACTGATCGCCCACAGTTTCGACGATCTGCAGGCCGCCAAGCGCGCGATCGGCCGGATCAGGACCGTGCTCGAGGTCGCACCGCTGCCGGAGCCCGCGCATCCGATCGCGCCTCGGGGCCACCGGGTGGAACTGCGTGATGTCCGCTTCGGCTACGAGGCCGATCGCGAGGTGCTGCGCGGGATCGACCTGGTCCTCGAACCGGGCACGGTCACCGCGATCGTCGGGCCCTCGGGCAGCGGCAAGTCCACATTGGTCCAGTTGCTGCCGCGTTTCTTCGACCCGGCCCACGGTTCGGTCACCCTGGGCGGCGTCGATCTGCGTGAGCTCGGCAGCCATGACCTCTACCGGATGGTCTCCTTCGTCTTCCAGGACGTTCGCCTGCTGCGAGCCTCCGTCGCGGACAACATCGCGCTCGCCGTACCGCACGCCGATCTCGACGACGTGGTCCATGCAGCCCGGATGGCGAACATCCATGATCGGATTCTCGAGCTGCCACACGGCTACGACACGGTGCTGGGGCGGGAAGCCGGACTGTCGGGTGGCGAGGCCCAGCGGATCGCGCTTGCCAGGGCCCTGCTCGCCGCCACCCCCGTCCTGGTGCTGGACGAGGCGACCGCCTTCGCCGACCCGCAGACCGAGCAGGCGGTACGGCGGGCGTTGACGACGCTGGAGAGCGATCGCACGATCCTGCTCATCGCCCACCGCCTGGAGACGATCGCGGGCGCCGACACCGTCGTGATGCTGGACGACGGGTCGATCGTCGAACAGGGCAGACCCGCCGACCTGCTGGCACGGAACGGAAAGTTCGCCGCCTTCTGGCAATCCGAGGAGTACCGATGATCCCCACCCTGCTGCACGTCCTCGGCCAGGACTACGCCCGGCCAGTGCGTCGCACCGTGGCCTTGATGACGATGACCGCGGTCGTCGAGGGCGTGTCCTACGCACTGCTGGTTCCCGTGCTGACGGCCCTGTTCGGCAACAATCCCGCGGACGCGGTGCCCTGGCTGATCATGTTCGGCGGCGCGGTCGCGATCTACGCGGTGCTGCGCTATGTCAGCGATCTGTTCGGCTTCCGCGCCGGAACCACGTTGCTGCGGGGGATGTACCACCGCCTCGGCGATCATCTGGCCCGGCTGCCCCTCGGCTGGTACAGCACCGGCCGCGTCGGGGAGCTGTCCGTCCTGGCGGGCAAGGGCGTGCTGGAGACGATGGGCGTGATCGCGCATCTGCTGGGGCCCTACATCTCCGCCTTCGTCACCCCCGTGACGATCATCGGCGTGATGCTCGCCTTCAACTGGCAGCTGGGGCTGGTCGCGCTCCTCGCCGTTCCCCTTGTGGTGGCGATCCAGCTCCGGACCGGTCGCTCGGTGGCCGGGCACGATGCCGACCGCCACGAACGTGACACCGAGGCCACCGGCCGCGTCATCGAGTTCCTTCAGGCTCAGCCGGTGCTGCGCGCCGGCGGCCGGAGCGCCCACCGTTTCGCGTTGCTCGATGAGGCGCTGCAAGGACTTCAGCGCGCGTCCCGCCGTACCGTGCTGTCGGTTTTGCCCGGCATGATCGGCTTGACGCTCGTGGTGCAGGCGATGTTCACCGTGTTGCTGCTTCTGGGCACCTACCTCGCGCTCGGCGGGAGCATCGGTGTCGCGGAGGTGCTGACGATCCTGGTGCTGGCCGCCCGCGGCGCCGATCCTGTCCTGTCGCTGGCCGACATCGGCGGCAAACTCCGCTCCGCGCGCTCCGAACTGGCCAGGCTCGACGCGGTCCTGCGCACCGAGCCCCTGCCCGAGGCAGCCGACCCGATCCGGCCGGTGGGTCACGGCCTGGATCTGGAGTCCGTCACCTTCCGGCATGGCGATCGCACGGTGTTCGACGACCTGTCGTTGTCCGTGCCCGAGGGGCAGCGACTCGCCGTGGTCGGCCCCTCGGGCGCGGGCAAGAGCACACTGCTGCAGTTGCTCGCGCGCTTCCACGACGTGGACGCGGGCGCGGTGCGCGTGGGCGGCGTGGACCTGCGCTCCGTCGCCACCGAGGAGTTGATGGCGAGGATCGCCATCGTCTTCCAGGACGTCTACCTTTTCGACGGCACGATCGAGGAGAACGTACGACTGGGCCGTCCCGACGCCACCGAGGCCGAACTGCGGGCGGCCGCGAGCGCCGCACGGCTGGACGAGGTGATCGAGCGGCTGCCCGGCGGCTGGGCGGCGATCGTCGGCGAGGGTGGCACGCTGCTGTCGGGAGGCGAACGTCAGCGCGTCTCGATCGCACGTGCTCTGCTGAAGGACGCGCCGATCGTACTTCTGGACGAAGTGACCTCCGCGCTGGATCCGGTGAACGAGACCGCAGTCCACGAGGGCATCGAACGCCTGATGGCGGGCAGGACGGTCGTGCTGGTCGCGCATCGGATGCGGACGGTCCGGGGCGCCGATCGCATCGCCTTCCTCGACGGCGGCCGGATCGTGGAAGAAGGCCGCCATGACGAGCTGCTCCGCCGCGGCGGACGCTACGCCGACTTCTGGACTGCTTCCCTGGCACCGGCTTTGAGCGGGGACTAGAGAGCGGCGTGCCCGGGTTCGCGGCCGCATTGTACGAATCTTGTACGAGCTTGAAGAAGTTTCGATCGGACCTCGAAACTCGACGAAGGTGAGCGCTCATGTCCGAGCAAGTTTCTCGACGTTCACTGCTGCGCATGGGCGGCGGACTCGCCGCGACGACGGCACTGCTCGGCTCCGGCGCGATGTTCGCCGGACCGGCTTCGGCCGCGATCACCGCGATGCCGGTGTCCAAGCGTTTCGACCTCACCGAGCCGTCCTACGACGAGTTCCGCAGCAAGATCCTGCACGAGTCGCACCACGTGATGCAGGGCTTCGCCTTCGACAACCAGAACGTGCGCATCTTCATCGTGAACGCCCGCAACGGCGGGACCGGGGACGACCTGTGCATCACGCAGGTCAACTTCTCCGGCGAGATCCAGGGCTCGATGCATCTCAACAACGCCGGGCACGGTGTCTCGATCGGCGTCGAACCGGTGGGCACCGACTCCTACATCTGGATGGAATGCGACTCGGACGGACCCACCGGTGCCGGTCGCGGGACGGCGCTGGCCAGGTTCAAGTTCGTCAACGGTGGCACGCCGTCGGTGAAGAAGTTCCTCACCGGCAGCGACACGATCACCTGTGCCACCGATCCGATCAACAAGCGGATCGCGGTGCGCCGCAAGGAAGGCGGCAGGATGCACATCAGCGTGTACCCGCTGGCGTCCGCCGCGGCAGGCAACTTCAGCGCGCCGCTGGTGCACTTCCCGCAGCCCGCATTGTCCAGCGAGACGGTGACGTTCCAGGGGTACACCATCTACGGCCAGTATTTGTACACATTGGACGGTACCGGCCACGCGGATCCCGCCGACATCAATTCCTACGTCACGTGCATCGACATGAACACCGGCACGGTGAAGAGCCGCGCGCTGACCAAGGCGGGGCAGTCGCTGGTGTTCCGAGAGCCGGAGGGACTCGGGATCTACCGGAGCCTGGCCGGGGAAACCCGGTTGTACATGGGTTTCGGTTCGCGCAGCAGCATGGACAATATCAACCGCTACGCGAACCTGTTCTACAAGAACGTCCTCATCGACTGAGGCCGGGACTCAGTGTCCGCGGGCGATCCACTCGGCCAGATGGGGCGCTTCGGTACCGATGGTGGTGGGGTCGCCGTGTCCGGTGTGGACCTTCGTGTCCTCGGGCAAGGCGAAAAGCCGTTCCCTGATCGAGGAAATGATCGTCGGGAAGTCGGAGAACGAGCGCCCCGTCGCGCCGGGGCCGCCCGCGAAGAGCGTGTCCCCGGAGAAGAGCGCCTTGGCCTCGGGAAGGTGCAGGCAAACCGATCCGGGCGAGTGTCCCGGTGTGTGGATGACCTCGAGCTCCGTGCCGGCGACGGCGATCCGCTCGCCGTCCTCCGTAGACCGGAAACGAAGTCCGGGGTGGGTCATCTCCCACAGCTCCCGATCGCCCGGATGCAGCACGACCGGGGCATCCAGGTGTTCGCTCAGCATCGGAGCGACGGTGACGTGGTCGTTGTGCCCGTGAGTGCAGACGACGGCGACCACGTCACGGCCGCCCACGGCCTCGGTGATGGTCTTCTCGTCGTGCGCGGCGTCCACGATCACGACCTCGTCGTCGTCCCCGACGAGCCAGACGTTGTTGTCGACGTCCCAGCTCCCGCCGTCGAGTTCGAAGACCCCGGCGGTGACGACGCGTTCGATCCTCAGGTTCCCGCTCACAGGATCACCACCGAACGCAGGACCTCGCCGGCGTGCATGGCGTCGAAGGCCTTCTCGACCCCGTCGAGCGGGATCCGCTCGGTCACGAACCGCTCCAGCGGCAACCGGCCCTGCAGGTACAGGTCGATCAGCATCGGGAAGTCCCGCTCCGGCAGGCAATCGCCGTACCAGGACGACTTCAGCGCGCCACCGCGGGAGAAGAAGTCGATCAGCGGCATCTCCAGGCGCATGTCCGGCGTCGGAACGCCGACCAGGACCACCGTGCCCGCCAGGTCACGTGCGTAGAAGGCGGCCTTCCACGTCTCCGGGCGGCCGACCGCGTCGATGACGACGTCGGCGCCGAAACCACCGGTCAGTTCCTGGATCGCGGTGACCGTGTCGGTGTCGGAGGCGTTGACGGTGTGGGTCGCGCCGAGCTCACGGGCCCACTCGAGCTTCCGCTCGTCCCGGTCGACCGCGATGATCGTGCCCGCCCCGGCCAGCCGGGCCCCGACGACGGCGGCGTCGCCGACTCCACCACAGCCGATGACCGCGACCGAATCCCCGCGGCCGACGGCGCCGGTGTTGACCGCCGCGCCGAGTCCGGCCATCACGCCGCAGCCGAGCAGGCCCGCCACGGCCGGGTCCGCGGCGGGGTCGACCTTGGTGCACTGTCCGGCGTGGACGAGCGTCTTGTCCGCGAACGCGCCGATGCCCAGCGCCGGGGTCAGCTCGGTGCCGTCGGTCAGCGTCATCTTCTGTGTCGCGTTGAAGGTGTCGAAGCAGTACTGCGGGCGTCCGCGCTTGCAGGCCCGGCACTGCCCGCACACCGCGCGCCAGTTGAGGACGACGAAATCCCCGGGTCGTACGGATTCCACGCCGTCGCCGACGCTCTCCACGGTGCCCGCGGCCTCGTGACCGAGCAGGAACGGGAACTCGTCGTTGATGCCGCCGTCGCGGTAGGTCAGATCGGTGTGACAGACCCCGCAGGCCGCGATCGACACGACGACCTCGCCGGGGCCCGGATCCGGGATCACGATGTCCGTCAGCTCCACCGGAGCGTTCCGGGACCTGGCGATCACTCCGCGCACCTGCTGTGACATTCCCTGTTTCCTCCGCCGTTCGGCAACACAGGCATGCGCGTAGACGCATGCTTCACGTGAGGCTAAGCCCGTAAGCCTCGGAAGCGACCTGGTCATCGGTCCAGTGGATCCTGTCCTTTCGACCAGGTAATCCGGCGGCTAGGCTCGCTGGATGCCCGACTCCGCCGACCTGACCGCACTGCGCGACGTCATCGAAGGCCCGTTGCGTGAAATCGCCGACCGGTTCTCGCGCTTCCTCGCCGACCGCTGGCCGCATCAGGCTCTGGTCATCTTCACCCGGGAGTGCACCGGGCGGCCGCGCAAAGTCACCGGCGCCAGGGAGATCACCGACAAGATCACCATCGCCGAACTCGAAGCGCTCAAGGCGAGCGTGCCGCCCGGCCATCAGCTGACCACGACGGCCTCTCTCGGCGGCGCCACCCGGACCGTCTGGGCCGTGCAGGACCCGATCGGCACCCTGCTCGCGCTCGTCCCCCGGTCGAGCCGGACCCGCTTCCCGTATCCCGCTTCACTGGCCGAGGTCTTCGGCGTCGTCGCGACCTCGATCCGCCAGCAGGTGACGCAGGCCAGCCCCGACTACCTCGCCGAATCCCGCGCGGCCTCCAGCGAACGCGCCAGGACGATCGCCGAAATGGCCGCCGCGCACGAAACCGCGCTCGTCACGATCCTCACCACACTGCGGTCCTCCCGGCTGGACGACCACCGCGCCCGGCTCGCCGCGACCGACTCCGCCTCGGCCGCGCTGGTGGCGCTCCGGTCGGCCCAGAAAACCGATCTCGCACAGTCCGAAGAACCCGCGCACACCGCGTTCGGCAGGCTGCGGCGGGAAATCCGGCAAATGCTGCGCCACCACGACGCGCGACTGGACTTCGTCGCCCCGCCGAAGAACGGGCGGCCCATACCCGGCGAGATCGCCCACGCCGCCCGCGCGATGACCTGCACGGCGGTGCTGGCCTTCACCAGCCAACCCGAGCTGACCCGCCTCCGGGTCGCCTGGTCGACCGACAGCACCGCACTGCACCTCGACATCCGCGATCAAGGACCGGGCAGCCTCGACAGCGCCGGCCTGCGCCTGCAACTCGACGGACGCGCGAAAACCCTCGGCGCCACCGTCCGGATCGACGCCCTCCCCGAATGGGGAAGCCACGTCGCCATCAGCGTCCCCTTCGAACCGGCCGCGGGCCGGACCGACGAGACGCTGCCGTCGAATCTCAACCGCCGCGAACTCGAAGTGCTGCGGCTGGTCGCCCGGGGGCAGCGCAACAAGTCCATCGCCGACGCACTCGGGATCACCGAAAGCACGGTCAAGTTCCATGTCACCGGCCTGCTGAAGAAGCTGGACGTCACCTCACGCGGTGAAGCCGCGGCCCTGGCACTGAGCGCCGGAATCACCAACCTCTGAGTCCAGCGGACTCAGTCGGGCGCGAGGATTTCCGCCAGCCGAAGGGTGTCTTCGAGGTAGCGCTCGTAAGGAAAGCCGGCGGCGATGAGTCCCTCGCGGAACTCGTCGTAGAGCGGCTTTCCCGCGGCATGGAAGGCTTTCCGGCCGAGATCGGTGAGCCGGACCAGCCGCCGCCGCGCGTGTTCGGGGTCGACGGTGATCCGCACCAGACCGTCCGTTTCGAGCGGCCGCAAGGCCCGGCTGATCGCCGGGTCGGAGACCGACAGCGCCTGAGCGAGCCGGTGCTGCGTCGTCGGCTCGATGTCCTCGAGCGTGCCCAGAATCCGTATCTGACTGTAGGTCAAACCACCGGAGTCATCGGCGCGCCGACGGGCCGCTTCGCCCATCAGCATGACCACGCGGTGCAGCAGGTCTGCGAGTCCGTCATCCACGACCTCACCATACCAGAGTGTTGACTGGTTAATATTAACTAGGTAAGACTGATGTCATGGACAACTTCTCCTACTTCGCCCAATCCGCCTTCCCGCTGGTCTGGATCGTCGTGCCCGCCGCCGGAGCCTTCCTCCGCGCCCGCCACGCGACATCACCCGAGGAACGACTCGAGATCTGGCAGCGCTGGTGGGCCATCGGCGCCTTCGGCTGCGGCAGCCTGTGGATGACGATCGCTTTCCTCGCCTTCCCGGATGTCATGGCCACGGCGATCGGCTTCGACCGGACGCCCTTCATGTTCGAGATCGCCTTCGCCAACCTCGCACTGGCCGTCATGGGTTTCCGGGCCGCCTCGGCGTCCGCGCGTGAACGCATCACCATCGGCATCGGCGGCGGGATGTTCCTCTGGGGAGCCGCGATCGGCCACGTCTACCAATGGTTCGCGGGCGGCGACCACTCCCCCGGCAACACCGGCGGAGTCCTCGTCAACGACCTCCTGATCCCCGCGGTCATGATCATCCTCGCCGTGCGATCCCGGCGACTCGCGGCCCTCCCACGACCGGCCGCGGAAATCGCCGCCTGAGACCGCGGGAGCCCACCATGACGACACAGACCGGCCACGCGATCGGGAAGGCCGCCGCCGAGCGGCTCACCATCTTCGTCGACGCGGTGATCGCGATCGCGCTCACCTTGCTGGCACTGGATCTCCCGATCCCCCACGGCGACACCACCGCCGCCATGCTGAGCTCGATCTCGGCCCACGGCAAGGAGTACGTCGCCTTCGCGCTCAGCTTCGTGGTGATCTCCGCCCACTGGCGCGCCCACCACGAGATCTTCCCCTATGTCCGCTCGCTGAACGGCCGGCTGATCAGCCTCACCCTGGGATGGCTGTTCATGCAGGTCCTGATGCCGTTCGCGACGCGGGTGATCACCGCCGAGGGAGCCTTCCCACTCCGGTTCAGCCTCTACGCGATCGTCCAGGTGCTGGCCTCCGCGTCGTTCGCGCTGATCATCCGGGAGATCCGGCGCGAACACCTGTACCGGACCGACGGCCCGCCCCGGGTCTTCACCCAAAGCCTGACGCGGAGCATCTGCTTGGCCGCGGTGTTCGGGGTTTCCATTCCCGTCTCGTTCCTGACCGAGGACACCGGCGCGTACCTGTGCTGGCTCGTGGCGCCGATCGCACTCGCCATCGCACGCCGCGTCCAGGACCGCGAACCGTGAACCGACGCGTACGAGTCATGTCGTGCCGTGCGGGTCCGGCAGGGGGCGCACGAAGCCCGCGATCCGTGGCGTGACGACAGCGGTGCCGTCGTCGATCATCCCCCGCATCCCCTCCAGCACTCGTTCGTCCGGTGAGCCGTGCACCTGGAAGTCCACCACCGTGCAGTGCTCCGACACGGCGTTGATGTGGTTCTCGGAGATCCGCCAGTGTTCGAGAACCGCGTCCGAATCGGCGTACATCTGATAGCTGTAGGCCAGCATGCGATCAGCGTCCACGAACGTCTGCACCATCACCTGCGGCGCGTTGTGCTCGACGAAGTCGACGGCTTCGCGCACGGCGGCGGCGAACTGCTCCAGGTGGCCGTCGGTGATCCGCATGGTGTTCCGGAACAGGAGCATTTCGTCTGCTTCGAGGGTCATGGCCTCATGGTCGGACCTCGACCAGGCTAGAGGTCAACGCGATGACCGGTGCGGTCCGTCACAAACGTTGCCCCGGTGAGCACCGAGTCCCCGGGCACCACCTAGCAGAAGTCGCCTCCGTCCGAACTGTCGGACCTGTCGAGGACACTCCGCCCATGAGCTACCACCTCGCCGTCTGGGAAGGGCCCCGTCCCGCCGACCACAAAGCCGCACACACAACCTTCGATACCCTCCACAGCGAGCACATGGGAGGACTACGCACTCCACCGACCATATTGATCCAGCACTACATCGGCGCATTGGTGGCACGCCGGCCCGATCTCGACCCAGACGCCGAGGACGACGAAGATGACGTCCCTTGGTCGGACGGACCACTGATCAACAACGCCAGCGGCCCACTGTTCTACTTCGGCATGGTCTACAGCAAGTACGAGCAAGCCGCGAGATTCGCCGTCGAGCGTGCCCTCGCACTGGAGCTGGTCTGCTTCGATCCACAGGAACGGCGTCTCGTCGCCTGACGAACCGGAGGGACCGGACCGGCGCCGCAGGGCACCCCTACCTGGTTATCGAGGGGTAAGTCGAATGTGTCGTGGCGGGGGCCAGGTGTCGCTCCTGCGTACGCGTTCTCCTGGTAGTGAAGGCCTCCTTGCCTACTCTGACGGTAGTGAAGGAGGCTTTCGCTACCGTCAGATGTGATCCCTGGTGACAGTGGGACGGCTGTGACCTCGGCGGCCGGTCGTGAAGCAAGGCGTGACTCGCGCGCCTGGATACCGCACTCACGAAGGCATGAAATCCCTCAAATGACAAATCATCCCGAGGGCACAGAATTGTTCATTCCGCAAACCCAGCCGAAGGCATACAATTCAATCAACCGCAACAGTATCGCCAATAAAAACCATATTTGACAGCGTCGCGGAGTTTGCTTATGGTCGCTCGAGTTCCCGCCGATCGATATCCGAAGGTGCTCATTGACCACGCCTGCGACGCTGCCGAAATTCAGGCAGCGGTTGATTCTCGCCGTTCTCATGTTGTGTTCGCTGCTGATTTGGCTGGACAACACCGTCCTGAGTACGACGCTGGAAACCCTCGCGGACCCGGTCCGCGGGCTGGGGGCCGATCCCGGTGAACTGCAATGGGCCACCGGTTCGTACACGCTGGCCTTCGCCACCTTGATGTTCACCGCGGGCGCTTTGGGCGATCGTTTCGGTCACCGGACGGTGTTTTCCAGCGGGTTGGCGGTCTTCGCCGGATCCTCGCTGTGGGCGGCGTACGCGAGCGATGCGGGCCAGCTGATCGCGGCCCGGGCTGTGATGGGGGTGGGCAGCGCGCTGATCACGCCCGCCATGCTGGCCATCCTCATGTGGACCTTCACCGGCCCCGCCCGCGCTGCCGCGATCGGCGTTTTCTCGACGTCGGCCGGTGTCGGAATGGCCGCGGGCCCGGTGCTGGCGGGGTTCCTGCTCGATCATTTCCGGTGGGGCTCGGTCTTTTTGATCAATGTCCCGGTCTCGGTGCTGGCGTTCGCCGGGCTCGCCGTGCTGGTTCCGAATTTCCGCAGCCCCACTCCGCGGCCGTTGGACCCCGCCGGAATGGTGCTGTCGGCCGGCGGACTCGTGGCATTGTCCTACGGGCTGATCCGGGCGGGGCAGGTGACCGCGTGGAGTCGTGCCGACGTCTGGGCGCCGATCGTTCTCGGTCTGGTTCTGCTGGCCGTTTTCGTACTCGTCGAACTGCGAGCCAAGGTGCCCGGCTTCGACCCGAGGCTGCTCGCGCGACGCGCGTTCGGCGGCGGCAATGTGGCCCTCGGATTACTGCTCTTCGCCGTGGCCGCGATCACCTTCTACAACGCCTTCTACCTCCAAGGCGCGCTCGGATTCTCACCGATGAAAGCGGGTCTGGCCAATGTCCCGACCGCTCTCGGCGCGCTCGCCGGGGCACCCCTCGCCACCCGCCTGGTCCGCCGCCTGTCGCTACGCCTTGTCACCGTGCCCGCGCTGACGATGGCCGCGCTGACGATGGCCGGATACGGGTTCCTCGGGCTGCACACCCCACTCGTCTGGATCGAAATCCTGTTGCTCGTTCAGGGTCTCTCGATCGGCATGGTGATCGGCCCCGTCACGGCCGCGTTGATCGGCGACCTGCCGTTGGACCAGGCCGGTGCGGGGTCCGCCGTCACCAACACGGTGCGGCAAACCGGCAGCGTGCTCGGAATCGCGGTCGGCGGCACGATCATGTCGGTCGTGTACCGGCGGGCGATCGAACCTTCGCTGGCGGACGCACCCGGCCCGGTGCGGGATCAGGCGCGGGTGTCCGCCGAACAGGCCCGCCACGTCGCCACCGCCGTCGACCGGCCCACGCTTGCGCGGGCCGCCGACGACGCGTTCATTCATGCCATGCACGTCGGCGCGGGCTGGATCGCGGTCGCCACCCTCCTCGGCGCGGCCGTACTCATGGCCACGTTGCCTGCCACCGGAAAGAAGAAGGACCCGATCGAATCGGCGACACCGGCATCGGTGCGGGCCGGCTGACCGTCAGGGATCCCCGCTCAAAGGCCGCTCGCCGCCCGCATCACCCAGTGCACGTCGGTGTTCTCGACCGTGCCGCCGAGACGGGTGGCGCCGGGGCCTTCGGCGGTGACCGGGGTGTCGGAGCCGGTGTGGTCGTGGGTCGTCCAGTCCACAGTGAACTTGAGCTTCGAGCCCGGCACGTCGAACGGACCGTCCTGATCCGGATCGGTGTCGGAGGGGTCGTGGTTCTCGATGGACAGTCCGCCGGTCTCGTGGTCGCCGCCGATGATCACCAGCGTGTCGGGGTGCGTGCGGACGAACCGCATCACCTCGGCGACGGTGGCGTCGAGCGCGCGGCCCGCGTCGATCACGCCGTGCGCGTTGTTCTCATGCGACATCCCGTCGGTTCCCTCTTCTTCGAGGAAGAGGAAGAAGCCGCGCGGGTTCTTCGACAGGGTGTCCAGCGCCTTGCGCGCCATCTGCTGGAGCGGCACCCGCGGCGCGTACTTCCCGACGCCGTCCGGGCCGTAATCGACCATGTCCTCGTTCGCGAACAGGCCGAGGATCCGGTTCGCCCGCGTATTCCGCAGTTCGTCGCCGTCACGCACGTAGGTGTAGCCGGTTCGCTGCGCGCGTTCGACGAGGTTGCCGTAAGGACTGCGGCTCTCCTCCCCCGGCTTGTCCGGCCACAGCCCGGGGTTCCCCTTCGGATACCACCAGTCCTCGCCGCCGCCGAGCAGGACGTCCGGGCGGCTGTTCTCGATGTACTGCTTCGCGATGTCGCTCTGCGAGTCCCTGCTGGGCACGTGCGCCGCGAAGGCCGCCGGCGAGGCGCCTGTCACCTGCGCGGTGGTGACCAGGCCGGTCGACTTCCCCGCCCGCTTCGCCCGTTCGAGGATCGTTTCCAGCGGTCGGCCGTGGGCGTCCACGCCGACGGCGCCGTTACGCGTCTTGTGCCCGGTCGCGAGGGCGGTGGCCGCCGCGGCCGAGTCGGTCACGATCTCGTCGGGATCGTCGGACGACGTCCGCACGAGACCGGTGGCCGCGAGCCCGTCCATCGCCAGCTTGCCGTGCTTGCCCTTGAGCGCCAGGCGGAGCAGGTCGCGCTGGCCAAGCCCGAGACCGTCGCCCTGGATGTAGATGATGTTGCGCGCCGTCCGCGCCGCCGTCGTCTCCGCGACGGCGGCCGAGCCGCTGCACAGGACCACCAGAACCGTCGCCGCCGCCAGTCCACGTCCGCGCACATCGCCTCCAGTTAGTTAGGAACCTTTCCTAACAGAGATGCCCCGCGAAGACCAGAGGTCCCTTCAGCCGCGCGACCAAGACATACCCACGGAGGGTGAGATCCAGACCACACGATCAGGTCGTGACGATCTTCGCGCCGCTGGGTCTATGGAGTGTGGAAGTGAAGAACTTCCACCGCAGGCAACGGAAACCGAACTTCAGGAGAGCGCGATGACGAACACCGCCACCACGGCCAAGCCGAACTCGAACTCCGCCGCCCCCACCGAGAACAGCGCCCTGGTCTCCACGCAGGGCGTGACCACGATCGCCGACACCGTCGTGCAGAAGGTCGCCGGCCTCGCGACCCGCGAGATCACCGGTGTCCACGCGCTCGGCGGCGGCGCCGTGCGGGCGTTCAACGCGCTGCGCGAGCGCATCCCGGGCGCCACCGCGTCCGCCGGGCAGGGTGTCTCCGTCGAGGTCGGCGAACGCCAGGCCGCGGTCGACCTGCAGATCGTCGTCGAATACGGCGTCGCGATCGCGGATCTCGCCAAATCGGTGCGCCGCAACGTGATCGGCGCGGTCGAGCAGATGACCGGGCTCGAGGTCGTCGAGGTCAACATCAACGTGTCCGACGTGCACATCCCGGGCGACGACGACGCCGACGAGACCACCGAATCCGGCCGCGTCCAGTGACCACCGGCGCCGTCCGCGCCCCACAGCAAGGAGAACGTTCATGAACGCCACCCATCTCGGCCTGTTGACCGGTCTCGTGCTCGGCGTGGCCGGCGCGTTCGGCGGCTTCGGCGCCTTCCTCGTCGTGCTCGTCCTCGCCGCCCTCGGCCTGCTGGTCGGCCGGTTCCTCGACGGCAAGCTCGACCTTTCGGCCCTGGCCGGCCGCGACAGGGGCTGATCGCCATGACGACCATGACCGCCGCCGCGCCGGAAACGGACGGGCGCGGCGGCCTGACCGTCGCCGGCGGTGCCGTCGAGCGGATCGCCGCACGGGCGATCACCGAGCTCGACGGCATCGGCGGCGCGGCCTCCCGGGTGCTCGGGATCGCCGTCGGCGGCGAAGACCTCGACCAGGGCGCCAAGGTGAGCGCGCACGTCACCGGCTCGGCGACCACTTTGGACGTCCGGCTCTCGGTGAAGTACCCGCTTTCGGTCCGCGCCACCACCGAAACCGCGCGAGAGCATCTGATCCGCCGCGTCGGCGAGCTCTCGGGCCTGACCGTCACCCGGGTCGACATCACCGTGACGGCCTTGCATTCCACCGAGACCGAAACGAGGAGGGTCCGATGAAACGGCGCCCCCGCCGCAGCGTCCCGGCCGTGCTCGTCGCACTCGTGGTGCTCGCCGGATGTGTCCTCGCCGCCACCGTCGCGGTGCAGACGATCCTCGGGGAGAACCCGTGGATCCGCTACGACGCCGTCGCGTCCGCGCTGCACGGACTCCGGTGGAGTGATCCGCTGCCGGCGATCGCCGGCGGTGTGGTCGCGCTGCTCGGCCTGGTGCTCCTCGTGAGCGCGATCGTCCCGGGGAAGCCGACCGTGCTGCCACTCGAAGGCGACCCGGACTCCGGCGCCTCACGGCGCAGCTACCGGTCGACCCTGCGCACCGCCGCGTCCACTGTGGACGGTGTTTCGGCGGCGAAGCTGAAGGTCAAGCGGCGCGGGATCGTCTCGGTGGTGACCACCGGCAGGACGAACACCGCGGGACTCGCCGACGCCGTCCGCGCCGCCATCGAGCACCGTCTCGCCCAGATCGGCCCGGCCACCGTCCCGGCCGTGCGGGTCCGGGTCAAGGCCACCAGGAGCACGTCATGACCGACCTCAACCGTCCCGCCCGGCTGAACCGCACCCTGCTGGTGCTGACCGGGCTCGTGCTGCTCGCCGGTGGCGTGTTCGCCGTCGGCACCCATTTCGGCCGGATCCCGCCGCTCGACCCCGGCGCCACGCTCGTCCCCGGTACGGCGACGCCACCCGGATGGGTCTGGTACGCCGTCGCCGGTGGCGCGGTGGTCGTCGGCCTGCTGGTGCTGCGGTGGCTCATCGCGCAGCCCGTCCGCAAACCGAAGTCCCACACCTGGCGCTTCGGCCAGGACACCGGCCAGACCACGCTGGCCGCGAGCACCGCGGTCGACCCGTTCACCGCGGAGGTCGCGACCTACCCCGGCGTCCACGCCGCGCACGCGACGCTCGGCGGCACCCAGGACGCGCCGGTGCTGGCCGTGGTGCTGAGCGCCGAACAGGACGGCGACCTGGCCGCCATCCGCGAGCGGATCACCAGTGAGGGCCTGCCGAGGCTGCGCCAGGCACTCGATCTCGACGAGCTCCCGACGACCATCGAGTTCCGCTTCTCCGCGAAGGCCGGCTCCCGCATCCAGTGATCCGCCCCCGATCACGCGAGTTACGCCTCTGATCACGCATGATCCCCCTCCGGTCACGTCCCGAGGGGGATCATCGCGACGGCGGGGGTGGACGGTGTCCGCGAACCTCCGGCGGGTTCCGCGGTGATGCCGACCCTGTCGATCCCGCCGGGCAGCTCGGCGAGGACCGGAAGAGTCCGATGTGGACCGTCCTGCGCCAGCAGCCCGGCCGAATGCACGCCGCTCGCGCCGAGAAGCCAGACCTGGTACGCCTTGCCCGGAGCCAGCGGCGGCAGATCACCCGCCAGCACGACGATCTTGCCGTGGCTCCGCGAAGTCACCACCGTGGTCGTCCCGGGTTCGGCCCCCTTGGCCGTCGAGGCGTCGGGGGCGGTGAGCACCGCGTTCACCGAGGCGAGCCGCTGTTGCGCGGGATCGGTCCCCGGCTCGGTGTTCGTGGTGACCAGGCCGAACACCAGCGCTCCGGCGGCGGCCGCCGCGGCACCCCAAAGGGCGATCCTCGTCTTCAAAGGCCCGTCTCGACGTGCGACAGCGACCAGTGGAGGCCATTGACGGGTTCCAACGACCTGCGTGAGCGTCGCCTCCCGCAGCCTCGCCGGTGGCGCGATGCCGATCGCCGCCCCCAACCGCGCCGCGGTCTCCCGGAGCTCCCGGACTTCCTGGCCGCACGAGGGACAACCCCGCAGGTGCCGCTTGAACGCCGCGGCCTCCTCCTCCGGGACGGCGTCCAGGGCGTAGGCCCCGGTCAGCGTGTGCAGTTCCGCCGTCATTGCCCGACCCCCAAGCAGTCACGCAGCCGGATCAGGCCGTCGCGGATGCGGGTCTTCACCGTGCCGGGCGCGGTCTTGAGCACTTCCGCGACTTCCGGGTAGGTGTAACCGTTGTAGTAGGCCAGCACCACCGATTCCCGTTGCAGGTCGGTCAGCGCGGTCAGGCATTGGCGCACCCGTTGCTGCTCGAGATTACTGATCGTCGATTCGGCGACCTCGTCGAACGGGCGCCGGAAATCGAGTCTGCCCGCGCGGTCGTCCCGGTCGAGCGAGGCCTGATGCGAACGCACCCGGTCCACCGCCCGCCGGTGCGCGATGGTGAGCACCCAGGCCAGCGTGCTCCCCTTGCCCGGTTTGAACCGCGCCGCCGTCCGCCACACCTCCACCAGGACCTCTTGGGTGACCTCTTCGGCGAACGTGCCGTTGCGGACGACCCTGTTCACCACTCCCCACACCGGTCCCGCGACGACGTCGTACAGGTCGGCGAACGCCTGTTCGTCTCCTGCCGCGACCCGTTGCATCAGGCTCGTTTCGGCAGGCTCCGTCCCGGTGCCGCCGCTTCCACGCGGACTCGTCCGTACACCCTCGACCATCAAGCTGCCTCCACCTCACCCGACGCCCGGCTACGCGGTTCCGTGGCGTCAGGGAGGGATTCGGCACCGAGGGCGTCGCGGACTGGTCGAGTGGGTGAGAACACTCGAATGGGGTCTTACCCCTGCTCTTCGAGCACCTTGTCCATTGTGGACCGCAGATGCCGCAGAAAGCCCTCGAACCGTTCGATCTCCTCCGCCGGGTACTCCGCGACCAGCGCCGCGAGCCCGGCACTGAACGGGCCGAAGAACTCCCGCGCGGGACCTTGGATATCGGGGCCGCTGCGCAAGGTCACCACCCGCCGGTCGGTGTTCTCCCGGGTGCGCACCACGTAGCCGAGCTTCTCCAGGCGGTTCAGCAGGTTCGTGGTCGCGCCGGAGGTCAGCGAGATGCGTTCGCCGAGCCGGGCCGGGGACAGCGGCGAGCCGGTGTCTTCGGCGTAGAGGATCTCCACCAGCGCGGCGGCGTCGGTGGCGTGCAGGCCGAGCCAGTTCGCGAAACGCCGGGTGAACTCGGTGTAATTCGCCCCGAAGCTCCGGAGACCGTCCAGCAACGACGTGACGCGATCCTCCATCAGCCCTCCTCGACTCAGGTGCTTTGACAACCTACCGGTCGCAAATATACCTTCATCGTGAAGCTACTTTCTCATGAAGGAGTTCCCGTGCTCCCCGATCCGTTCGCCGCGAAGACCCGCGGCATCACCGAGCCCGATCCCGTCCGGCCCGCGCTGCGAGCCGCCGGCCCTCTCGTCGAAGTGGCCGCCCCCGAGGGCGGAAGCGCCTGGATCGTGACCGACGAGAAGCTGGCCCGTGCGGTCTTGTCGGACCCGCGCATCACCAAAGATCCCGCGCTGGCCCCCGAGGGGTGGACCGGACTCGAACAAACCGCCGCCGAACAGCCGTCACTCACCACACTGGACGGCCCGGACCACACGCTCTTGCGGCGAGCACACGCTCCTCTCCTGAGCGCCAAACGGATCCAAGCTCAGTCGGACCGGATCCACAAGATCGCGCACGCGCTGCTGACGGAACTCGGCGACGGAAACGTCGACCTCATGGACGGGTTCTCCACCCGTTTCCCGCTCACCGTGCTGCTCGACCTGCTCGGAATCCCGCTCCGGCTGCTCGACGCCGCCGTCGATGCCTGCCGCCGCATGTCCGACCCCGCACCGGGAGCCCAGGGCAAGGCCATCGCCGCGATCGCGGACCTCGCCGCCGAGGGGCTGACGCCGAACAGGAACGGGCTCGCGAAGGAACTGCGCGACAACCTCCCGCCCGAGACGTCCGAAGACGATCTGCGGTATCACCTGTTCGCGTTGATCTTCGCCGGGCAGCTGACCACCGACGCCTCGATCGGTTTCCTGATCTCACGGCTACTCGACGGGGACACCGCCCCCGAGGGCGCTCTGGTTCGCGAAACCCTCCGGGAGCATCCGCCCGCCCCGTTCACCCTCTGGCGGTTCACGACCACTGAGCTCGACCTCGCCGGGATCCGGCTCCCCGCCAAGGCGCCGGTGCTCGTCGACATCCAGGGCATCAACACCGACCCGGCCAGGAAACCCGGTCCGGATCTGACCTTCGGCGCGGGCCCGCATTTCTGCGTCGGCGCCCAGCTCGCGCAGCTCGAACTGCGGGCGGTCGCGACGGTCCTGCGCACGGACTTCCCCCGAGCCCGGCTCGCCGTGCCCCACGCCGAACTCCGGCAGACGTTCCTCGGCGGCATCCAGGGCACGCGGCTCACCAGCCTGCCGGTGCTGCTGCACGGCTGAAAGCGGGCCGGGGCGCGGAAAACCGCCGCCCCGGCCCGCGAGAGCCGCTACTTCTTGAAGGTGTCGCGGAGCTTGTCCGCCGCGTCGCCGACGGCGTCCTTCACGTCTTCGACGGCGCCCTTGAGACCGGCCTTCGCCTGGTCGGCCTGCCCTTCCGCACGCAGTTCCTCGTTGCCGGTGGCGTCGCCGGCGGCTTCCTTGGCCTTACCGCCGAACTCTTCGGCCTTGTTGCTGATCTTGTCGCCCAACGACATCGGGTCCTCCTCCGTCCGTGGCGCCCGGATCGTGCGCCTACCCGGTAGGACAAGCGAAGATCCAGATCGTCATGCGCACGGACGGGTGATCGCTCTCACGGGAGCAGTGAGGCCACGGCGGCACCGGCGTGTTCGTACTCGATCTCCAGGACCGGCGTGGCGGCGCGCTTCGTGCCCATCAGCCCGACCAGCCACTCAGCCGCGTCAAAAGCCGTTCCAGGACTTCGGGGTCGGCGCCGACGGGCGCGCCGGAGACAGGCTCGTCCACCAGGGTTCGGCGGTCGCCCCGCCGCGGCAGCTGGACCTGTCCGGCGGACAGGCCACCGGGCAGCGGCAACTCGCACCACGTGGTCACGCCGCCGGTCTTGCCCGGCGCCACCCCGGTCCGCTCACCAGGAGCGGGCGTGGGCGCGGGAAGCCCGTCCACGTCGTGGTCGACCTCGATGACCAGGACGTCCGAGCGCAACCGCAGTCTGAGCGTCAGGAACGGCGGCTCCTTCGGGTCGGCGACGTCGACGAGCGCGCCCACCAATCTGGCGGCGGCGGTCTTCGCCTGATCGAGCAACGGCCGCAAGGACCAGTCCGACAAGATGAGACGGACGAAAAGCTCGGAGCACAACACGGCATTCGGTTGTGCCACCAGCCGGAGGTCGTCCATCTGGGAAGTGCGCGCGCTCAAACCAAGGCCTTCCTCGTCGACGTGCGAGCGTGCATCATGCCACTCCATCCGGTGAAGCCTTCACGCCGCCTCACGCAAGCCTTTGGTCCAGTGGACCGGGCAGGCTTTGGCTCTGTTCACGGGGCCAAAGACCGCCCACAGTGATCGGCGTGAGCATCGCCTTCCTGATCACCACGCTGGTCGTGGTCGCCACGCCCGGCACCGGCGTGGTCTACACGCTTTCCGCCGGACTGGCCCGCGGCAGACGCGCGAGCGTCATCGCCGCGACCGCCTGCACCCTCGGCATCATCCCGCATATGGTCGCCGCGATCACCGGTCTCGCGGCACTGCTGCACGCGAGCGCGCTGGCGTTCGAGATCCTCAAGTACCTCGGCGTGGCGTACCTGCTCTACATGGCTTGGGCGACGCTGAGGGACCGGGAAGCGATCGTCGTGGAGGGCGATCCCGAACCCGCGTCAGCCCTGCGGACGATCACCTCCGGCGTGCTGATCAACGTCCTGAACCCGAAGCTGACACTGTTCTTCTTCGCGTTCCTGCCCCAATTCGTCCCGGCGGGCGAACCCGGTTCGATCCCCCGGATGCTGCTGCTGAGCGGGGTGTTCATGCTGGCGACGTTCGTGGTGTTCAGCGTGTACGGCATCCTCGCCGCCGGCGTGCGGCACCACGTTCTCTCACGGCCGCGCGTGCTCGCCTGGCTTCGGCGGATCTTCGCCGGTTCCTTCGCCGCGCTCGGCGTCAAACTCGCGTTCACCACCCAGTAGACAGGTCCAGCATGCGACTCCAGCACCACCCCGAGATCCACGCCGCTCACCCCGGCCTCGCCGTCGGCACCCTCCAGGCGGGCGGTATCACCCCGGAAATGCCGGTCGACCTGGAGAGGTTCGTCGAACGAGCGACACGACGGCTGGCTGATGGCCCGGAATCGGAGTTCCCCGAGATCCAAGCCTGGCGGCGGGCGTTCGCCAGGATGGGCTTGAAGCCGACGCAGTACCGCTGCGCGTCGGAGTCCCTGCTGCGCCGGCTGCGGAAAGAAGGCTCGCTCCCCCGGATCCATCCGGTGATCGACCTCTGCAACGCGGTTTCGGTCGCCTACGCCATTCCCGTCGCGGTGCTGGACGTCGCGAAGATCAGCGGCTCGCTGGAGGTCCGCCACGCGCGAGGCGATGAGAAGTACGTGACCTTCGCCGGCACGGTCGAACAGCCGAACCCCGGCGAGGTGATCTTCGCGGACGAGGACGGTCAAGCCCACGCGAGGCGGTGGACGAACCGGCAGAGCGGGCACTCGGCGGTCTCCGCGACGACGTCCGAAGTGCTGATCGTTTCCGAAGGGCTGCACCCGACCGCGGCCGAGGACGTCCGGCTGCTGATCGAGGCCATCTCGGGCGAACTGGCGACGGCGGGCATCGTCACGAGGCCTTGAGCGCCTTCTCCAGGCCGGCCCGTGTCATCTTCGACCGTCCCTTGATGTCCCGTTCCCGAGCCAGCTTCTCCAGGTCCGCCTTCGACAACGAAGAGAGATCTTGCTTCGCTGGAGGCTTCTTCGCCCCGGACTTCTTCTTGGCCTTCCCGCTCTCCACGCTCTTCGAAAGCGCCTCGAACAGGTCGACGACCTTCGTCGGCTCACCGGGTTCGGTGGCGGGCGTGATGGTGTCGCCCTTCTTCTTGGCCTTGATCAGCTCACGCACACGGTCGGTGTAGGTGTCGCGGTACTCCTCGGGCCGCCAGTCGCCGCTCATCGCGTCGATCAGGTTGACGGCCATGTCGAGTTCCTTGCCGCGCGCCCTCGCCTTGCTGGGGAGATCCGGCAACTGCTCGGCGGGATCCCGCAGGTCGGCGGCGAAATGCAGGGTGTTGAGCACCATGACGCCGTCGCCGGAACGGACCAGGGCCAGGTACTCGCGGCCACGCATGACGAACTTCGCGATCCCGGCCTTGCCCGACGAACTCATCGCCTCGAGCAGAAGCGCGTACGGGCGTTCGAACTCGTCCTTCGCGGGCGCGAGCCAATACGTCTTGTCGAAGAACATCGGGTCGATGGCGTCCAGCTCGACGAAACTCTCGATGTCGAGCGACTTCGACCGCCCGGGAGCGATCTCGTCGAGTTCCTCGGGTTCGACGACCACGTAGTCACCGCTGTCGAGCTCGTAACCCTTGACGATGTCGTCGTAGCCGACTTCCTTGCCGGTGCGCTCGTTCACCCGCCGGTACCGGATGCGGTCTTCGGTGCCGCGCTGGAACTGGCGGAAGTGCACCGTGTGGTCCTCGACCGCGCTGTACAACCGGATCGGCACCGTCACCAGACCGAGTGAAAGCGAACCGCTCCAGACCGGGCGCATGGGCACACTCCTCTCCTCCCGCCACCTGGTACCCGCGACGGCGGCGGATCACACCTGGTCAGAGGCTGAAAGCGAGGGACTGCAGGAGAACGACCCCGAGGAACACCAGGGTGAAGGCGAGATCGAACGCCACCCCGCCGGCCCGCACCGGCGGGAGAACACGGCGGACCGGCGCCAGCACGGGCTCGGTCAGCCGATGGGCGATCCCGCGCGCCCGGAAGGACCAGGCCGGCGGACGGGTGGCGAGGTTGACGGTCCAGTCCAGCACCATCCGGACGACGAGCACGATCAGGAACAGGGTGAGCAGGACGCCCACAAGATAGCCAAGAGCACTCATGACAGCACACTCCTCTTTGTTCCAGTGTGCCGTGCTCAGCTGGGAGCAACCTGTGATGGGAAAGGGCTACCAGGGCGGTTGGCCACCCCCAGTTCGAAGGCCAACCGCCGCGGAGCCCCTACACACGGTTCGGCGCGCTGCCCCGTCGCGCCGACCCGCCAGCTGATGTCTTCAGCTTTCCAAGGCCCTGCATCGGAATTACATCGGCTCTCCACCGCCGGGCATCCGCGCAGTTCAGGGGCCGCCGGGCGTAGAATCGAACCGGTTCCAGGGCAGCCGAGCGCGCGCCCGTTAGGCCGAATGCCGTACGGCGTGCCCCCGCGCCGACCTGGCTGGAGGCCGAAGCGGTGGGCTAGGGTGCCGATCAGCCGGCGAACGGACTGGAGGTAGTGCGTGAGCACGCTCACGGTCTCGGACGACATAGTCGCATATGACCGCTGATCGTTTACCCGATTCGGCGGGATCTCCCCGGACCGCCGCCCACAGCTCCCAACTCGGCTTCTCCGTTCTCGGCCCGCTCGAAGCCGAGGTCGACGGCGTCCCCGTCCGGCTCGGCGGGCGCCGTGAGCAGCGTCTTCTCGCCGCCCTGCTGATCAATGCGGGCAGGCTCGTCCCGGTGTCGTACCTGATCGGCACGATGTGGCCGGAAAATCCGCCGAAGACCGCCGTCCGCCAGGTCAGCAACGCGATCGCGCGGCTGCG
The DNA here is from genome assembly GCF_003947325.1 of Amycolatopsis sp. WAC 01375. Taxonomy (NCBI): domain Bacteria; kingdom Bacillati; phylum Actinomycetota; class Actinomycetes; order Pseudonocardiales; family Pseudonocardiaceae; genus Amycolatopsis; species Amycolatopsis sp. WAC 01375. The sequence goes on from NZ_QHHW01000053.1 coordinate 30,376, forward strand.
GCACGACCTCGGCGTGGCCCGCTCCGCCGTGGTCACCACCGGCTCGGCGTACCGCGTCGTCCTCAGCAGCGCCTCGCTCGACTCGGTCCGCTTCGAAGCGGACTACAACCAGGGCGCCGAACTCCTGGCGGCCGGGCTGATCTCGCAGGCGGCCGTCAAACTCGCGGACGCGCTCTCGCTCTGGCGCGGCCCGGCCTTCGACGGACTCGAAGGCGAGGCCATCGAGCAGACGGCTCGACGGCTCGACGAAGAACGCCTCGCCGCCTGCGAGCTCCTGATCGGCGCCAGGCTCCGGCTCGGCGAGACGGAGGCGGCGGCCCGCGAGGCCCTCGACCTCGCCGCCTGGCATCCCACCCGCGAAACCCTCCAGTGCCTCACCATGCTGGCGCTCTACCGGGCGGGCCGCGGCGCCGACGCGCTCCGGACGTTCGACCGGACCAGGATCGCGCTCGCCGAGGAGCTCGGCGTCGACCCGAGCGCCGAACTGAGCGCGCTGCACCAGCAGATCCTGCGCGCCGACGCCGAACTGATGGAGGACGGCGCCCTCGTCCGGTATGGCGTCGGCGGGCTCCGGGCCGGGATGGACACCGTCGGGCGGCGTGAGAACGCGGACGCGCAGAAGGCGCTCTTCCCCCGCCCCGCGCAGCTTCCCGCGGACCTCCCCGCGTTCGGCGGCCGCGCCGCGGAACTGCGGAGCGTTCTCGAAATCGGCCAGGACGGCTCCTCCTCGGGGCCGCGGCTGATCGCGATCGACGGGATGCCCGGTGTCGGCAAGACCGCGCTGGCCGTCCACGCCGCGCACCGGCTCGCCCCGCTGTTCCCCGACGGGCAGCTGTTCGTGAACCTCGAAGGCTTCTCGCCGGCGGGTGATCCGGTCGACCCGGGGTCCGCGCTCGAAGCACTGTTGCGATCGTTCGGCATCCAGGGTTCGGACATCCCCGCCGGGACCGAGCAGCGCGCGGCGTTGTTCCGCAGTTGTCTCGCCGGCAAACGCGTGCTCCTGGTGCTGGACAACGCCATCGGGGCGACGCAGGTGAACCCGCTGCTGCCCGGTTCGGCGAGTTGCTGCGTGCTGATCACCAGCCGCACCCGGCTCGTGGACCTCGACGGCGCCGAACTGCTGTCCCTCGAACCGTTCACCCGGGCCGACGCGGTGGACCTGCTCGGCCGGATCGTCGGCCCCGCCCGGCTGAAGCGGGAATCCCCGGACGCGGCCGACCAGGTGGCGAGCCTGTGCGGCGACCTTCCGCTCGCGCTGGCGGTCACGGCGAGCAGGCTGCGCGCGCGGGCCTCGTGGACGCTCGACTTCGTCGCCAGGCAGCTGCGCGACGAGCGGAACCGGTTCGGCGAACTCACCGCGGGGGAACGCGACGTCGCGGGCGCTTTCCGGGTGTCCTATCTGAACTTGAGCGAAACCGAACGCCGGGTGTTCCGCCGGCTGAGCCACCATCCCGGTGCCGCTTTCGACCTCCATTCGACAGCGGCGCTGGCCGAAGTGGACCTCGGGAAGGCCCGCCGCCTCGCCGAACGCCTCGTCGACGTGAACCTCCTGCGCCAGCCGTCGATGGACCGGTACGAGATGCACGACCTCCTCCGCAGCTACGGTCGCGAACTCCTGCTCGCCGAGGAGCCCGAACACCAGCGCGAGGCGATGATGCGGCGGCTGTTCGACTACTACCGCAGCACCGTCGCGGCCGCGATGGACTTCATCGACCCGGATTCCGAAGAGGAGCCGGGCGGCCTCGAGGTCCCGAAGAGCGAGTACGGACAGTCCTTCGCGGACTACGACCAGGCCGCGCACTGGATGGACGCCCAATGGCAGAACGTGCTGCCGGTGGCCGTCGCGATGAACAACCACCAGCACTATTCGGACCTCGTGCCGTTCTGCTCGGCGGTGTGGCGCTATTTCGACAACCGCGGCTACTACCGGCAGGCCAGGGAGCTGGAGACCCTCGCCCTGTCCGCCGCGCGGGTCACCGGGAACGTGGTCCTCGAGTACCAGGCCCTGCACATGTACGCGCTGACCCTGTGGCGGCTCAACGAGTTCACCGAAGCGAACAGGCTGTTCAACGAGGTGTTCGCACTGGCCGCGACCACCGGCGACGTCCGGATGCAGTGCCGGGCCAGGGGCAACTCGGGGGTCACCCACTGGCTCAAAGGCGAGTCGGACGAGGCGATCGAACACCTCGGCTGGGTCCGCGAGACCGCCCACGCCCACGGCAGCGTGCTCATCGAAGCCCGCGCCAGGCACCGGATCGGGCTGATCCACACCGAGAACAGGCGCTATCCCGAAGCCGCCGAGGAACTCGACGAGGCGCTGAGACTCGCGCAAGAGAACGAATCACCCGATCTCGAGGCGGAATGCTATCTCGCTCTCGGTATCAATTCGCGTGCACTCGGCGATGCCGCACTCGCGGTCGCCCAGTTCACCACCGCGGTGGAAGTGCTCGAATCGACCGGTAATCGCAGCATGCTGCCCATCGCCCACAAGGAGATGGCGGCGGCGTTCGACATTCTCGGTAAGCGACTGAATGCGGAACGTCATCGCCGCTTCGCATTGCGCTTGTACACCGATCTCGGCATTTCCGAGTCGTCAGAGGTGCGCGAACTCAAGCAGCACCTGACTGATTACTCGGCGTAATTAGTCGTTCCGCTCCGGTACTCTGTTGGCGTAGGTATATTCGCTTGACCGGAGTAACCGCTCACGGAGAGGATCGACGGCATGCACGAGGAAGATGACGACGAGTTCTTGTACGAGCTCGAAGCGGAGTACAAGGCACAGAGCACCTGGGGTGGGTTCGAGCCGCCGCCGAACGGCGGGCCTCCTTTCCGCTCGCGACGCTGAATGACCTGACGTATTCGGAAAGTATTACTGGGGACTGGGGCGCAAGACATTCGATGCTGGTAAGGGTTTCCTCTTGCGGAACGCTCTATTGGTCCGATGGTGACGTCGTCTGGGACGACCACCTCGGACATCGCCAGCTCAAACTCGCCGAAGGAACCGAACGCGTCCTGCGCTGGTTCGGTTCTTGGCGAGAACCGGAATCGGTCCGCGCGGCGGACGAGAATCCCGAGATCGGGGAAAGGCTCGTCCGTATCGCGCGCGCGATGATCCGGTACGACGTGCTGGTGGTCAAAGGTTCCACCCGGCACCAGCGGGAAGAAGAGATCCTCCGGGATTGGGGCCCTTGGGGAACGTCCGCGAGGGCTTTTCACTATGGCACCCGCTCGTTGCGCGAGACCGAGTTCACGACCAGCGAAATGACGGCGAAATCCTTGCTGGAGAAGGCGAAGGCCAGCCCTCCGCCTTCTCCGGTGCGACCTTCGGGCGAGTACGAGACGATAGCGCTGCCCGAACCGTCAACGGAAGAACTGAACGCGATCGGACTCGGCGACGCACTGAACCAGCGCAGAAGCGTCCGCGAGTTCGGCGAAGAACCCTTGCGGCTGCGCGATTTGAGCGCACTTCTCACCGCCGCCCGGCCGACGAGACCGGAAACGCATCCCGACATCCCCGCCACCGGCAACGTCTTCAAGACGAGCCCGTCCGGCGGAGCGAGGCACCCGACAGAGGTGTACGTCTACGCGAGAAATGTCGAAGGCCTCGATCGGGCCGTCTACCACTACGACGGTTTCCGGCACGGCCTCACGCCACTGGACGGCAAGATCGACGACGACCAACTGATCGCACTCGCCGGCGACCAGCACTGGACCGGCAACGCCGGCGCGCTTTTGATCTACACGAGCGTCATCGAGCGAAACCAGTGGAAGTACCCGGTGAGCCGCACCTACCGGGTACTGCTGATGGACGTCGGCCACCTCAGCCAGACCGTGTACCTGCTGGCGACCGCGCTCGGCCTGAACGTCACGTTCACCGCGGCGCTCCGCGACGAACTGGTCGAGGACCTCCTCGGCTGCGATCCGGCGAACGAACTGGTGCTGGGGATGTCGGTGCTCGGTACCCGCGCTTGAGGGTCGCTCGTTTGCTTTGCTTTGCAGTGCGCCGCAGTGAGCTGGGGTGCTGCGGCCGGGTTCGTCTTTGTGCCGGCGGTCTCGTCGTTGCCGAAAAACAGCCACGGCACAAAGGGACCAAGGCGCCTGCGAACGACAACTCGCCGAAGTCCACGCCTGGTCGTCGCCGTTCTCCGACGATGGCTCAGAAGGTGGGGTTCGCCAACCAAGCGAGGGCGAACCCTCGCGACTCTACTCGCTGGCGTGGTCGCCGTGAAAGTGCCGTCCGAGGCAAGCCGATAGTCCAGCCGAGTTCGTCTTTGAGCGAGCTCGACCGCCTCACCGTTGCCATAGAACGGCCACGGCACGGGCCCAGACCGTCGCCATTTTCCGGCGACGTCCCAGAACTCGGCGGAGGTTCCTCGGCTAGCGGAGGGACCGTGGCAGCACGGGCAACGGCAAGTCATAGTCGTGGGTGGAGAAGCTGCCTTAGCGAAGCATCCGGCAACACCCAGAAAGCGTTCCTGCGCCGAAGAGTGCGGCGGCGCGGATGGGCCTTGGTGAGGCACCCCGCAGGTGAGGGTCTTGCCGGAGGAGGCTGTTGCCGTTTTCCGGCGATGGTTCAGAACGGTGGTGGCTCGTCGGCCGTCCGGGGTTCGTGCAGCGGTGGAGGCGAACTGTCGTAACGCTGCCCTGTCGGTGTGGTGACGGTGAGAGTGCCGTCCGCGGCAAGCCGGTAAATCCAGCCGGGTTCGTCTTTGAGTCGGTGGTCGCGGCGGCACAGGTCGATCAGTTCATCGGCGTTGGTGTGGCCGCCGAACTGCCACGGCACGACATGGTCGAGGTCGCAGGCTTGGGCGGGACGGTGGCAGCCGGGTCTTCGGCACTCACGATCCCGCACCCGCACGAACTCTCCCACCCCCGCCGTCGGCCGATACCGATCCCGCCCCAAATCCAGCACCTGCCCGGAGAGCGGGTCGGTGATGATCCGCCGCAGTACCGTGTCCGGCCCACTGGCGATCTCACGGGCCAGCGACGCCGGGATGTGTCCGTGCCCGGCCAGCTCCGCCGGATCCTCGTTCACGCCGAGGTAGGTGTTCAGATCCATGTAGAGGAATACCTCCGCCCGCTCGCTCTTGCCGCCCTGGCCACTGAGCAGGAGGTCGAGGGCGACGTCGGCGCGGAGCTGGTCCAGGGTGCGGGGCTCGTCGCCGGTCTTGAGGGCGCGTGCTTCCCGATCGATCCGCGTGTAGGCGGCGGCGACTTTCTCCACCGGCCCGTCCTCGACCTCGATCGACGCCACCCCTGCCTCACCGTGGCGCACCGTGAGGCGGCGGCCCGCACGGGAATGCTCAGACCGGCGAGAAGCACCCTCCCGATCCACCGTCATCGCCGCATGACTCGCCGCCTTCCGGACCTGCTCGGAGTTCTTCCCCTCCAGGCGGTCCTCCAACAACACGTCTGCGGCCCGGGCATCCTCATCCGACAGCCACGACGTCGCCGCCGCGACCTTCGCCGCCCCGAACCCATCCACCAAACCCCGGTCCATCAACCCGAGTGTCCGCGGCAGCCGGGTGGTCAACGCCTCCGCGGTGGAAACCAGGGTGCCTGCGTGACGGTCCACAACAGACAATGCGAACGCCACCTCCTGCACCACACTCGAAACCCCGCCACGATGACGCCCCAACTGTCCGATAGCACGGAACCGGACCGCCTCCAACCGTGCGATCCCCACCGACGCCGCCACCGCGACATCCACCACATCCCTATCCCCCAACGAATCCAGCGAACCAATAACCTCCCCCAACACATCCGACTCGGTCATTTCCTTGAGTAGCGCCACAACGGCGTCAGAAGTATCCACACACAGAACGTACAACCGACCACCGACAGTTTTCGATGTCATAGACATCGCTGGCGTTGCCGTTTTTCGGCAACGACACAAACCGGCTCGGAGTAGTGCCGCTACTCGCCCGATGGCGGGGGCCGAGGTTGGGATGTCCCATGTACAAGGAGATCTCCCGACATCCCGCCCCGCGGGCGTCGCCGATTTCCGGCAACGACACAAACCGACCCGGTAGTAGCGCCGCAACTCGCCCAACGGCGAGGGCCGAGGTTGGGAAGTCCCATGTACAACGAGATCTCCCGACATCCCGCCCCGCGGGCGTCGCCGATTTCCGGCAACGACACAAACCGACCCGGTAGTAGCGCCGCAACTCGCCCAACGATGGGGCGGGGCCAGGAAGTCCCGCGTACAAGGAGATCTCCCGACATCCCGCCCCTGGGTGCTGCGGGTGTTGCCGTTTTCCGGCAACCGACCCAAACTGGCCCGGTAGTAGTACCGCTACTCGCCCAATGGCGGGGGCCGGGAAGTCTCGTACGCACGGGATCTTCCAGCGTCCGGTTCACAGGTGCCGCGAGCGTCGCCGTTTCCCGGCAACGACACAAACCGGCTCAGCAGTAGCGCCACAACTCGCCCCAAGGCGAGGGCCAGGGCCGGGAAGTCCCGTACGCTGGGGGACCTTCCCACGCCCGGTTCACAGGCACCACGGGTGCTACCGTTTTCCGGCAACCACACAAACCGGCCAACTACAGAGCCACAGCGCGACCACTGGCCAAAAACTGCGGCACAGCAACAAAACCCCCACCATCAACCTGTTCCGCCAGCCAAACCTCCCCCTCCTCAACAGAAACCGCGCCCACCCGGACGGCCACCTCCACCAACCCGCGAAAGAACGAAGCCCCGCCAAGGAAACCGACGACCCCCTCCACCGAAACCTCACGAAACCCGCATCCGGCCAGCAACCGTCGAAACCCGCGCGCGATCCGGGGTGCGGCGATCACCGAAGCCCGGGCGCGCACGATCTCGCGCGTCAGTGCCGGATAGGCGGAATCGATCATCAGCGCCTCCCAATCGGGTCCTGACAACACGATCCGCCCGCCAGGAGCCAGAACTCGGCGCGCCTCCGCCAAAGCGCGCTCGGGCTCGGCCAGTTCATGGAACACCTTGTCCGCCCGGTATCCCGCGAACCCTCCGTCGACTGGCAGCGAGTAAGCGTCACCGACCAGAAACTCAGACGAAGGCGATCGACGACGGGCCTCTCCGACCATCTCGGTCGAGAGATCGACGCCGAGCGCACGGAATCCCCAGGAAGACAACTCGGATACGGCCAGGCCGGCACCGCAGCCGACGTCGAGCACCGCGGAACCGGGCTCGAGCCGGAGCAGTTCGTAGGTCCGGGCCCGCAGTTCGGCGGCTCCCGGCAGGGCATCGGCGGCGTCGAGCCGCTGCAACATGGACATACCGGGGATCGTCCGACTTAATGGCGACATGAAGTCAAGCACCTTGAGCGTCGGCGAGGTCGCGGAGCGCTTCGGCCTGGCGACGCATGTACTGCGCCATTGGGAATCCGTCGGCCTGCTCAAGCCGGCGCGGGCGGGTGATCGGCGGCGGTACGACGACGGCGATCTGTACCGGATAGCGATCATCCTGCGCTCGAAGGAGGCGGGATTGAGCCTCGACGGCATCCGTGAGATGTTCCTGAAGCCCGGCGAACGCGAAGCGGCCCTCAGACAGCACAAAGAAGAACTCGAGCGACGTATCGCCGCCGCGCGAGCGTCGCTCGCGATCGTCGACTGCGCTCTCGGATGCGAACACGAAGACTTCACCCAGTGCCCGCACTTTCGGGAGGCGGTGGCGCGGGCCTGTTGACCCGCGCCACCGTCCCGGCTCAGCCGAGCAGTGCGCGCATCTCGGTGATCTCGGCCTGCTGACCGTCGATCACCTTCTGCGCCAACGCCTTCACCTCGGCGTTGCTGCCCTGTTGCAGCGCGGTCTTCGCCATCTCGAGCGCGCCTTCGTGATGTTCGACCATCATCTCCAGCCACTGCTTGTCGAAGGCGGCGTCTTTGGCTTGGCCGAGTTTCGTGAGATCTTCCTCGGTCATCATGCCGGACGCCGAGCCGTGCCCGGAGTGCTCGCCCGACGGTGCCACTCCCCAGCCTTTCAGCAATCCGTTCAGCTGCTGGATCTCCGGATCCTGCGCCTTCTGGATCCGCGCGGCGAGGTCGACGACCTTCGCGTTGCGAGTGCGGTCGTCGACGAGTTTCGCCATCGTGAGCGCCTGTTCGTGGTGCGGGATCATCCCTTGCGCGAACGTGACGTCGGCCTGGTTGTGGCCGGCCTGCTGGGGATCCGGCGCCTTCACCGTGGACATGTCGTGCCCGGTGGACGCGGTGTCGGAGCTCGCGCATCCGGTGAGCACGGCGAAGGAGGCCAGGGCGGCGAGGGCCGCCCCGGCCAGTTTCCTGCTGGTCATGGTTCTTTCCTCAACTCGGTTTCGGGCAGGGCGGGACGAACCCGCCTGTCACACCCGCAACACGCAAAGGAAGGACAATCTCTCGGGAACCGGTCTCCAGCGCGGAGGATCACGGCCCGACGCCGAACCGCCGCCCCGGCGTGACTTCCAGGTCGCCCCCGCCGTCCGTCCATTCCGGACGAGCAGCCAGGTGACGATCAGCAGCACGGCCGCGGCGAGTACCGCGAGGCACAGATGCAGTCCTTTGTGTCCGCCATCGTCGTGCGAAGGCGTGTCCGCGCAACATGGATCCGCCATCGCGACGGCCGAGTGCCCCGCACCGTGGCCGGACTCGGCGACCACGTGATGCATGCCGACCAGCCCCAGCGCCACCACGCACAACAGCAGCCACCGCAGGGCGGCCGGGTACGAGGACTGGGTCACGGTTCCACCGTAGCCGGATTCAGCGCGCCGCCGGACGGTGGGGTTTCCCCGCCGAATGCAGCGCCGGGATGTCGCGATCGATGTGATCGGCGTGGAACAACGCCTGCGCGAGCAGGCCGCGGACGTGGTCGTTGGCCGCCGAGTAGTAGACGAACGTCCCCTCGCGGCGACCCTTGACCAGTCCGGCGAGCCGCAGTTTCGCGAGATGCTGGCTGACCGCCGTCGGCGCCGCGCCCGCCAGTTCCGCGAGACAGGCGACCGAGGACTCGCCCTGCAGGAGCGCCCAGAGCACCTTGATCCGGGTCGGATCCGCGAGCAGCCGGAACGTCTCCGCGGCCAGGTGGACCTGCTCCTCGGTGGGCATCTCGAAATCCGGGACCGACTCGTGCATGTCAGGAGGATAGCCGCTACCCTTCTGTCTGCGTACCTGCATGACTGCGCAGGTATCAGAACAGTGAGGTGAGGAATGACCGGCCATGGACACAGTCACGGCCACGGGCAGGGGAAGAGCCGCCTCCGCCACTTGCTGACCCCGCACAGCCACGACAGCGCCGATCGCGTCGACACCGCGCTGGAGACCAGCAAACGCGGCGTCCGGACGCTGATCTGGTCGTTCATCGCTCTGTTCGTCACCGCCGTCGCCCAACTCGTGCTCGTGCTGATCACCGGATCGGTGGCCCTGCTCGGCGACACGATCCACAACTTCGCCGACGCGCTGACCGCGGTCCCGCTCGGCATCGCTTTCCTGCTCGGCCGCCGCGCCGCCACCCGCCGTTACACCTACGGACTGGGGCGCGCCGAAGACCTTGCCGGCGTGCTCGTCGTCCTGCTCATCGCCGCGTCGGCCTTCCTCGCCGGGTACGAGTCGATCCAGCGACTGCTCGATCCACGCCCGGTCCAGCATCTGTGGGTGGTCGCCGCGGCGGGGGTCATCGGTTTCGCGGGCAACGAACTCGTGGCCAGGTACCGGATCACCGTCGGCCGAGAGATCGGATCCGCCGCGCTGGTCGCCGACGGGCTGCACGCGCGTACGGACGGCTTCACCTCCCTCGCGGTCGTGCTCGGTGCGGCCGGTGTCGCGTTCGGTTTCCCACTGGCCGACCCGATCATCGGCCTCGCCATCACGGTCGCGATCCTGTTCGTCCTGCGCGACGCGGCCAAGGAGGTCTTCCGCCGCCTGATGGACGCCGTCGACCCGGCCGACGTCGATCGCGCCGAACGCGCGGCCGCCGAGGTGCCCGGGGTACTCGGCACCCGGGACCTGCGGATGCGCTGGATCGGTCACAGCCTGCGTGCGGAACTGGCGGTTTCGGTCGAGTCCGGGCTGAGCGTCACCGAGGCACACCACCTCGCCCATCAGGTCGAGCGGCGGCTGCGCGAAGTCCTCCCGCGGCTCGCGGAAGCGGTCGTGCACACCGAACCGGCGAACGCCCATGAGATCGTCAACGGGTGACGCTGTCCGACAACGACATCCGCGCCGTCCGCGCCCACGCGCAACTGCTGGCCGCCCCGGCCGCGGACGTGCTCGCCGTGGCCAGGTCGGTCGCCGCGATCCAGGCGCAGTCGACTCCCGCCGCCCGGCTCGCGATCCGGGCCCGCAGCCGGGGACTGAGCGCGCCGGACGTCGACGGATCCCGCGCGGTGGCGCGCACCTGGCTGATGCGCAAGACGCTCCATTTGGTGCCGACGGCGGATCTCCGCTGGCTGAACCGGTTGTTCGGGCCGCGTAACGTCCAGGCGGGGCAAGGCCGCCGCACGCAACTGGGGCTCACCGGCGAACTCTGCGAACGCGCACTCGCAAAGCTCCAGGATCTCTTGCCGGGCAAGGCACTCACCCGGCAGGAGATCCTGGACGGCTTGGCCGCCGACGGCATCGCGCTCGACGCGGGATCCCAGGCTCCGGCCCATCTCCTGGCGTACGCGGCGAATCGCGGTCTGCTCTGCCGAGGTCAGGACGACGGAACGGAGCCGACGTACGTACTCCTCGACGAATGGGCCACCGAGGACCACACACCGGACGAACCGCACGCGGAACTCGCCCACCGATACCTGACCGCGTATGGCGTCGCGACCGCCGAGGACTTCGGCGCCTGGTCCGGTCTCCCGCTCGGCCTGTGCCGCAAGGCTTTCGCTGCGCTGGATCTCGTGCCCGCCGGCCACGGCTTCGCGCTGCCGGAGACCGGCCTCTCCGCTCCACCGTGTCCCCCGCGCCTGCTCGGCGCCTTCGACACCTACCTGCTGGGCTACCGCGACCGCGAACTTCTCCTCGACCCGGCCGAGGCGAAGCGCGTCAATTCCGGCGGCGGGATGATCGCGCCGACCGTACTGGTCGACGGCCGGATCGCCGGAATCTGGCACACCAAGCGGACCGCGAAGCGGACGAAGGTCGTCGTCGAGCCCTTCGCCACGCTCGCGCGGACCGTCATCGTCGGGCTGGAGTCCGAAGTGGACGATTACGGCCGCTTCCTCGGGGAAGCCGCCGTCCTCGTCATTTGAGGGAGCGGAAGAACTCCCGCACGTCCCCGACCAGGATCTCGGGCTCCTCCAACGCCGCGAAGTGCCCGCCGCGATCGACATCGGTCCACCGCACGATCGTGTGCGCGTCCTCCGAGTACCGCCGGATCCCGACGTCGTGCGCGAAGATCAACGCCGCCGTCGGCACGCCGGAGTTCTTCTCGACGGCTCCCCAGGTTTCCGCCTGCGCGTAGCCGACGTACGCGGACGAAGCCGCCGTGCCGGTGAGCCAGGTGAACATGACGTTGGTCAGCAACCGGTCCCGGCCGATGATCTCCTCCGGCAGCGTCGGGCGCGGATGCGTCCACTCCCGGAACTTGTCCATGATCCAGGCCAGCTGCGCGACCGGCGAGTCCACGAGCCCATAGCCGAGGGTCTGCGGCCGCGTCGACTGGATCGCGATGTACCCGAACTCCTCCTGCATGAACGCGCCGATCCGCTTCACGCGGTCGCGTTCGACGTCGGTGAGCGAAGCGAGTTCCTCCTCCGACAACGACATCGGGGGCATCGGCGTCAGTCCGCCGTTGACGTGCACGCCGATCACCTTGTCCGGCGCGAACCTCGCCACCTCCGGCGACACGGAAGCGCCGAGGTCGCCGCCCTGCACGCCGTAGCGTTCGTACCCGAGCCGTCGCATCAGCTCCGCCCATGTGCGGCCGATCCGCGGCATGGTCCAGCCGGAATCCGAGACAGGACCCGAAAAACCGAAACCGGGCAGCGACGGGATCACGAGGTGGAACGCGTCCGCCGGGTCACCCCCGTACGCCTTCGGGTCGGTGAGCGGACCGATGACGTCGAGGAACTCCACCACCGAACCCGGCCAGCCGTGCGTGAGGATCAGCGGCGTCGCGTCGGCTTCGGGCGAGCGAACGTGCAGGAAGTGGATCCGCTGCCCGTCGATGACCGTGGTGAACTGCGGGTGGCCGTTGATCTCGCGTTCGGCGGCGCGCCAGTCGTAACCGTGGCGCCAATACTCGGCGAGTCCGCGCAGCCATGCCACCGGCACTCCGGTGTCCCAGCCGTCGCCGGGGAGCGGAGCGGGCCAGCGCGCGCTGTCGATCTTCGCGTGCAGTTCGTCCAGCTGCTCCTGAGGGACGTCGAGGCGGAAGGCGCGGATCTCGGTGTTTTCCATGATGCCCACGTTACGAGGCATTGCGGACAGGTTCGGTCCTCAATCGGACCGGGCTTCCCGAGTGCGGGAAGATGCGCTCGTGACGGACAAGTACTTGGCCTACGGCAGGCTCATCCGCGACGGGAAGATCCTGTTCATCCGGCGGCGGCCGGGGTCCTTCCTCGGCGGCCACTGGGAGCTGCCGGGCGGCACCGTCGAGCCGGGCGAGCGGCCCGCCGAGACCGTGGTCCGCGAGTTCGCCGAGGAGACCGGGCTGACCGTTCGCGTCACCGGGGAACGCGGTGCCCGCAGCTGGGACGACGTCACGGGCAAGCCGATGCGGATCCACGCCACGGTGTACACGCTCGCCGAAGACGAGCCGCGAGACGTCGTGCTCGATCCCGAGGAACACGACGCACACCTCTGGTACACGCGGGAAGAAGCCGTCGCGCTCGACCTCGCCGAACACTTCCGGCACGCGCTCAAGGACTGATCGGTCCACATGCGACGGTCACCGTGATGTCATGAAAGGGTCGTTCAGGACACTTTTCGTCTTGAACGACCCTTTCCTGACATCCGGCCACCCAGGACCGCCGGAAACTGTCGTACCCCGGTGGTCTCCTCTTCCCAGGCGACAGCGGGCCCGGCCGGGCCCGCGCGCGGAAGCGAGGAGAAAGTCCCATGGCCGGAGAAACCGTGCTCACGGTGATCGGAAACCTGACGACCGACCCGGAGTTGAGGTTCACCCCCTCGGGGGCGGCGGTCGCGAACTTCACGGTCGCGTCGACGCCGCGCGTACTGGACCGCGCGAGCGGGGAATGGCGCGACGGCGACCCGCTGTTCCTGCGCTGCTCATTGTGGAAACAGGCCGCGGAGAACCTGACCGAATCACTCACCAGGGGGACCAGGGTGATCGTGCAGGGCAGGTTGAAACAGCGATCGTTCGAGACGAAGGAAGGCGAGAAACGCACGGTGGTGGAGCTCGACGTCGACGAGATCGGCCCGTCGCTGCGTTATGCCACGGCAAAGGTGAACAAGGCGGGCCGAAGTTCGGGAGGCACCCCGTCGGACGGCGCGTGGGAACGAACGCCGGTGACCGCCGGGAGTCCGGAGCCGCCCTTCTGACCCGGCGGTTTCCCTCCCGGGAGGGAACGATCTCCCTCTCCGGCGGCATGCGGTCGCGGCCGTCCGGCTCGGATGCTGGAGGTCGTGACCACGACCACGATCCTCACCGAAATCGGGCTGGACCCGGCCGACGAGCGGCACGCGGAGTTCGCCGCCGAACTCCGCACCGGGTTGTCCCTGGTCGAAGACAGACTTCAGGAGGTGTTACGCAGTCCCGGGCAGCCGGATCTCACCGAAGCCGCCACCCATCTCGTGCGCGCGGGCGGAAAACGGCTGCGGCCGTTGATGGCGCTGGCCGGAGCGGCGTTCGGCGACGGACGAGGCGATGCGATCTCGGCGGCCGTACTCGCCGAGCTCGTCCACGTCGCGACGCTCTACCACGACGACGTCATGGACGAGGCGCCGATGCGGCATGGGGTGACCAGTGCGAACTCGTTGTGGGGCAACAAGAAGGCCGTCCTGATCGGCGATTACGTGCTCGCCTGCGCGGCACGTGTCGGTGCCGGGCTCGGCGACTACGCGTTGCGTTCGCAGGCGCAGACGTTCGGCAGGCTCGTCCGCGGGCAGTTCCTGGAAACGACGGGACCGTTCGAAGACTGTGGCCGTCACGCGCCCTACGAGCACCACATCCAGGTGATGGCCGACAAATCCGCCTCGCTGATCGCGATGGCGGGACGACTCGGCGCCCAGGTGTCGGGTGCGGATGAGCGGACCATCGAAACGTTGGGTCAGTACGGCGAACTGATCGGCGTCGCGTTCCAGATCTCCGACGACGTCCTCGACATCTCCGCGTCCACCACCGACCTCGGCAAGTCCGCGGGCACGGACCTCCGCGAAGGCATCGTCACCCTGCCGATGCTGCACGCGCTCGACGACGAGGGGCCAGGTGCAGCGCGGTTGCGCGAGATCATCGGCCACGGGCCGGTTTCCGATCCGGCGGTCCGCCAGGAGGCACTCGGGCTCCTGCGCGGCTCCGCCGGTGTCGACCGCGCCCTCGCCGAAGCCCACGGATACGCCGCCAAGGCGAGGGACCTCGCGCTCGGCCTCCCCGACCGGCCGGCGAGAGCGCTGCTCGTCGGTCTTTCGGCGTTCGTGGTCGACCGCGGCGAATAGGCCTGTGAAGGGTGTGACCAGGTTTAAGGTGGCGTAATGACCACCGACAACCTGGGAAACGTCGAAGGCCGCGACATCGGCTCCGGAATCTCGATCATCCGCGAACGGACCGACGTCGACGGTTCCGGACCGAGGCTGCACCAGCACCCGTACCGGGAGACGTTCGTCATCATCCGCGGCCGGGCCAGGTTCACCATCGGCGACGCCGAACGTGAAGGCGGTGCGGGCGACGTCCTGGTCGTGCCCGCGGACACCCCGCACAAGTTCGCCGTGATCGGCCCGGAAACCTACGAAGCCGTCCACATCCACGAGAGCGACCATTTCATCACCGAGTGGCTCGAATGAATTCTGTCGGGCGCAAGAAAACCCTTTCCCGGGCTAGAATCCGACGACGTGCTCGTGTCCGGCGGGCACCCGAGGCGACGGGAACCGGGAACTGTGACCGACGTGGCGGACCGCAGCGGTGACGAAACCCGCCGGGTGGACAGGTTCGATCAGCGACGCGCGCAGCTGGCGATGTCGGCGCTGGTCACGTTGTCCGAATTGGGCTACGCGCGCACGAGCCTGCGGGAGATCGCGCAGAACTCCGAGTTCTCCCACGGGGTGCTGCACTATTACTTCCGGAACAAGGCCGAGCTGATCACCTACTGCGTCAAGCAGTACAAGGCCGAATGCGTCACCCGGTACGACCGGATGGTCGAGACCG
Source organism: Amycolatopsis sp. WAC 01375 (assembly GCF_003947325.1). Taxonomy (NCBI): domain Bacteria; kingdom Bacillati; phylum Actinomycetota; class Actinomycetes; order Pseudonocardiales; family Pseudonocardiaceae; genus Amycolatopsis; species Amycolatopsis sp. WAC 01375. The sequence goes on from NZ_QHHW01000053.1 coordinate 45,638, forward strand.
CGGAAACGGCCGAAGAACTGAAGCGGACCTTCGGTGCCGCGACGGCGGCCACGCTGCGGGAAAACGCCCGGCTGCACCGGCTCTGGTACGACCTGCGTAACCAGAGCCTGTTCGAGAAGTTGTTCCAGGCCGAGGTCCTCGCCATCGACGAGACACTCGAACTGATGATCTGGCGGGTCGTCTCCCGCTATGCGGAACTTCTCGGGAAGCCGGCGGATTTCGCCCCGTCGACGACGTACGCGCTCTTCGACGGGCTGTTCCAGCAAGGTCTGCTGAAACACCTCGCCGGCCGGGAAGACGCGGCGAGGTGCCTTCAGGAATCGGTCGAACAGCTGCTGGCGCGGCTGTTCACCACTTGATGGTCGGATACCAGATGACGCCGGTCCGGCCCAGCACCCGCAGATCCCAGTACAGCAACGTGAAAGTGCCGGCGACCAGCAACGCGGCACCGGTCACCACGGCGATCCTGGTGGGTTTCGCGAGCATCCATCGCTGAAGCCGTCCGCCCGTGCCGTGCGTGAGCAGCAGGAACAACAACGCCATCACCAGGATGTTGCCGACCGACTGGAGGGAGAAAGCGGCGGCGCCGTAGAAGACGTTGTGGCTTTCGGCCGCGCTGCGGAACATCATCCGGAACAGCGGGAACGGCCTGCCGATCAGGAATCCGCCGATGAGCGCGCCCATCAGCACGAGCGGCGCGGGCGGGAACCGGCGGGTGAGGCCGCCGATCGGGTTGCGGACGAGCCCGACGGACGCCAGGCCCAGCACGATGAACACGATCCCGATCACGCCGTAGACGATCATCGACTGGATGTTCCGCGGGGTGAGCCCGCCCGGCGACGAAACTGTCGAGAACTGCGGCATCCTCGTGCCGACGAGCGCGACGACGACGCCGTACACCACGGAGACCGTCAGCATTCCCGCCGCGATCCAGCCCAGCGGCTTCAAGGTGTCGCCGAACTTCGGCCGCCCGGCGGCTCCTCCGCCGACAAGCGGCGCGACGGCGCCGAAAGCGGCGATATTGCACGCGGTGAACGTTCCGGCGAGCCCGGAGACGAACGCGAAGAACGTCCCGGCCAGCACTCCGCCGATCGGGGTCTCCTTGGCGTCGTGACCGAGGAGGGTGTTGGCGACGCTGTCGCCGATCACACTGTCCACAAAGGGCGCCGACCAGATCACCGTCAGCGCGAATCCGGCGAGGACGGACCAGAGCACCACCCGCCACCGATGTTCCGGATACGGACCGGAGCCGAGGAAATGCGCCTGCGGCGAAACGGGAGCGCGTTCGGTGACGGACATTCGTGCCTCCAGCGGCAGATGGCTTCCCCCTGCCGCTCATCGTTGTTGCGCCGGAGAGGGCGCACCACCTCCAAAATGCCGATCTGCCCTTGGGCCGACCGGCCCCGGGTAATCGGTGTTCCGCCGGGTACGCCGAAAGTGGAGCGTGACCGAATACCACCGAAAAGGTGAAAGCTCCGCGGTCTCGTGGGATCATCGTCGGACGAATGCGGCAGCATGGCCACCTGATCGGCCTTGACCGGCCACTGACCCTGCGGAGGACGATGGACTTCGACCAGGTCGCGGATGAGCTCTACGCCGGCGATCCGGCCGAGTTCGTGTCGGTGCGCAACCAGCGGGCGAAAGAGGCAAAAGCGGCGGGGGAAGCCGCCTTGGCCGAACGGATCCGCGCGTTACGGAAGCCCACGCTCGCGGCCACGATCCTCAATCGCCGGGCGGGCTCCCCTGAGCTCGCGGAGCTGGCCAGGCTCGGCGACGATCTGCGAAAGGCGCATTCGGCCCTGGCCGGCGCGGACCTGCGCAAGCTGGCCCGGCGGCGTCAGGAACTGGTGAACCGGATCCTGCGGGACGAACGGTCGATGAGCGAGCCCGTCACCCGCGAAGTCGAAGCGACCCTCGAGGCCGTCGTGGCCGATCCCGAGGTGGCGGCACTCGCGCTGGCCGGGCGGCTGAGCAGCGGCGCGGACAGCTCGGGCGACCAGTGGCTGACCAGCGGGTTCACCCCGCAACCGAAGCGCAAACCCGCCCCGGAGCGGGAAAAGCCCGCCACCGTGTCGCATTTGGACGATCGGCGGAAGGCGAAACGGGAGGCCGCCGAGAAGGCCGACCGGGAGCGCATCGCCAAGGCCCGCGAAGAGGCCGAACGCGAAGAGAAGCGGATAGCGGAGTTCAACCGGCTCCGGCGCGAGGCGGCCGATCTCGCGAAGGCCCGCAAACAGGCCGAGATCGACCTCTCCCGTGCCGAACGCCGGTCCGAAAAGGCCACCGAGAAGGCGAACGACCTCCGGCGGCGGCTCGCCGACGCCGAACTCGAGGAAGAGACCGCGAACAGCGAGACCGCGGCCGCGCAGACCGTCTTGGACGATCTGCGCGCCGAAGCCGAGCGGGTCGAGGAAGCGCTCGAGGAGTTCGAGTGAGGGGTAAGGCAAATGTGACGTGTCGGGGGTCCGTGAAGGCCTCCTTCACGGACCTTCACGGTAGGCAAGGAGGCCTTCACGGACTTCCGGAGGCTCGAGTTACGAGACACGGCCTACGCAGGCTGACGTTCTCGAACCCGCGTCGCGGCCACCCGGCGGCCATAGGGTGTCTTGCCGCCGGGCTTGTAGACCGACAGCACGGTCATGGTCACGTACATCGTCGTGGACACGATGATCGGGTAGAACCCGTCCACCCGGCGTCCCGCTTCCACGAACGCACCGTCCATAGTGGACTCGGCAGCCACCGCCAGTTCCCGGATACCCGGCAACAGGGAGAACAGCGTCAGCCCGGCGGCGGCCAGGGTCAGCACCAGTTTGATCGCGACCCACTTGTACCGGATCAGTCCCCATTTCGTGCCGACACTGAGCACGATCCCGCTGATCAGGGCGGTCAGGCTGACCGGCAGCAGCAGGTAGCCGCCGATCTGGTCCATCATCAGGATGGCCCCGTGCTGGCGGCGGGCGTCGTCGGTGAACACGGAGGTGAAGGTCAGGACCGCGTTCACCATGGTGATCCCGAGCCAGCCGAGTGACGAAACGACATGGACGACGAGGGCGAGTTTCCGCCACCGCGGGGTGAGCGTCACCGGCGGTCGCCGCACTGTGGAAGTACTCATGTGCCCAGTGTTTCCGCGGGCTGAGCTCCTGTCGTCCGTCGTGGAGCGGCACCTCGCCTACGTATCGCGGAGTACGAGCCCTCGGACGTACGCGGCCTGCCCGGCGTGCTGGAGATCGTCGGAAAGCACGCTGACCAGGCGAACCCCGAGAGTGACGGGCGGATCCCACGCTTCGTCGACGATACGGTCGAGGTCGGCTTCGGCGAGGCCCGCGGCCCAAGCCGTCGTCGCTTCGTGCACCGCGTCGTGGTACCCGGTCAGCAGTTCGGCGGAGTCGACGCGGACGGCCTCGACGTCCTCGGGACGATGCCCGTATCCGGTGTCCGACGCCGGGAAGGGCAGTTCGAAGCGGCCCACCCAGTCCCGCGCTGTCCAGATCTGCTCGGTGTCCATCAGGTCGGCGATGTGATCGTCCTGCACCCTGGTCAGATGCCAGACCAGCCAGGCGATCGTGTTCGCGCCCGGAGCCGGGCTCTCGGTCAGCTGGTCGGCGTCCAACCCCTCGACGGCGGCGTGCACGACCTCCTGGACGCGGCCGAACCCGTCGGCCACCACTTCGGCCAGTTTCATCGAATCCCCTTCCTGCGTCTCCCTCCACAATGACACCGCGAGGTGACCCCTGCCTTGCAACCTTGACTTATATAAGCCCAGGCCGTGATAGTTGCCGGATGCACGCGTTCGACGTCCTGGGGGATCCGGTGCGCCGCCGGATCCTGGAACTGCTCGCGGGCGGGGAACAGAGCTCCGGCGACGTGACCACGGTGGTGCGCGCCGAGTTCGGGATCTCGCAGCCCGCGGTCTCCCAGCATCTGCGCGTCCTGCGCGAGAACGGCTTCACCACCGTCCGCGCCGAGGGCGCGCGGCGGCTGTACTCGGTGGATCCCGGCCCGCTCAAGGAGATCGACGGCTGGCTGGAGCAGTACCGGCGCTTCTGGACCGGGCCGCTCGACGCGCTCGCCACCGAGATCGCCCGTGGCCGCCGCGAGCGACGGAAGGCCGCCGAAGGGAACGACTAGGCCCATGCTCAAGGGGTGGAGGCGGGCCGTTGTGATCGCCGTCGCGAGCGTCGTCATCGTGCTGGGGCTCGTCTTCGCGGTCACGGAGCGCGGTGGGCGGGACATGGGAGCGCAGTCGTACCCGGCCCCGCCGACGACACCACGCACGCCCTCCTACTCGACCGCCGCACCACCCGTGCCCACGACCCGGCCGACGTTGACCGTCGACAGCGGTTGCCGTCCGGGTCAGGGCCCTGCCGAACTCGCCACGGTCCCCGAGGCGACCACCCGGCGGGTGAACGCCGCCTGGGACCGCGTCGAACGGTGGCTCAAAGCCAACGCGCCGACGACGGCGAAGACCCTCCGGCCGCCCGCGACGATCGCGCGGATCGCCGAGGCGCAACGGAAGGCCGGCGTCGCCTTCCCCGCCGAACTCATCGCCTTCCTGCTGCAGCACGACGGTGTCTCGGGCATCGGCGAGAGCTTCGCTTTACCCCCGTTCCACCACCTCGCGTCCACGGAAACCGTCGCGAGCCAAGCGAAGGTCATGTGCGATGTGCTGATCTCGAGCGGGCTGGACGGCAACGTCGGTTCCTGGTGGCACGGACGGTTCGTGCCGGTCGCCGTCGACGGCGGCGGTGACGGGCTCTTCCTCGACCAGCGCACCGGCACCGGGCGGCTCGGCGACTGGAACCACGAGGGGTCGGTGAGCTTCGACCGCTTGCCCGCGACCCTGACCGAACTGCTGGAGCAGACCGCGACGGCGCTGGAGACCGGCGGGTCCGTCGTCGGCGGCTACCGGCCGGTCGTCACCCCGAACCGGGCGCTGGACTGGGAGTTCCCGCGCTGAGGTGCGCGGGCGCGTGGACTGTCGGACCCCGCCCCTAGAATCGTCCGGGTGGCAGCCCCCGACATCGGTACCTCGGAAGCCCTGGAAACGCTGAACCGCGTCTTCGGCTACGACGACTTCCGCGGCGACCAGCACGCCATCGTCGACCACGTCATCGCAGGCGGTGACGCGCTCGTCCTCATGCCCACCGGCGGCGGGAAGTCACTGTGTTACCAGATCCCCGCGCTGGTCCGGCCGGGCGTCGGGGTGGTGATCTCACCGCTGATCGCGTTGATGCAGGACCAGGTCGACGCGTTGCGCAACCTCGGCGTGCGCGCGGGTTTCCTCAACTCGACGCAGGACTACGCCGAGCGGAACAGGGTCGAGGCCGCCTTCGTCGCCGGCGAGCTGGACCTGCTGTACCTGGCACCGGAGCGGCTTTCGGTCGAATCCACCGTGCGGCTGCTCGATCGCGGCAAGATCTCGCTGTTCGCGATCGACGAGGCGCACTGCGTCTCCCAGTGGGGGCACGATTTCCGGCCCGACTATCTGATGCTGTCCGCGGTGCACGAGCGCTGGCCGGACGTGCCGAGGATCGCGCTCACCGCCACCGCGACCAGGACCACGCACGCCGAGATCGCGTCCCGGCTCAATCTGGAGGACGCGCGGCATTTCGTCGCGAGCTTCGACCGGCCGAACATCCAGTACCGCATCGTCGGCAAGAACTCGCCGCAGCGGCAGCTGCTGGAGCTGCTGCGCACCGAGCACAAGGGCGACGCGGGCATCGTCTACTGCCTGTCGCGGAACTCGGTGGAGAAGACCGCGGACTTCCTGGTCGAGAACGGGATTCCGGCGGTGCCCTATCACGCCGGGCTGGACGCGCGGACGCGCGCGAAGCACCAGTCGCGGTTCCTGCGCGAGGACGGGCTGATCGTCGTCGCGACGATCGCGTTCGGCATGGGCATCGACAAACCGGACGTACGGTTCGTCGCGCACCTGGACCTGCCGAAGTCCGTCGAGGGCTACTACCAGGAGACCGGTCGCGCCGGTCGTGACGGGCTGCCGTCGACGGCGTGGCTGGCGTACGGCCTCCAGGACGTCGTCCAGCAGCGCAAGATGATCGACATGTCGGAGGGGTCCGAGGCGCACAAGCGGCAGCTGAGCGCCCACCTCAACGCGATGCTGGCGCTGTGCGAGACGGTCGAATGCCGTCGAGTGCAGGTGCTGAACTACTTCGGGCAGCAGAGCGAGCCGTGCGGCAACTGCGACACCTGCCTGGCGCCGCCGGAGACCTGGGACGGCACGATCCCGGCGCAGAAACTCCTCTCCACCATCGTCCGGCTGCAGAACGAGCGACGGCAGAAGTTCGGCGCGGGCCAGATCATCGACATCCTGCTCGGCAAGTCGACGCCGAAGGTGACGCAGCATCGGCACGACTCACTGAAAGTGTTCGGGATCGGCACGGAGCTGAAGGAGCCCGAGTGGCGGGCCGTGGTGCGGCAGCTGCTGGCGCAGGGGCTCGCGGCGGTCGAAGGCGACTACGGCTCGCTCGTGCTGACCGAGGGCAGTGCCGAGGTACTGAACGGGCAGCGGAAGGTCCAGCTGCGGCGTGAGCCGGAGCGGGCGGCCAAGGCCGCGGCCCGGTCCAGCGCGAAGAAGGCCGCGGCAGCCGACATGCCCGCCGAGGCGGCGCCGGTGTTCGAACTGCTGCGGTCGTGGCGAGCCGCGGCGGCGAAGGAGCAGGGAGTGCCCGCGTACGTGATCTTCCACGACGCGACCCTGCGCCAGATCGCCACCAAACGGCCCGCCACGCTGCAGGAGCTGGGTTCGGTCAGCGGCGTCGGCGAGAACAAGCTCGCCAAGTACGGCGAGCAGATCCTCGAGACGCTCGCCGAGGCCTAGTGCTCGTACGGCCGGCGCGGCGGCCGTCCGGCCATCCCGTCGACCTTGCGTACCGCGCCGTCGATCTGGCTGTGGTACTTGCCCTTCGTCTTGTGGTCGACGAAGGTCGCGGCCTTGTTCACGACCTTCGAGACCTTCTCCGGGTTCTTCCGCACGTAGGCGCGCACGGCCCCGGCGGTGCCGGCCAGGGCGGTCAACTTCCGCAGTAGAGGCACTGTGGTCCCTTTCCTCGGGGTCGTCTGGTGTCCTGCTCAACGACCGGTAGTGGTCACTGGGTTCCCCGAAGCGCGCCGAATCACTCATTTCGGATATCCGCGCCGGTCGGAGCACGGAAAACGGGGCGCGCGACGCGGGCCGAGGCCACTAGGTTCGAGCCCATGCGGGATCTTTCGCTGCTGCCCAAGGCCCATCTGCACGTCCACCTCGAAAGCACGATCCGGCCGGACACGCTCCGTGACCTCGGTGAGGCGAACGGCGTCGCCGTACCCGCGGAACAACCCGTGTTCGACGGGTTCCGCGCGTTCGGTGACTACAACGGGCTGCTGCGGTCCTGCCTGCGGAGGCCGGAGGACTTCGAACGGGTGGCGCGCGAGTTCTGCGAGGACCAGGTCGCGGACGGGGTCCGCTACGCCGAAGTCACCTTCACGGCGGCTTCGCACGGCGAACGACTGGGCGAGCCGGACATGCCGCTGGCGTCCGTCCTCAAAGGACTCTCGGCGGGGGCGGCCGAATACGGGCTCCACTGGCGGATGCTCCTGGACCACTCACGCCGCCGGTCGGTCGAACGCGCCCGGCTCACCCTCGACCTGGCGCGCCGGTACGCCCCGGACGGGGTGTTCGCGATCGGCCTCGCCGGGGAGGAGAAGTACCCGCTCGCGCCGTTCGCCGGGATCTGCGACGAGGCCGACGAGGCCGGACTGCGCCTGATACACCACGCGGGCGAGGACGCCGGACCGGCCAGCATCCGCGAGGCACTCGAGGTCGGCCACAGCGAGCGGATCGGCCACGGCATCCGGATCCTGGAGGATGTCGCGCTGGTCGCCGAGGTGCGGGAACGCGGTATCGCGCTGGAGGTCTGCCCGTCGTCGAACGTGACGCTCGGGCTCGTGCCGTCGTTCGAGGAGCACCCGCTCCCCCGGTTGGTCGACGCCGGGCTCGTGGTCACGCTCAGCACCGATGTCCCGTCGATCACGGGGACGACACTGACCGACGAGTTCCTGCGCACTCGCGAGGCGTTCGCCTACGACGACCTCGCGCTCGCGGGCCTCGCCAGGGCGTCCGTCGACGCGTCCTTCGCGCCGGCCGAGCTCAAGCGTTCGATCCACCAAGAGATCGACGCCTGGCTGGCCTGACGCCTCGCACCTGGGCCCCCGCGGCATCGATGAAGGCATCGAGCGCCCGCTGGCACCGCTCTTCGTGACCGGCCAGTCCGGCATGGTCGGCCGCTTCCCTGATCGCGGCACAGTGCTCGAAGGCGACATCGGCGAGCGCCACCAGCTCCGGATCGCCGGTGAGCAGCGCCACCTGGAAGCGGGCGTGGTCCGCCGCGGCGCCGAGAACGTCGGATTCGGTGAATGCGGCGCGCACGTCCTCGTCGGTGGCGGTGGCTCGCTGTCGCAAGAGCCACAGACTGACCGCGCCGCGCCTGAGCCCGGTGATCGCGCCCGCGAAGTCGGCACAGGCTTCCGTCCGGTCCTGGCGGAGTCGTTCTTCTCGGGTGAATCGCTCGGCGCGAGCGGTGTTGAGCCGCTGGAACAAGAAGGTCGACGTCGAGCCGAGCAGGGTCCCGGCCACGGCGATGAGGCTGGTGAGCCACGCGTTCATCCGGCGGAGTCTGCCATGCCGGGGAACGCCTCGTGCCCGGTGAGGACAGCGGGCACGAGGCGTCCTGGCTCAGCCGGTCGGGAAGTCGTCCGGCGTGCGGATGCGGTCCCGCACCCAGACACCGGCGGGCTTCAGCATCGAAGTGCCGGTGAAGGAGTTCCCGGCGCAGGTTCCGGTCTTGAACACGGCACCGGAACGGAAGTCGTCGGAGAAGTTCCAGTTCGTCCAGCCGATCTTCTTGGCGGCCAGCAGATCAAGGTACTTCTGCGAGTACGTGAAGTCGTTCCCGCCGTCACCCGTGTAGGTCTGGGTGCCGAATTCCGTGACGAACACCGGGATCCGGTCCGCGGTCCGCGCCAGCGCGTCGTAGTGCTCGTCCTGGTGCGATGCCGCGTAGAAGTGGAACGTGTACATGATGTTGGTGGCGTTGACCGGGTTGTCGAGGATGTCGTTCTCGTCGCGGCCGTCGGAGATGCCGAAGGTCGACCATCCGTGCGTGCCGAGGAAGACGACGCTGTCCGGGTCCTGGGCCCGGATCACCGGGATGACCTCTTCGGCGTATCGCTTGACGTCAGCCCAGCTGACCCCGTTGGGCTCGTTCGCGACGTCGTAGATGATGTTGACCTTGTCCTTGTGCCGTTGGGCGATCTCGGCGAAGAACGTCTTCGCGAGGTGGGTGTTCGCGTTCGGGTCACCGGGATCGAGCTGGTGCCAGTCGACGAGGACGTACATCCCGCGTTTCGTCGCTTCTTCGATGTAGTTGTGCATCATGTCGGTGAACTTGCGCGGGTTGCTTTCGTAACCGCCGTCCTGGATGTACATGGCGACACGCAGGATGTCGGCCTTCCAGTCGTTGGCCAGCGCGTCCAGCGAAGCGGTCTTCACGCATTGGCTGTACCACTGGATCCCGTGCGTGCTCATCCCTCGCAGCTGGATGGGCTTGCCGTACTGGTTGCACAGTTTGACGCCGCAGACGTGGAGCTTTCCGTTGATCGACACCGGCGTCCCGGTACCGCACGCCGGAGTGGTGATCGAGACGGCGTTGCTCGGAGCGGACGTGTTCCCCGCCGCGTCGTAGGCGACCACCGTGAACGAGTACGACGTCGACGCGGAGAGACCGGTCACCGTCGCGGGCGAATTCGCCGTCGTGGCGACGGTTTGACCACTCCGGAGGACGCGGTACCCGGCGACCCCGACGTTGTCCGCCGACGCCTGCCAGCTCAGGGTCGCGCTGCCGCAGGTCACGTTCGACGTGGTGGGCGAGCCCGGCGCCGAGGGCGCTTCGGTGTCGTTGGAACCACCACTGCCCTCGACCGAAAGCGAATCCGCGTTGGGCCCGCCGTTCGACGTGACGGCGGTCGTGCGGATCCTGTTGCCGCCCGCCGCGAGGTTCACCGTGGTGGTGACGGTGCGCCAGGTCGTCCACGCGCCGGTGCCGGCGAACCCGAGGTCGTCGACGGCGATGGCGCCGTTGACGGTGATGTCGAGCGGACGGTTGGCGGTGGTGCCGTTGGCGTAGCGGAAGGTCAGCGTGTGCTGTCCCGCCTGCGCCGCGTTGACGGTGTACTCGACGTAGCTGCCGGTGACGTTGTCGTAGTTGACGAAGCCGGATCCGGTGAAGCCCTGGTGATTGGATTCGACCACGCCGCGGGAGACCGTCGCGTTCTCGGACTCGTAGCGGACGGGAGCCGCGGAAGCGGCCTGGGCGGAGATCGGGACCGAAGCGGCCGCGAGCACCGTGACCAGCGCCGCCCGCCATCTTGGGCGTACCACTTTGTGCCTCCTTCAGAAGCATCGTTGCGTTCCGTGGGCAGGGGCGCGGCGAGCCCTTGTTAAGAAACTTTCCTAACGCGGACCAGTCTCACCATCCGGCCGAACCGCTGTCAACCGGGCAAAGGGGGCGATCGCACCCCGCAATTCGTCACCTACTTGCGGTAGTCGCGCAGGCGTGAGAGCGCAAGTAGGTGACGAATCGCGGGTCGTGGGCAGGCTCACCCGGGAAGGCGGGCTACACAAGTTCTCCACAACAGTCACGTACCGTGGAACCGGTGACCGCTTCGTCCCCTTCGGCACTGGACCTCATGGACCAGTGGCAACCACCGCCCAAGAGGCGCGGCCCGCGCGGCTGCGTGATGCTCGCGCTGCTGGTCGTGGGCGCCTTGGTGGCGGGCGTCGTATGGGTCGTGGTCAGCCTCACCGACCGCGAGCCGGTGCCGGTCAAACCGGAATTCGTCGTCCCCGCGCTCAAACCCGCCCCGCGTTCGGCGATCCCCGGCGACGCCGGACCGCTGCCCGCGGAGCCCGCGAAGGACGCCTGGATCGCGAAGGTGTCGGAGAACACGGACATTCCTTCGCGCGCGCTGCGGGCGTACGTGAACGCCGCCGAGAAGACCGCGAAGACCACGCCACGCTGCGGAATCACCTGGGCGACCATCGCCGGGATCGGCCGGACCGAATCCCAGCACGCCCGGCACGACGGCTCCCGCGCCGGCGAGGACGGCGTCGTGACGCCGCCGATCATCGGCATCCCGCTCGACGGCTCCCCCGGCGTGCTGGCGGTCGTCGACACCGACAAGGGCGCCCTCGACGGCGACCCGAAATGGGATCGCGCGGTCGGGCCGATGCAGTTCCTGCCCGCCACCTGGAAGCGGTACGGCGTCCGTGCGAGCGGTGACGGCGCCGCGCCGGATCCGCAGAACATCGACGACGCCGCGATGACGACCGCCCGGTACCTGTGCGCCCGGGGCGGCGACCTCGGCAAACCCGCCGGATGGTGGACCGCGGTGCTGACCTACAACAACTCCGCCGCGTACGGGCAGGAAGTGTTCAGCAACGCCGACGCCTACGGGAAGGCCGCGGTAACCCCGCGCAACTAGGTGACTAATTGCGTGACGCCCTACGCGGGCAAGAGGCGCGTCACCAACTTGGTCAGCTGGTGCACGTTCCGGCATTCGTGCATCTCGACGACCTCCGCGTACGCGTGCGCCTCGGAGTCACCGGTGGACCACAACGCCGTCCGCTCGGGATTGAGCCAGTAGGTATGCCTCGCGGCCGCGGCGATCCCGCGAACCGCCGCCAGGTTCGGGTCGCCTCCGTTGGTCCTGGCGTCCCCGAGGATGAGCATGGACGTCTTGGGCCCCACGGCATCCGAGTACCGCTCGACGAACTCGCCGAGCGCGTGCCCGTAATCGCTGTGCCCGTCCCAGCGGGTCAGTTCCGCGTCGGCGAGGATGCGCGCGCCGAGGTCCTCCGGATCGGCGGCGCCGGTGTCGACGAGGTGGGTGATCTCGTCGCACGCGTCGATGAACGCGAACACCCGCACCTTGCTGAACTGGTCGCGCAAGGCCTGCACCAGCAGCATGGTGAAGTTCGCGAAACCGGCAACCGAGCCCGACATGTCGCACAGCAGCACGATTTCCGGCCTCCCTGGCCGGTGCCGCCGGTACGACGGACGCATCGGGACACCGCCGGTGGACAGCGAGCGTCGCAGCGTCCGGCGCAGGTCGATCTGCCCGCGCGCGTGCCGCCGTCGCCGGGCGGCCAGCCGGGTGGCGAGCTTGCGGGACAGGGGCTGCACGACACGGCGGAGTTCGGCGAGTTGCGCGCGGCTGGCGAGCAGGAAGTCGACGCGGTCGGCCGCGGGCGGGACGGCGTGCCGCGAAACCCGTTCCCTGCCACGGACTTCCGCCACCCTGCGGCGTGCTTCGGTCCGCACCAGTCCACGGAAGCCCTCGACCCGCCGCCGGACGTCGTCGCGGTCCAGCCTGTCAGTGAAATCGTTGGAAGCGCCCGCACGGATCGCTTCGAGCACGCGGACCACGAGGGTCTGCGGCTGGAGCCGTTCCAGGGTCTGGTGCGCCGACCAGCCGCCGGAGCCCGACGTGCCGCCGTACTCCCCCAGCATGTCGACGGCGAGCCCGGACAGTTGCGTCAGTTCCGTCTGATCGTTCGCCGCGAGCGCGGCGGCGAGCCGGTCCCGCAGCGCGGCCAGGTCTTCGACCGGGTCCTGCGAGGGCGCGCCGACGCCGAGCGGGAAGTAGATGTCGAACGTCGCGTCGAACACCGCGCGCTGGCCGCCGCGCCGGACGAGCGCCGCCGCGAGCCCTTCCCGCATCTGCTCGCGGGAAGCCAGGCCCAGCACTTCGAGTGCCGCGGCGGCGTCGACCGTCTCACTCGGACCCGCCGGGATCCCGTGTTCCCGCAACGCTTCCACGAACTCGACGAGCCTGCCCGGCACGCCGCTCACGAGTCGAGGACCTTGCCGAGCTCCAGCCGCGCGTCCGCCTTCACGACGTCTTCCTGGTGTTTGAGGATCACGCCGAGACTCGCGCGGACGACGTCCTCGCCGAGGCTGTCCGCGCCGAGCGCCAGCAGCGTGCGGGCCCAGTCGATGGTCTCCGCGACCGACGGCGCCTTCCGCAGTTCCATCGCCCGCAGCGCGGTGATGACCTTGACCAAGGACGCGGCGAGCGCGTCGTCGACGCCAGGCACCTTGAGCCGCACGATGCGCTGTTCCAGTGCCGCGTCGGGGAAATCGATGTGCAGGAACAGGCACCGGCGGCGCAGCGCCTCGGAGAGTTCGCGCGTCGCGTTGGAGGTCAGCACCACGAACGGCCGGCGCCCGGCGGTGATCGTGCCGAGTTCCGGGACGGTGATCTGGAAGTCGCCGAGCACCTCCAGCAGCAGGCCCTCGATCTCGACGTCGGCCTTGTCGGTCTCGTCGATGAGCAGGACGGTCGGCTCGTCGCCCTTGATCGCCGTCAGCAGCGGCCTGGCCAGCAGGAACTCTTCACCGAAGATGTCGTTGCGGGCTTCGTCCCACGTCTCGTCCTTGCCGGCGGTGATCCGGAGAAGCTGCTTCGCGTGGTTCCACTCGTACAGCGCACGCGACTCGTCGACGCCTTCGTAGCACTGCAACCGCACGAGCCGGGAGCCGCTCGCCTGCGCGACCGCCTTCGCCAGCTCGGTCTTGCCGACGCCCGCGGGGCCCTCGATCAGCAACGGCTTACCGAGGGCGTCCGCGAGGAACACCGTGGTGGCGACGGCCGCGGAGGCCAGGTAGCCGGTGTCGGCGAGCTTCGCCGTCACGTCTTCGACGGATGTGAAGTACCCGGTCCCAGCCACGCGGCCTCCCAGCTCGATCGCCTACCCGGCCGACTCTACGTCGCGGATCCGCTTGGGCAGCAGGAACCCGACCGCGAACGTGAGCATCACCATCACCGCGACCACCCAGAACGTCCGCTGCGCGGCGTCGGTCGGGTCGGCGGTCCCGGCGTCGAAGAACACCGTGCCCAGCAGCGCCATCCCCAGCGCGCCGCCGACCTGCTGGAGCGAGGTCAGCGCGCCCGACGCCGATCCGGCCTCCGACGGCTCCACTCCGGACAGTGCGATCTCGAAGTACGGCCCCATGATCAGCCCGGATCCGATCCCGACCACCAGCAACGCGGGGGCGATCAGCCACGGACCGGTTTCCGGGCCGAGGAGCAGCAGCAGCGCGACCACGCCCGCGGTCATGATCAGCGCGCCGGTGTGCAGCACCTTGCGGCCGTGCTTGCGCACCACCTGCACCAGACCCATCCCGACGATCATCCCCAGCGACATCGGCACCCCGGTCAGCCCGGCCTTGAGCGGCGAGAAACCGAGCCCGAGCTGCAGGTACAGCGTGAAGACGAGCCCGAAGCCGGAGAACGCCGCGAAGTAGATCGTCCCGGTCGCCATCCCGGCGAGGAAGCTGCGCTTGCGGAACAGGCTGGGTTCGACCAGCGGGTCACCACCGCGACCGCTCTTGCGCTTCTCGAACCAGGCGAAGACACCGAACACCACGATCGCGGCGGCCATCATCGCGAACGTCCACAGCGGCCAGCCGTACTCACGACCCTGTACCAGCGGGAAGACGATCAGCAGTGCACCGGTCGTGGCGAGCAGCGCGCCGGGGATGTCGAGTTTGAGCGAACCACCGGGCCTGGACTCGGGAAGGAACTTGATCGCGGCGAGTACCGCCAGCGCGCCGATCGGCAGGTTGATCAGGAAGATCATCCGCCAGCCGGTCCCGAAGAGATCGGCGTCGACCAGCCAGCCCGCGAGGATCGGACCGCCGACCGCGGCGAGCCCCATCACCGGGCCGAACATGCCGAACGCGGACTGAAGCTCCTTTCCGGTGAACATCTCCTTCATCATGCCGAGGCCCTGCGGGATCATCGCGGCGCCGAACAGACCCTGCACCACCCTGGCGGTGATGATCATCTCGGGGCTCACCGCGATCGCGCAGAACAACGAGCCGACGACGAAGCCGATCGCGCCGATCAGGAACATGCGCTTGCGGCCGAAGATGTCGCCGAGCCGTCCGCCGGTGAGCAGGCCGGACACCATCGCGAGGGTGTAGGCGACGCCGAGCCACTGGATCATCGCCGTGCCGCCGCCGAGCGAGGCCCGCATGACCGGTCCGGCGATGCTCGTGACCGTCATGTCGAGCAGTTCCATCACCGAACCGGTCAGGATCACGAACAGCGCGGGCCAGCGCCAGCGGTAGGACTTCTCCACGTTTTCCGTGGTCACACCGCTCGGGGTGTCCAGTGTCATCGTCATGGGAACAACGCTAAAGTCAATTCCGGCCACTTTCTGACCGGAATCGGAGCGAACCTGGATTCATGGCGAATACGAGTGCGCGGATGCTGCGGCTGCTGTCGCTGCTGCAGACACACCGCTTCTGGTCGGGGATCGAACTGAGCGACAAGCTCGAGGTGAGCGAGCGGACGCTGCGGCGCGACGTCGAACGCCTCCGCGAGCTGGGCTATCCGGTCAACGCGAGCCGCGGCGTCGCGGGCGGCTACCAGTTGCGGTCGGGCACGGTCATGCCGCCGCTGCTGCTGGACGACGAGGAGGCCGTGGCGATCGCGGTCGGCCTGCGGACGGCGGCGGGCGGTTCGGTGGAGGGCATCGAGGAGACCTCGGTCCGGGCGCTGACGAAGGTCGTCCAGGTGATGCCGCCCCGGCTGCGCAGACGCGTCGACGCGCTCCAGGCGTACACGACGCCGGCGGCCGTCACGGGTCCCCGGGTCAACGCGGCCAGCCTGACGGTGATCGCGCAGGCGTGCCGGGACGACGAGCGGCTGAAGTTCGACTACGCCGCACGCGGCGGCGAGGAGTCCGCGCGGCTGGTCGAGCCGCACCGGCTCGTCTCGCTCGGACGACGCTGGTACCTGGTGGCGTGGGACCTCGACCGGGTGGATTGGCGCACTTTCCGTGTCGACCGGCTCAGTGAGCCGCGCACCACCGGCGCCCGCTACCGGCCACGGGAGATCCCCGGCGGGGACGCGGTCAAGTTCGTCGAGGCCCAGATCAAGGCCAGGCCGACCACGTACGAACTGGTGGTCCGGGTCGAGGCACCGAAGGCACGGGTCGAGGCGGCCGTGCGCTATATCGGTGGCGCGCTCGAAGCGATCGACGAGACGTCCTGCCGTCTGACGATGAACGTCGACACCTTCGACTGGCCCGTCCTGATCCTCGCCGCCATCGGGGTGCCCTTCGAGGTCGAGGGACCTGCGGCGTTCAAAGATCACCTGGGCGCCGTCGCCACCCTCTTCTCCCGCGCCTCCGGCGGCTAGCATCGGGCCCGTGAGCACCTATGTCGCGGCCGAGGGCCGATACGAGAGCATCCCCTACCGCCGTACCGGGCGCAGCGGCCTGAAGCTGCCCGCGATCTCGCTGGGCCTGTGGCACAACTTCGGCAACGACAAGCCGCTCGGCACGCAGCGGGACATCGCGCGGCGCGCGTTCGATCTGGGCATCACCCACTTCGACCTCGCCAACAACTACGGCCCGCCCTACGGTTCGGCCGAGGAGAACTTCGGCAGGCTGCTGGCTTCGGACTTCAAGCCGTACCGTGACGAACTGGTCGTCTCGACCAAGGCGGGCTACGACATGTGGCCGGGCCCGTACGGGGAATGGGGTTCGCGCAAGTACCTGCTGTCCTCTTTGGACCAGTCACTCGGCCGGATGGGCCTGGACTACGTCGACATCTTCTACTCGCACCGGTTCGACCCCGAGACGCCGCTCGAAGAGACCGTCGGTGCGCTCGACACCGCCGTCCGCTCCGGACGCGCTCTGTACGTCGGCATCTCGTCGTATTCGTCGGAGAAGACCGCCGAGGCCGCGCGGCTCCTGCGCGAACTGGGCACTCCGCTGCTGATCCACCAGCCGTCGTACTCGATGTTCAACCGCTGGCTCGAAGGCGACCAACTGCTCGACACGCTCGAAGCCGAAGGTGCGGGCTGCATCGCCTTCTCACCGCTGGCGCAGGGACTGCTGACCAGCCGCTACCTCGACGGCGTTCCCGAGAATTCCCGTGCGGCGCAAGGGAAGTCACTCAACCCGGACACGATCACCGAGAACACCGTCGGCAAGATCCGGGCGCTGAACGAGATCGCCGAGCGACGCGGGCAGACGCTGGCGCAGCTCGCGCTCGCGTGGGGCCTGCGTGACCCGCGGATGACGTCGGTGCTGATCGGCGCGAGCAGCGTCGCCCAGCTGGAGGACAACGTCGGCGCGCTGAAGAACCTGCACTTCACCAATGAGGAGCTGGCCGAGATCGACCGCTACGCCACCGAGGCCGACATCAACCTCTGGAAGCGCTCGACCGACGCCGGATGACAAGAGGTAAGGCAAAAATGGCGTAGCTGCGCCTTCAATGAAGGGCTCCTTCGATGGCTTCAAGGGAGCCTGCCGCGCCTTGAGTGTCCACAAGAGACACCTGCGGTGGTGGTCGTGAGTGGCGATTCGGGTTAGAACCCGAATCGCCACTCACGACCCCCCACGCAAAGTACCCAAATTGACATCTCTGCCTGGTCGCCGTCCCTTATGGACGGTCAAGAGCGTGCCAGACTCCTTGGCGACCCCACTCCCCCGTCGACTCGATCACGCCACCTTTGCCTTACCCCTCGATGACACCCGTAATCGCGTTGCCCCACCCGGCCAGGGAGCCGAAACTGCGGGCATGACTTTCGAAGAGCTGCTCGCCGAGGGAGAGGCCGTCCCGGTCGAAGGCTGGGACTTCTCGTGGTTCGAAGGCCGGGCTACGGAGGAACGGCCGCCGTGGGGATACTCGCGGCTGCTCGGTGAGCGGATGGCGGCGGCGTCCGCCGGACTCGACCTGCAGACCGGCGGCGGTGAGGTGCTCGCGGGCATCCCGAAACCGCCGCCGGTCCTCGCCGCGACCGAAGGCTGGCCGCCGAACGTCGAGGTCGCCAGGAAGACCCTCGCGCCCTTGGGCGCCGAAGTGGTCGAGGCCGAGTACGACGCACCTTTGCCCTTCCCCGACGAGTCCTTCGACGTGGTGAGCAGCCGCCATCCGATCGCGAACCCGTGGCGGGAGATCGCGCGCGTCCTGCGGCCGGGCGGGATCTTCCTGTCGCAACAGATCGGCGCCGGAACCGTCCGCGAACTGAAGGAGTTCTTCCTCGGCCCGCAGGATTACGGCGGCTGGACCCCCGAGGTGCTGCGCACCGAGGCGGACGCCGTCGGGCTGCGGGTGGAGCGGCTCGAACCGGCGAAACTCCGGATGGAGTTCTTCGACCTCGCCGCGGTGGTGCACTTCCTGCGGAAGGTGATCTGGATCGTGCCGGGGTTCGAGGTGGAGAAGTACCGCGACCGGCTCGCGGAACTCCATCGGATGATCGAGACCGACGGGAAGTTCGTCGCGTACTCGCGGCGGGTGCTCGTGGAGGCCGTCAAACCCGGCCACACCTTCGAGTGACCACTCTCCACCGCCCGCCGCTTGACCAAATTTCAAAATCAGTCATAAACTAGCGGCGTGACCGAGGACCGGCAGGAACGCGCCGAACGTATTCTCGACGCCGCCGCGGACCTGCTCCTGCGGCACGGCTACCGGCGGGTGACCGTGGAGGACGTCGCCGAGCATGCCGACGTCGGCAAGGGAACCCTTTACCTGCACTGGAAAACCCGGGAACAGCTGTTCCTCGCGGTGATGCTGCGCGAGGCGGCGCGGTCCATCGAGAACCTGGCACAGGCGATCGAGGACGATCCCGACCTCACCCTGCTGCACCGGATGACCCGCACCCAGTTCCTCAACGTCGTGCGCAGGCCCCTGCTCCACGCGCCCTACCTCGCCGACTCCGGCGTACTGGGCAAGCTCGCGGCGAAGCTCCACGAAAACCAGGACCCCCGGCACCACGAGGCGTTCCTGGACTACCTGAAACTGCAAGCCGAGCACGGCCTGATCCGCATCGACATCGAGGTCGAAGACCTGGCGAAGGCTTATCTGGCCGTCCTGCACGGCTTCCTGCTCGCCCCGGCGGCGGATCCCGAAGCCGCCGCCGACCTGCTGGCCGACACCGTCGCCCACGCCTTCCAGCCGACGGCCACTCCGCCCGCCGCGAAGGTACGCGCGGCGGCACCGGGCGCCATCGCCCTCTTCCGCGCGACCGCGGAAATCGACCGCGCCAACCTCCGGCGCGCCTACTGACGGGAGCCGCGCATGCGGACCGGAATCCTCCTCGACGAAATCGGTGTCCCCTTCGGCGACGTCGTCGCGCAAGCGAAAGAAGCCGCCAGGCTGGGCTACGACGCGATCTGGCTCGCACAGCGCGGCGGCTGGGACGCCCTCACCGCGTTGACGGCGCTGGGCGCGGCCGCCCCCGGCCTCGCGCTGGGCACTTCGGTGCTCCCCACCTACCCGAGGCACCCGATTTCCTTGGCTGCGCAGGCTTTGACGCTACAAGCCGCCACGGGCGCGCCGGTCTCGCTCGGCGTCGGGCTGAGCCACCGGCCGATCATCGAAGACCAGTACGGCTACTCCTTCGACCGCCCTGTCCGGCATCTGCGCGAGTACCTTCAGGCGCTCTACCCGTTACTACACCACGAAAAGGCCGACGTGCACGGCGAGACGCTGACCGCTGTCGGCACCATCGAGGCGCCCGGCGCCGAGCCACCTTCGGTCGTCGTCGGCGCGCTGAGCCCGCTGTCGCTGAAGGTCAGCGGCGCCTACTCCGACGGCGTGGTGTCCACCTGGGCCGGGCCGCGCTCGCTGGCGGAGTACATCGTCCCGACGCTGACGAAAGCGGCGACGGAGGCCGGGCGTACGGCACCGCGCGTCATCACCGGGCAGCTGATCTCCGTCACCCACAACCCCGACGGGCCGCGGAACTGGGTCGCCGAGAACTACGGCATGGCGGCGAACATCCCAGCGTACCAAGCGATTTTCACCCGCGACCGGGTCGACGGCCCTGGCGGGACGGTACTCGCCGGCGACGAGGAGTTCGTCCGGGCACGGATCCGCGAACTCGAAGAGGCCGGTGCGACGGAGCTGATCCTGATGCCGGTGGGGACGCCCGAAGAGCAAGCGCGGACCCGGGAACTGCTCAGCCCCCCAAGCGCTCCAGGTGCTCGGCCGTCAGTTTGACCTCCGCCGCGGCGAAGTTCTCCTCCAGGTGCGCGATGTTCGCCGTCCCCGGGATCGGCAGGACGACCGGCGACCTGGCGAGCAGCCAGGCGAGCCCGACCTGCGCCGTGGTCACCCCCAGCTCCGCGGCGACGGCGGTGAGCCCGGAACCGGCCTCCGACGCGGCGCCGAGCACCGGACGCCAAGGCAGGAAAGCGATCCCGGCCGCCTCGCACGCGTCCAGCACCGCTTCGTACGAGCGGTCCGAGAGGCTGTAGCGGTTCTGCACGCTGGCGATGTCGACGATCTCGCGTGCCCGCGCGAGTTCGTCGACGGTGACCTCGGACAGCCCGATCCGGCCGATCTTGCCCTCGTCCCGCAGGTCCCGCAGCGCGCCGAGCTGATCGGCCAGCGGGGTCTCCGGATCGAGACGGTGCAGCTGCAGCAGCTCGATCCGTTCGACGCGCAACCGTCGCAGCCCCTCGTCGACCTGCACCCGCAGCGATTCCGGCCGCGCGTCGTACTTCCAGTCGTCCCCGGTCCGCACGACGCCGACCTTGGTGGTGACCACCAGATCGTCCGGGTACGGGTACAGCGCTTCCGCAAGGAGTTCCTCGTTGGCACCGCCGCCGTACAGATGCGCGGTGTCGATCAGGGTGATGCCCAGCTCCACGGCCCTTCGCGCCAAGGCGATGGACGCCTCACGCGCGGGGCCTGCTTCGGTCGGCAGGCGCATGGCGCCGAAACCGAGGCGGTGCACGGTCAGATCTCCGCCGATGGCGAATTCGTTCATCCGGGAAACCTAGCGCAGCGGATCCCTCGGCGAGGGCAGATGAGAGGTGTCCGGGAACATGTGGAGCGCACGCAGGGCAGCACCCAGCTCGGCGATGTCGGCCGGGTCCGTCAGCGAACGGCCCAGTTCCTCGGAAATCCGCTTCAGTCGATGCCGGATCGTGTTGGGGTGACAGAACATCCGCTCCGACGTCAGTTTCGTGGAGCCCTGGCATTCGAACCACGCGCGCAACGTCAGCAGCAGCACGTTCCGGTCGTCACCGGGCAGGTCGAGGATCGGCCGCAGCACGTGGTGCGCGAGCTGGACCGACGCCTCCGGCGCGCTGGCGACGAGGCCGGCGAGCGGGGATTCGTTGAACTGCACCATTCCCGTCGTCCCCGGCAGCATGCTGGAGAGCGCGACCCTGGCGAGGTGCAGCGCGCGGGAGGTGTTCCCGAGGCCGGTGAACACCGGGCTGACCCCGATCCGGCCGATCTGGTTCTCCCGCAGCAACTCGACGATCAGCTGCGACGCCGACGGGTCCCGCATCGACACGACCCCGACCTGCAGGTCCGGCGTGAGCCGCCAGGCGGACGCGTGATGCCGGTCGCGGAGCCGGTTTTCGATCTGGGGCAACGGTTCGTGTCCGACGCGCGGGGTCTCCGCCGCGACGACCACATAGGTCCCGTCGAGCGAGAGTTCCAGCACGCGCGCGATGTCCCACAGCGTGCCCTCGGTGGCCGCGCCGCCGGCGAACAACGCCTCGACCAACGCGGAGCGTCTGCTTTGGTGCGCCAGCATGACTTCGGCCGTGGTGTCGCGATACGTCGTCGTCAGCGCCTCGGCGTAGTCGTCGATCAGCGCCCAGATGGCCGACGTCGCGGCGACGAGGCCGCGGAGGTCCTGATGCTCGCCCGAAGCGGTCAGTTCGACGAACCGGTTCCACACCTCGGTGAGCCCGATCCGGTAGGCCCGCAGCAGTTCCGGCAGCGGCGCGCCCTGCAACGCCCGTGCGCGCCCGGTCGCCCGCGCCTGCGTGAGGTCGGGTTCCTCGGTGCCGCCCAGGGTCCGCATGACGAACTCGAGGTTGTTCCGCACCGAGGTCCGCAGTTCGGCGAGGGTGACGAACTGCGCGTCGCGGTACACCGGCATCTCGGCACGGATCTGCGCGACGGTGCTCTCGATCAGCTGAGGCAGCTGTTTTTCGACCTCGAAGGCCAATTCGGCGACGACGGCGGCCGAGCCTTCGCGGAGCACAGTTCGGTAGTGCATGGACGTCCTCCGGGGCAGGGACTCCTCGTCGAATCCCTGGGGACGTCATCTAACACGACTTGCCCGGAGGTGGCCTGTCGAAGCCGGAAGGCTCCGCCGGTGCGGCGGAAAATCGGGATTCCCGCCGCACCGGCGGGATTTCACATCTTCGCGGCCGCGCTCTTGATGGCTTCGCGGATCCGGAAGTAGGTGCCGCACCGGCAGACGTTCTGGATCGCGTCGATCTCGGCGTCGGTCGGGTTCTTCGTCTTCTTCAGCAGCGCCACCGCGGCCATGATCTGCCCCGGCTGACAGTAGCCGCACTGCGCGACGTCCTGCTCCAGCCAGGCCTCCTGCACCGGGTGCAGGTCATCGCCGTCGGCGAGGCCTTCGATGGTGGTGACCTCCTTGCCAGAGCAGTCGGACACCGGCGTCACGCACGGATTGAACGCCTCGCCGTCGAGGTGGCTGGTGCAGGCCTTGCAGACGTTGATCCCGCAGCCGTACTTCGGGCCGCGGACGCCGAGTTTGTCCCGCAGCGCCCACAGCATGGGCAGATCCGCGGGCGCGTCGACGGTGACGGACTTCCCGTTCACCGTGAAGGTGTAGTTGGGCATCGGAACTCCTTGACGGGGAAGGAAAGTCAGCGGGGGAAGGGTTCGAAGTCGACCGGGAAGTCGATCGGGAAGCTGCGCGGTTTGATCCCGGTCGCCCGCGCGTAGGCGTTCCCGATCGCGCCGACCGGCGCGGGTACGCCGAGTTCCCCGGCGCCGCCGATCTCGCCCGTCTCCGGCATCACGTGGATCTTGACGTCCGTCGGCGAGTTCTTCTGCCGCGCGTAGTGGAACTGCGAGTAGCTGCCCTCCAGCGGCAGGCCCTTGTCGATGTGCAGACCCGCGGTCAGCGTGGTCGAGATGCCGTCGGTCAGGCCGCCGAGCATCTGCGCCTCGATGCCGCGCGGATTGATCGGCTTGCCGACGTCGACCGCGATGGTCGCCTTGGTGACGCGCGGTTTCTTCGGGTCACGGGCGTCCATCTCGACGAGGCAGGCGGTGTACGACTTGTACTCGCCGTGCACGGCGACACCCTGCGCGAACCCCTTGGGCATCTTCTTGCCCCACTCGCCGAGTTCGGCGACCTTGTCCAGCACCGCGCGCTGCCGGTCGTTCTTGATGAACTCGCGCCGGAACTCGACCGGGTCCTTGCCGAGTTTCGCGGCGATCTCGTCGACCATGATCTCTTCCGCGCCGCGCGTGCTCGCGGAGTACACCGACCGCCAGGCACCGGTGTGGAAGTCCACCGGGACCTCGTTGAGCAGCTGCGTGGTGACGCCGAAGTTGTACGGCGACTTCACCGTCAACAGGAACACCGTCTGCGCGAAGCTCAGGTTCCCGCCGACCGGCAGTTCCGCGGCGAAAGCGGTCAAAACCTCGCCGAGTCCGTGGCTCCAGTCGGTTTCCACGCTGGCGACACGGTGCTCGAAGGTCAGCACCTGTCCGAGCGCGAAGGTGGCGCGGATCTTGTGGTGGCTCGCGGCCCGCGCGCGGCCGTGACGCATGTCGTCGATACGGCTCCACATCAGCCGCACCGGCCGCTTCATCGCCTTCGAGATCCGCGCGGCTTCGATCGCGCCGTCGGAGAACAGGCGGCGGCCGAACGATCCGCCCGCCTGCTGGACATGCACGGTGACCTTGTTCTCCGGCAGTCCGAGTTCCTGCGCGATGTTCTGCTTCGCGAGGATCGGGACCTTCATCCCGGACCAGATGGTCGCGCTGTCCTCGCGGACGTCGGCGACCGCGGAGTTGGTCTCCAGCGGCGCGTGGCTGGCGAAGGCGAAGTCGAATTCGCCGTCGACGTACTGGGTCAGCAGCGGCGGCACGACGAACGGCAGCGCCGCGGCTTGCAGCTTCTTCTTGATCGTCGCGTTGTTCTCGCCGTCGACGGTGCCGGCGTTCCAGGTGACGTCGAGGGCGTTCTTGCCGTCGAGTGCCTGGCCGAAGGTCTCCGCCAGCACCGCGACCCCGGTCTTGATCACGGCGATGTCGATGATGCCGGGCATCGCGCGCACGGCGGCCTCGTTGTTGACCTTCTCGACCGTGCCGTTGATCGTCGGCGGGCGGCGGACCATCGCCGGGTTCGCACCGGGGATGTCCAGGTCGAGCGTGTACTTCAGCTGCCCGGTGACCATCGCGCGCGCGTCCTTGCGCGATTGCGGCGTGCCGACGAGCCGGTGCGCGGACTCCGCCTTCGGGGTCGCCGTGAGCTTCCCCAGATCGGCACGGGCGGCGGGCTTGGACAGCGCGCCGTAGTCCGCGCGGCGGCCGTCGGGCGCGATCACCGCACCATCCCTTGTGGACAGACGATCGGCCTTGGCCCCCCACTGCCGAGCCGCCGTCGCCACCAGCCGGGCGCGGGCGGCGGCCGCCGCGGTCCGCACCGGGGTGTAGAGCGAGCGCATCGTGTTGGAACCGCCGGTCAGCTGGTTGAACAGCAGTTCGGAGCGGGCGTCGGAGAGCACGACGTCGACGCGGTCGAGCGGCAGGTCCATCTCCTCGGCGACCAGCATCGCGTTGGCCGTGGTGATGCCCTGGCCGACCTCGGTCCGGGGCAGTTCCAGCCGGACGCTGCCGTCTTCGCGGACTTCGAGGACGAGCAGGTTGGCGGTGGGGGCGTTCGAAAGGATGAGGACGTCGCCGAGGTCGAGGATCTCGGCAGGACCGGGCGGAGTCGGGATGACGGCTTCGGCCTCTTCGGGCGCGAAGCCGTCGATGCCGATCTTCGTGGCGATCGTGAGCGTGGGCGCCGCGACGAGGAAGCTCAGGAACCGGCGGCGGCCGAGACCGCCGGGGTCCTGAGTCTCGCCTGGGGTTCCAGTGGTGGGACTGGCCATCGGGAAGATCCCTTCGAGAGCGCGCGGAGAAGGCGGGGACCCTCGCGCGGCCTGGGGTCGGATGGCGACACGCTAGGCATCGGCATTCGGCCTAGTCAACGCGGAGTAGTCGAGTCAGCCCATCTGTGTGACGCGGTGACAGCGAAGTGCCCCAAATGTGTGGCGCGCCACAGCGAGCACTAGATGGAGTCGCGCTCCCGGCCCGCTTCGAGCAGGTCTTCGCGGGCACGCGCGATACGCGAGCGCACGGTGCCGACCGGGCAACCGCAGATCTCGGCCGCCTCGGCGTACGAGAGGCCCAGCACCTGGGTGAGGACGAGGACCTCGCGCCGCTCCGGGTCGAGCCCGTCGAGCAGCATCCGCAGCTCCACGAGGTCTTCGAACCCCGCGACACCCTCCGCCTGACGAGCGCCGCGACGCTCGGCGGTGGCTTCCCAGTCGACATCGGCGAGCTTCGGACGCGCCGATGCCGCCCGGATGCGGTCGACGACCACCCGGCGCGCGATCGACAGGAGCCAGGTCCGCGAAGAGGACCGGCCGGCGAACCGGCGCAGGCTGCCGAACGCGCGCAGGTACGTCTCCTGGGTGAGATCGTCGGCGGCGCTGACGTCGGCGAGGTGCGCCACGAAGCGCCAGACGTCCGCCTGGGTGGCCCGCACCCAGTCCTCGAGAGCCCGCCGGTCACCGCGGGCCGCGGCGAGGGCGAGCGCGGTCACCCGCTCGTCGTCGTGGTTGCGCGGCCCGGCCATACGAGAAACGTAGCAGCGTCCCGGGAACCCGGGCAGGCCCGCGCCCGACAAGTGAGACGTGAAGTGCGAGACCTGCCGCGAGGCCCTGTCGGCCCGGCTCGACGGCGAAACCGAACCCGCCCCGCCCGAGGTGGTCGATCGGCATGTGACGGGCTGCGCCGCCTGCCGGTCGTGGCTCTCGCGCGCCGAGCGGCTGCACCGCACGATGCTGCTGCGGCCCGCTCCGCCGGTCCCGGACCTCACCGCCGTCATCCTCGAGCGCACCCCCGCCCCGCCGAGGGAGGGCTGGCCCGCCAGGATCGCGCTCGGCATGGTCGCGATCGCGCAGCTCGGTCTCGCCTTCGCCCAGCTGCTGGGCGTCGACGACCACGGTGCGGGACACGGCACGGAATCCCTGGTCGGGCACCTTTCCCACGAAAGCAGCGCGTGGAACCTGGCCGTCGGTGTCGGACTCGGCTGGGCGGCCGTTCGCACGAAGGCGGCGGCCGGGCAACTACCGGCGCTGACCGGTTTCGTCGCGCTCCTCCTGGCGTTGTCGGCGGGCGACCTCGTCACCGGACAGGTCACCGCCGGACGCGTGCTCACCCATGGCCTGGTCGTCGCCGGGCTGCTTTTGCTCTACGTGGTGAACCGCCAGCACCGTCTGCGCAACCGGCCCAGTCCGGCGACGACGGCCGACGGTTCGGGTTCCCACCTCGCGGAAACGGACCACGAGACCGGCGAAATCCCCGAGCGGCCCCGTCAGCACAGGGGATTCCGGCGTCCCGCGAGCCGCCACGTGGCGTGAACCTTCTGGTCTAGACCATTACCGGTCACTGGGAGCGCATGCCCGGATACCGGGTGAATCACCGGGTTTTCGCGCGCGGCGTGCGCGATTCGCGGCGCCGGCACGTTTATCGTCACCGGGAACCACCGAATGTAAACCTTCTTGCCCATTTCGGGCCGGACCCGGATAACTTTGGTGGAACACCTTGGTTCGACAGGAGGCGAAGCTCGTGGTTGGCGCAGAAAATCCGCCCGTCGGCACCCCCGCCGGGATGCGGAAGATCAATCAGCGCGCCGTACTGGACCTCCTGCGCCGCAGCGGCCCGGCGACGCGACCCCAAGTCGCCAAGGACACCGGTCTTTCGAAACCCACGGTGAGCCAAGCGTTACTGGCGCTCGAAGCGGCCGGTCTCGCCAGGGCGACCGGGCACACCTCGACCGGCACCGGCCGGTCCGCCGTCCTCTACGAAGCGGATCCCACGGCCGGGTACGTGCTGGGGGTCGACATCGGACGCGAACATCTCCGGGTCGCCGTCTCGGATCTCGGCCACACCGTGGTCGCCCGCCGTGACGAGCGGAACACGTCTCGTTCGGGCACCGCGCTCGTCAGCGCGGTGGGCGCCCTCGCGGCGGCGACGGTGCGCGAAGCGGGGCTCAGCCAGACCGACATCGTCGTGCGGGTCCTCGGCTCACCCGGCGTCGCGGATCCGGCGAAGCGCTGCTTCCGGCACGCGCCGAACCTGCCCGGCTGGGGCAAGGCCGGTCTGCTCGACGAACTAGAAGCCGCCCTCGGCCCGGACCTCATGGTCGAGAACGACGCGAACCTCACCGCCGTCGGCGAATGGGAACGCGGTGCCGCGCGCGGGGCGTCGGTGTTCGGCTGCATCACCATCGGCACCGGTGTCGGTATGGGCGTGATGGTCGACGGCCAGGTCTTCCGCGGCGCGACGGGCGCGGCCGGCGAAATCGGATACCTGCCGTACGGGCAGTCGGACGCGCCGGGCGAAGGCGAGGACGCCCCGCCGGTCCGCGGCCACCTCGAAGAGGCGACGGCGGCACAGTCCGTCGTCCGCGGCGCACGCGAACTCGGCCTCGGCACGGCGAAATCGGCCCGCGAGGTCTTCCGGCTCGCCCGCGACGGCGACGAACTCGCCCTGCGCGCCGTCGAGGCGGAGGCGGACAGGCTCGCGTACACCGTGGCGTCGGTGGCGGCGGTGATCGACCCCGAACTGATCGTGCTCGGCGGCGGGATCGGCACCGCGGCCGATTTGCTGCTCGACCCGATCGACCGCGCGCTGCGCTCGTTCACTCCCCTGGTGCCCGCGGTGGTCCAGGGCGAACTGGGCGACGACGGGGTGCTGACCGGCGCGATCAGCGTCGGGTTGCGCGCCGCCGAAGGCCTGGTCTTCGAACGCAAGGTCGGCGCGGCCTAGGCCTTACCTCAGCGGTAATCGACGGCGGCGGACCCGCGCGGAACGATGTCCGCATGACCACAGCCAAGAAGATCGTCCTCGACTGTTTCGAGAACCTGTTCGTACGCAAGGACTTCGCCGCGGCGGGCGCGAACGTGCACGCGGATTTCGTCACGCACAGCCCGGGTTTCCCCTCCGGCCGTGACGCTTTCGTCGAAGCGATGCGGAATTCACCGATGGCCGGCGCCGACGTCTCCGTGAAACGCGTGATCGCCGACGAGGATCACGTCGTCGTGCACCTGCACGTGGTCCCGCCGGGCGAGGAGCTCGGCACGGCCGTCGTCGACATCGTGCGTGTGGAGGACGGGCTCATCGTGGAGCACTGGGACGTCAAGCAGCCGGTTCCGCCCGCCGCCGAAATGTTCTAGGGCTTGATGATCAGGCAGGTGCTCGACGCGGTCGCGAGCACCTTGCCCTGCCCGTCGCGGATGTCGCCCTCGGCGAACGCGACGCGCGAACCGGCCTTCACGACCCAGCCGTGCGCGCGGATCTCCCCCACCGAACCGGAAATGGCACGCAGGTAGTTCACCTTCAGCTCCACAGAGGTGTACCCGACGCCGGCGGGCAGGGTCGAGTGCACCGCGCACGCCACCGCCGAATCCAGCAGGGTCGCCGCGACGCCGCCGTGCACGGTCCCGATCGGGTTGTACAGCGACTCGTCCGGTGTCGCGGCGAGGACGACGTCGCCTTCGGCCACGCTAACCCAGCGCATGCCGAAATGCGCCGAGATCGGCGGTGGCGGGATCCGGCCCTCGGCGATACCGGTCAGGTAGTCGAGCCCGGACAGCTCCCGGCCGAGCCGAGCGGTGGGCAGCGGATCCTTCCAGGTCACGGTCTTCTGCCTGGTCTGCCCGGTGACGTCGATGGTCATCCTGCCTCCTAAGACGATCGTCCTAGGCTTTCCTAAGACGGTCGTCCTAGTCAAGGGCTATGCTGAGCGACGTGTCCGACACCACCACCCGCGAGCGGATGATCTCGACCGCGATGACGCTCTTCCGCCGCGAGGGCTACCAGGCGACCTCGTGGCGGCGGCTGGTCGAGCAGGCCGGGACCCCGTGGGGGTCGGCGTACCACCATTTCCCCGGCGGCAAGGAACAACTCGCGGTCGCCGCGATCGAACTCGGCACAGCCGTCGTGGCGAAGACGGTCCGCCGCGCCTTCGAGCGCAACGAGACCGTCGAGGACGCCGTGAGCTGGTGGTACCGCAAGGCGGGCGAGGCATTGGCCGCCGACGACTACCGCGGCGGCTGCCCGCTCGCCACGATCACGCTGGAGATGGCCCACGCCTCGCCCGCGATCACCAAGGCGTGCCAGGACGCGTTCGCCGCCTGGCACGTGCTGCTGGTCGAATTGCTCGGCGGACGTGGTGTGAAGGACTCCGAAGACGTCGCCACGGCCATCATGAACAACCTCGAAGGAGCCCTTCTGGTCAGCCGGGTCCGCCGGTCCCCCGAACCGCTGGACCGGGCCGCGCGGCACGTCGCGCTCGTGGTCCGCGCCGCCTGAAAGAGCCGAGCGGGCACCGGCGAGCGCGGGTAGCGTTCGGAGGCATGATCGGTCTGCCCGACTCCATCACGGCCTGCCTCTTCGACCTCGACGGCGTGCTGACCGGCACCGCGGCCCAGCATCGCGAAGCATGGAAACGCACGTTCGACGAATTCCTGCGCGCTCGCGACGGTGACGCGTTCTCCCCGTTCACCGACGCCGACTACGCGGCCTACGTCGACGGAATGCCGAGGGCCGACGGCGTCCGCACCTTCCTCACTTCGCGCGGTATCGAGCTGCCCGAGGGAAGCCCGGACGACGGCATCGGCGCCGCCACCGTCAACGGCGTCGGGAACCGCAAGAACCAGCTGGTACTGAAGATCATCGACGAAGAGGGGGTCACTCCGTATCCCGGTTCCGTCCGATACCTCGAAGCGGCGAAGGCGGCCGGCTTGCGCATCGGCGTCGTCACCTCGTCGGCCAATGGCGCGAAGGTGCTCGACGCCGCCGACCTGACCAGGTTCGCCGAAGCGCGGATCGACGGGATCGTGATCACCGAAAGGAATCTGCGCGGCAAGCCCGCCCCCGATTCGTTCCTCGCCGGTGCCGAGGCGTTCGGTGTCGCCCCGGAGAACGCGGCCGTCTTCGAGGACGCCCTCGCGGGCGTGCAGGCGGGCAAGGAAGGCGGTTTCGGCTACGTGGTCGGGGTGAACCGCGCGCATCAGGCGGGCGAACTGCTCGCGCACGGTGCCGACGTCGTGGTGGACGACCTCGCCGAACTCCTGGAGGACCGCAAGTGACCGAATCGCTTTTCCGCGGTTACGAGGTCTCGCCATGGGAGCTTCGCTGGCACGGGATGGACGTCGACGCGTTGCAGCGCACCGAATCGGCGTTCGCGGTGTCCAATGGGCACATCGGCCTGCGCGGGACGCTGGAGGAGGCCGAGCCGCGTGGCCTGCCGGGCACCTACCTGAACGGTTTCTACGAGCAGCACGATCTTCCCTACGCGGAGACCGGCTACGGCTACCCCGAAGAGGGGCAGACCGTCGTCAACGTGACCGATGGCAAGATCATCCGGCTGCTGGTCGAGGACGAACCACTCGACATGCGGTACGGACAGGCGACGGAGCACGACCGCGTGCTCGACTTCCGGAAGGGCACCCTCGCGCGCCACACCGTCTGGTCGTCACCGACCGGCCGCCGGGTCAGGGTGAAGACCGAACGCCTGGTCTCCTTCACCCAGCGTGCCGTCGCCGCGATCCGGTACGAGGTCGAACCGCTCGACGACGAGCTCCAGCTGGTGGCGCAGTCGGATCTGCTGGCGAACGAACCGATCGAGTCCGACACTCGTGACCCGCGGGTCGCGGCGGCGCTGGAGTCGCCGCTGGTCTCGGAATACCACCACGCGGACGCGTACCACGCGGTGCTGGTGCATCAGACCCGGAAGTCCGGGTTGCGGATGGCCGCCGCGATGGACCACAAGATCGACGTCTCCGACGGCGTGCGCACGCATATCGAGGCCGAAGAGGATTTGGCACGGCTCACCATCGCCGTCGACGTGCCCAAGGGCGGACGGCTGCGGATCACCAAGTACCTCGCCTACGGCTGGTCCGCGCAACGTTCGGTGCCGGCCGTGCGAGCCCAGGTCGAGGCCGCGCTGGCCGGGGCCCGGCAGACCGGCTGGAAGGGCCTGCTCGCCGAGCAGAAGGAATTCCTCGACGACTTCTGGGAAACCTCGGACATCGAAATCGAGGGCGACCCGGAACTGCAGCAGGCCGTACGGTTCGCGCTCTTCCACCTCCTGCAGGCCGGGGCCCGTGGCGAGACGAGGGCCTTGGCGGGCAAGGGTTTGACCGGCCCGGGCTACGATGGCCACGCGTTCTGGGACACCGAGACCTTCGTGCTGCCCGTGCTCACCTACAGCATGCCGGACGCCGCCCGCGACGCACTGCGCTGGCGTCACTCCACTTTGGACAAAGCCCGGGAAAGGGCCGCACAGCTGGGTTTGCGCGGCGCGGCGTTCCCTTGGCGGTCCATCAACGGCGCGGAATGTTCGGCGTACTGGCCGGCGGGTACCGCGGCGTTCCACGTCAGCGCGGACATCTCCGACGCCGTCGTGCGGTATCTCAACGCCACCGGCGACGACGAGTTCATGCGGACCTGCGGGGCGGAACTGCTCCTCGAAACCGCACGGATGTGGGCGTCACTGGGGCATTTCGACCGGCAGGGCCGGTTCCGGATCGACGGTGTCACCGGACCGGACGAGTACTCCGCGGTGGCGGACAACAACGTCTACACGAACCTGATGGCCCGCCGGAACCTGTTCTACGCCGCCGAAATCGTCGGCCAGCACGACGACGTTGCGCGGCGGTTCGACGTCAGCGAGGAGGAAGTCGCCTCGTGGCGCAAGGCTGCCGAGGCGATGCTGGTGCCCTACGACGGGGACCTCGGCGTCCATCCGCAGTCCGAAGGGTTCCTCGAGCACGACGAGTGGGATTTCGAGAGCACGGACCTGGACTTCTACCCGCTCCTGCTGAACTTCCCGTATTTCGACCTGTACCGCAAGCAAGTCGTCAAACAGGCGGATCTGGTACTCGCGCTGCACCTGTGCGGGGATTCCTTCACCCCGGAGCAAAAGGCGCGCGACTTCGCCTACTACGAGGCTCGAACGGTGCGGGATTCCTCGCTGTCGGCGGGAACGCAGGCCGTGGTGGCCGCCGAGGTCGGGCATCTGGAACTGGCGTACGACTACCTCGCCGAAGCGGCGCTCACGGACCTGCACGACGTGCACAACAACGTCCGCAACGGTCTGCACCTGGCCTCGCTGGCGGGCGCGTGGCAGGGCACCGTCGCCGGGTTCGGCGGGCTGCGCGATCACGGCGGACGGCTGACCTTCGCGCCGCGGCTACCGCCGCAACTCCGGCGGATCGCGTTCCGGCTGACCTTCCGCGGCACCCGGTTCCAGGTCGAAATCGACGGCGAGGGCGCGACGTATCACGTGATCACCGGGGAGCCGCTGGAACTGGCGCACCACGGCGAGACGTTCACGGTGACCGCCGTGCCGGTGCGGCTGCCGATCCCGGTGGTCGATCCGGGTCCGACGCCGATGCAGCCCGCGGGCCGCGCTCCGGTACGGAGGCGACCGAAGGACGGGTGACCGGGCCGCTCAGTCCGGCCACGGTTGCAATGAAGGGGCCTTTCATAGCAAATTTTGCAATGAAAGGCCCCTTCATCGCACGCGCGGCACCAAGTCAGTCCGGGGGTTCGATCGGCACTTCGCCACTGCCCGGCACGCCGTCGACGTCCTTCGTGCCGTGCGGGCCGACGTCACGGTTGGGCGCGCTCGGCACGTCGGTCTTCGGCTGGATCCCGCGGAGGTCGTCGAGGTCTTCTTCGTCGTCCTGCCCGAAGTTCTTCTTGCTTTCCCTCATGTGTCCGGGGTACCCGCTCGCGGCCGGAAACGCCAGTTTTCAGGCGGCTTTCGCCGGTTTGCCCTCCAGCGTGACGAGCCCGTCGAGCATGCCGAGCAGCAGTCCGTCCCTGGTGGACCACGGGCAGATGGCGACCTGGCCACCGGAAAGCGTCAGCAGCGCCTCGGCGACGATCGCGCCCGCGAGTGCCTGATGCGAGCGTTGCCGCGAGATGCCCGGCAGTTCGGCGCGGCGTTTCGCGGGCAGCTTCGCCAGCCTCGGGATCCACGCGCGAAGGTCCTCGAGGTGCAGTTCCCTGGCACGGGACGGCCGGTCGCCGGCGAGCCGGGCGAGCTGCCGCAGCACCTTGGAGCAGCCGACAGCGCGATGGTCGCGGATCTGCGGCAGAACGTCCTGCATCGCGTCGCGGACCTCGTCGAGCACGTGCTCCCGCATCGCCCGCACGACCTTGGGCGACGGGCATTCGGTGGCGAACCAGTCCCGCGTCAGCGAACGCGCGCCGAGGGGCAGCGAGTGCGCGAACTCGGCTTCTTCGGCGCTTCCCGCGGCGAGTTCGACGGTCCCGCCGCCGATGTCGAGCACCAGCAGACCGCCGGCCGAAGCCCCGTACCACCGGCGCGCGCCGACGTATGCCAGCTCGGCCTCGCGGCGGCCGGTGAGGAACCGCAGCTCGACCCCGGTGGCCTTCGCGACGTCGCGGACGACCTGCTTCACGTTGGCCGCGTCGCGGATCGAAGAAGTGGCCAGCGGGAACACGTCCCCGACGCTGTGCTTGGCGGCCATGGTCATCCCCGCCTCGACCGCGGACGAGACGGCGTCGATACCGCGCCGGGTCAGGCTCCCGCCGTCGTCGAGTTCCCTGTCGAGCCGCAGTCGCGTCTGGTGGCTCAGCACGGGATCGAGCGGCGAGCCACCCTTGGCCAGAACCACCAGCCGTGCACTGAACGACCCGACGTCCAGGACCGCGGCGGACGGTTCCCCGATCTGCTTGCGCACGCGAGGCACCTCACCTTCATCGCGAACGTATTCCCCCGAGGTCTCGCTTCCACTCCTGATAATGGCGGATTTTCCCGCCGTTCAGGCGTGGTTTACGTTCTCTTTCCACCGGAAGGACGCTTTTTGACCACGAAGAAGATACACCGGCGCAGGTCAAGTATACCGTATCGATACAGGTGAGAGGTTCACCTCCCCCGCGTGCCTAGCCGATGAGTTCGCGCAGCTTCGAAACCTGCGCCACACGGGCTTCGCGGCCGGGCAGCAGCGGGTTGACGACCAGGGTGGTCGCGCCGGCCTCACGGAAGGCGGCCAGCCGCTCCTTGACGTAACCCTCCGGCCCGATCAGCGAGATCGCCTTGATCAGCTCCTTCGGCACCGCCGCGGCGGCTTCGTCCTTCTTGCCGTCCAGGTACAGGTCCTGGATGAGCTTCGCTTCGGCCTCGTAGCCGTACCGCTGAGCGAGACTGTTGTAGAAGTTCTTGCCGCGCGCGCCCATCCCGCCGATGTAGAGCGCCAGCATGCCGCGCAGGTGGTCCAGCATCCCGTCGACGTCGTCGCCGATCGCCAGCGCGGTGCCGACGAAGGTGTCCAGCTCGCCCAGCGACGGGTCGCGCTTCGCCTTGCCCTCGGCCAAAGACGCTCCCCAGACGTCGGCCGCCTTCTCCGGGTGGAAGAAGATCGGCTCCCAGCCCTCGGCGAGTTCGGCCGTGAGCGCGACGTTCTTCGGGCCGATCGAGGCCAGCAGGATCGGGATCCGCTCGCGCACCGGGTGGTTGATCAGCTTCAGCGGTTTGCCGAGGCCCGTGCCCTGCTCGGGTGGCAGCGGGATCGAGTAGTGCGTGCCGGAGTGCACCACCTTCTCCCGCCGCCACACCTGACGGCAGATGTCGATGATCTCGCGCGTGCGACCGAGCGGCGCGTCGTACTTCACGCCGTGGAAACCTTCGATGACCTGCGGACCGGACGCGCCGATGCCGAGGGTGAACCGGCCGTCGGAGACGAAGTCGAGCCCGGCGGCGGTCATCGCGGTCAGCGTCGGCGTCCGCGTGTAGATCTGGAAGATGCCGGACGCGATCTGGACCCGCTCGGTCTTCGCCGCGACGTAGCCGAGCTGGCTGACCGCGTCGAACGAATAGGCCTCGGGGACGAAGACGATGTCCAGTCCGGCCTTCTCCAGCTCGACGATGTCCGCCACGCTGTCGGCGAAACCACCGGCGTAGCTGATCGCGGTCCCGATCCTCATCGACATCTCCTCACAAGTTACTGAGCGTTCGCTTAGCTTAGACCGAGGGGTCGTGCGCGGCCACCCACTCCTTGACGACGTCGTCCAGCACCCGCAGCGGCAGGATCCCGTTGCTCAGCACGACCTCGTGGAAGCCCTTGATGTCGAACCGGTCGCCGAGCGCGGCCTCGGCCTCGGCACGGATCCGCTCGATCTCCAGCCGTCCCACCATGTACGACAGCGCCTGCCCGGGAACGGCGGCGTAGCGATCGATCTCGGCCTCGATCTCCACCCTCGCCATGGGCGTGTTCTCGGCGAGGAAGTCGACGGCCTGCTGACGGCTCCAGCCGAGCGCGTGCATCCCGGTGTCGACGACCAGCCGTCCGGCGCGCATCGAATCCTGGGTGAGCATGCCGAACCTGGTCAGATCGCTGGAGTACAGGCCCATCTCGTCGGCGAGGCGCTCCGAGTAGAGACCCCAGCCTTCGACGTAGGCGTTGACGTCGGCGTGGCCGCGCAACATCGGCAGGCCTTCGAGTTCGTGCGCGATGCAGATCTGGAAGTGGTGCCCAGGAACGGCTTCGTGGAAGGCGATCGCCTCGCTCGTGTGCTTCGGGCGCTGCTCGGCCTCGTGGGTGTTCGCGTAGTAGGTGCCCGGCCGCGATCCGTCGAGCGCCGCCTCGATGTAGTACGCCAGCGTGCCGCCGGGCGCCTCCGCCGGCGGGACCGGCTCGACCTGGCACCGCTGCTCGGGGACGGTCGAGAACCACTGCGGGGCAACGGCTTCGGCGCGGATGATGGCGTCACGCGCGGCGTCGAGCAGTTCGTCGCCGTCCCGCCAGCGCAGGGCCGGGTCGGTGCGCAGCCGCTCGAAGATCTCGTCGAGATCCTTGGTGCCGAAGATCTTGTCGCCCAGTTCGCGGTACTGGTCGGCCAGTTTCGCGATCATGCCGAGCCCGGTGTCGTGCAGATCCCGCGCGGTGCGCTCGGTGGAGGTGTGCGCCCGGATCAGCGCGGCGTACTTCTCCTGCCCGCCAGGGAGCGCGCAGAGACCCGGCTCGGTTTCGGGCTTCGCCACGGGACGCAGCTCGTCGGCGAGGAAGTCGCGATACCGGGCGTAGGCGGGCCGGACGACCTCGGCCAGCAGCCGATCCCGTTCGGTTTCGTAGCCCTCCACGGAAACGGACGCGGTGAGCGCCAGCGGGTCACCCGCCTCGTCACCGAGATAGCGCTCCACGTAAGCGATCCCGCCTTCGACGAGGAACCCGGGCGGGACCAGCCCTTCGGCCGCCGCAGCGCGCTGGCGCACGATCAAAGCGTCCAGGTAGGTGCCCATGCCGTCCAGCCGCTTCAGGTAGCCGCGGACCTTTTCCTCGTCGTTCAGCGACAGCACCGCGAGTTCGTTCAGCATGAACAGTGCCGGCGACGCCAGCCCGTCGCTGACCGAGAACTCGGCGGCCCGGGCGTCGATCACGTCGATCATCGCCTTCGCCTGCTGGATCACGACCTCGCGGGTGACCGCCTCTGCCGGGGAAAGTCCTTCGGTGGCAAGGGCTTCGGCCCGCTCGGCGATGTCGGCCGCCGACGCGCGCTGCGCGGCCGCGGCCTCCGCACTCGGATCGGGCAGCGCACCGTGGTCGCCGGGCAGCCCGAGCAGGGACCGCCACAGCGGGAGCTCCTCGAACTTCAGCTCCATCAGCTCGTCGGCGAGACCGTTCGGGGTGTCGCCGTGCCCGGCGATCCAGTCGCGGACCACCCCGTCCAGCACCGAAAGCGGCAGCGCCCCGCCGCCGAGCACGACGTCGTGGAAGGCCTTGATGTCGAACCGGCTGCCCAGCGTCAGCTCGGCCCGCGCGCGGATGCGCTGGATCTCCAGCCGTCCCACCATGTACGACAGCGCCTGCCCTGGGAACGCGATGTATCGGTCCACTTCGGACTCGATCTCCACCAGCGCCATCGGCGTGTTCTCGGTGAGGAAGTCGATGGCCTGGCGGCGGCTCCAGCCCAGCGCGTGCAGCCCGGTGTCGACGACGAGCCGTCCGGCGCGCATCGAGTCCATGGTCAGCATGCCGAGCTTCGCGACGTCGTCGGAGTACAGGCCCATCTCGTCGGCGAGGCGCTCGGTGTACAGGCCCCAGCCCTCGGCGTACGCGGTGAAGTCGCCGATGCGGCGCAGCAGCGGGAGCTCGGTGAGTCCCTGCGCGAGGCTCAGCTGGAAGTGGTGGCCGGGGATGGCCTCGTGGAACGCCGTCGCCTCGGCCGCGTGCCGGAACCGCTCCTCCGCCTTGTGGGTGTTGGCGAAGTAGATGCCCGGCCGGGAGCCGTCGACCGCGGGCCACATGTAGTACGCGGCGGGCGCGCCGGGCGCGGATTCGGCGGGGACCGGCTCGACCGTCCACGGCTGCGGCGGGATCCGGCCGAACCACTTCGGCGCCTCGGCCTCGGCCCTGGTGATGGCCGCGCGGGCGGAGTCGAGCATCTCGTCGGCGCTGGACCACCGCAGTGCCGGGTCGCTGCGAAGCTTGGTGAAGATCTCGGCCAGGTCGCTGGTGCCGAAGACCCGGGAGCCGTACTCGCGGTACTCGGCGGCCAGGTTCGCGATCACGTCGAGCCCGGTCTGGTGCAGTTCACGCGGGGTGCGGACGGTCGTCGTGTGCATCTCGGCGAGCAGGGCGTAGATCCGCTCGCCGTCGGGCAGCCAGCAGACGCCGGGCTTGTCCTCGGGACGGCCGTGCGGCGCGATCTCCTTCGCGAGCACCTCGCGGTACTCGGCGATCGCGGGCCGGACGACGTCACGCAACAGGTCGGCGCGGCGGGTCTCGAAGTCTTCGTCCGGCGCGGGCTGGCGCAGCAGCGGATCGGCCGACGGATCGGCGAGGTGCCGGTCGAGGTACGCGACCGCGGCGTCGACGAGGTACGCGACCGGGACCAGGCCGCGGGCGACGCCGTCACGATGCCGCTGCGCGGCCTGCCGCAGGTACTCGGGGATCGCGGCGATGCGCCCGAGGTGCGCCTCCGCCTGCGCGCCCGTCCCGACCGACATCATCGGCAGCACGGTGAGCACCTCGGCGGCGGGCGAGATGAACAGGTCGCTGACGGTGAACTCGACGAACCGCGAGTCCAGCAGCGCGATCCTCGCCCGCGCCATCGCGATCAGGACGTCGCGGGTGGTCTTCTCCTCCGCGCTCAGCCCCTCGGTGATGAGCGCCTCGGCCCGCTCGGCGAGCCCGGCCAGCTGCGCGCGGAAGGCGTCTCCCGCGGCCTCGCCGAGATCGGTGAGCCCGGTCGATTCCGGACGGAAGCCCTGCAAAGCGGGCATGACCGGCTCGGCGTCGAAGAGGGCTTCGACGAACTCGTCGGCGAGGGCGGAGACTTCGCTCATGTTTCTTCCCCAGTGATCGGTGGAGGCGGTATCCCCGACCCTAATGGAGACCGCGACCTACCGAAGCCGGGTTTTGCGGCACTCGGACGGCCTCTTCACGCGGCGCCGGAGGCGAGGCGGTAGCGTTCCCGGACGTGGCCGTGACCGATCCCGTGGACATCCGCTTGCTCGCCGCCCTCGCGGACCTGGGCAAGGCGGCCGTACACGAACTCGCGGCCAAGGTCGGGATGGATCCGCGCGAGGTCGCGTACCGCCTGGTCGCCCTCTCCGGCAGCGGATTGCCGCTGCTCGTCGGCGTCGAGAGCGACCCGAACGGGCTACGGGCCGCCATCGCCGGGGCGCCGCCCTCCTGGGCTCAGCAGCCCCCGCAGCCTCAACAACCACAGCAGCCCCAGCGTCCACCCGGTCACTCCGGGCCGCACAACATCCATGGCACGTCCTCGGGGCCGTACAACGTCCAGGGGACGCCGTCCGGCGCGTACAACGTGCACGGCACGCCGTCGGGCGCGTACAACGTCCATGGCACGCCGTCGGGGCGCTATCCCGGCCCGCCGTCGGCCCCGGTGCGCCAGCCGATGGCGCCGCCGCCGCGGCCACCCGCCCCGCCGCAGCAGCAGTTCGCCCCGCCCCCGATGGCGCCCGCCGACCCGGTGATGAGCACCTGGGGCGTGCCGCAGACCGCGTCCTGGGCCCGCGGCGACGAACAGCAGGTCACCCCGCAGGCGGCCCCGGAGGGCAAGAAGGGCCGGACCGGTGACGTGATGGAGACCCAGGGCCTGGAGGGCGAACAGCTCACCGTCCAGTTGCTCGAGGTCCAGGACCCGGCGGACTACCTGTTCAGCGCGGCGGGCTACTCGCTGGAGGCCGGCGAACGATCGGTCGTCGTGCACACCGAGATCACCAACCGCGGGAACATCCCGTTCGTGTCGCTTCCGGACAACTACCTCGAACTGCTCACCGCGGACGGCAAGCCGATCGCGAAGGCGCCGGTCTCGCTGACCTCGCGGCCGCCGCACAAGATCGGCGTCCGGCCCGGTGAGACCCTCGGCGGGCACACCGTCTATGTGCTGCCGGACGCCACCCGCGTGGTCGCCGTGCGCTGGTCGCCCCGGCCCGAGCCGGACGAGCGCACGCTGACCTGGTCCATCGACGACTGATCCCCCGTCACAGAAACCCCACACGTCACAACGGCTGCGCGTGAAGGCCCCTTCACGCGGCTCAGCCGAGGGAACTCGCCCTTCGCGCCGCCCGGCCCCACCGGTCACATCGTGCCTAGTTTTCGTCCTGCAGGATCCGCAGCGCGGTGGCGAGGTCGTCCGGGTACTCCGATTCGAACTCGACCCAGCGCCCGTCGGACGGGTGGGCGAAGCCGAGCGTCTTCGCGTGCAGCCATTGCCGGGAAAGCCCGAGCTTGCGCGCCAGCACCGGGTCGGCACCGTAGGTCAAATCACCGACGCAGGGGTGCTTGAGCGCCGAGAAGTGCACGCGGATCTGGTGCGTGCGGCCGGTCTCCAGTTTGATCTGCGCCAGCGACGCGGCGCGGAAGGCCTCGACGACCTCGTAGTGCGTGACGCTGGGCCGCCCGCCCTGGACGACCGCGAACTTGTAGTCGTGCCGGGGGTGCCGGTCGATCGGCGCGTCGATGGTGCCACGCGTCGGATCGGGGTGGCCCTGCACGATGGCGTGGTAGCCCTTGTCGACGGTGCGTTCCTTGAACGCCCGCTTCAGCACGGTGTACGCGTGCTCGCTCTTCGCCACGACCATAACGCCGGTGGTGCCGGCGTCCAGCCGGTGCACGACGCCCTGGCGTTCGGCGGCGCCCGAGGTCGCGATCCGCAGCCCGGCGGCGGCGAGCCCGCCGACGACGGTCGGCCCGGTCCAGCCGGGGCTCGGGTGCACGGCGACGCCGACCGGCTTCGAGATCACCACGATGTCGTCATCGTCGTGCAGGATCTTCATGCCTTCGACGGGTTCCACGACGACCTCGATGGGCGAGGCCGGATCGGGCAGCGTCACTTCGAGCAGCCCGCCTGCGGTCAGCCGGTCCGACTTCCCGGCCTGCCTGCCGTCGAGCAGGATCTCGCCGGATTCGGCCAGTTCCGCCACGATCGTGCGGGAAAGTCCCAGCAGTTTCGCCAGCCCCGCGTCGACGCGCATGCCGTCGAGCCCATCGGGAACGGGCAACATCCGCGCGCTCATTCGCTCGCCGCTTTCTTCTTGTCTTTTGTGGATGTTCCGTCGTAGTCCTTGCCCAGCAAGGAAAGGATCACGATGAGCACGCCGCCGACACAGATCGCGGAGTCGGCGACGTTGAAGATCGCCCAGCCCTGCCCGTTCGGCGCGAACGCGGAGATCATGTCGACCACGTGTCCCTGCAGCGGGCCCGGCGCGCGGAAGATCCGGTCGGTGAGGTTGCCGAGCGCACCGGCCAGTACCAGGCCGAGACCGATCGCCCAGCCCACCGAGCGCAGCCGCCGGGACAGCCAGACGATGGCGATCACGACGGCGATCGCGACCAGCGCGAGCACCCAGGTGAGCCCGGTCGCCATCGAGAAGGCGGCGCCGGGGTTGCGTACCAGCTGGAAGTACACCAGCCCGCCGAGGAACTCGACCGGCTGCTTGCCCTCGAGCGTGGACACGGCGATCTGCTTGGTGAGGAGGTCGATCCCCCACAGCACCGCGGCGACGGCGAACACCACAGCGACGCGCTTCTTGGGCAGCGGCGGCGACGGTGGCGCGGTTTCGGGCTCTGTACTCACTCTCCCATTGTCCACTGAGCCCGCTCAGGCCTCCTCGGCGGCTGTCTTCGGCCTGCTCAGCAGGGCCGCGAACGCGCCGGCGAGCGCGACCAGCGACGACAGCACCAACGCGAGCTGCCCTCGCGCGAGCACGACCGCGCAGAGCACGAACGCCGCGGCCACGACGAGCACCAGCACGCTGCGCTCCAGCCAGGCGAGCCCGACCAGGCCGAGCGTCAGCAGAACCGCGCTCCGCGCGTCGCCGTCCATGTCGAGTTCCCAGTAGCCGACCAGATCCGCCAGCACGATGGCGACCAGCCCGCCGAGCGCGATCCCGGCGACCTTCCACCACCGAACGGTCTTCGCCCGGAACGCGTAGAACAGCACCGTGCCGAGGTAGACCGCGAGGACGGCGAACAGCCAGTTGTCCATCCTGCCCATGCCGACGACCGAAACCGCGGTCAGGGCCTCACGGCTCGTCTCCCCGCCGTGGACGGATCCGAACATGCCGCCGTTCGCGTACGGCGCGTAGGCGAACCATCCCTCGGACCGGCGCGCGCCGACGGACAGGGCCACCACCGCCAGCTGGGCGAATCCCAGCAACGCCAGCGGAAACCAATAACGTGGTCGCTCGTTCCCCATGCGGGGTGAGGCTAGTGGGTCAGGCGCAGAACGGGGGCAGTTCCCGCGGATCGTTCTCCGGCACCCAGCGGCCCTCGGGCTTCTCGTACTGCCAGCGGGCGCCGCGGGCGACGATCTGGCGCAGTGCCAGCACGAGCCGGTCGACGTGTTCGGTGGTGCTGCCGAGGCCGAGGCTGACCCGGACGGCCTGCTGCCCGGTCGAACCGGCGGCGGAGATCAGCCGTTTGGTGGCGATGTGCGCGCAGAACGCGCCGTCCCGCACGCCGATGCCGTACTCCGCCGAAAGGACCGCAGCGAGCCAGCCCGGGTCGAACCCGTCGACGACGAAGCTGAGCGTGCCGACCCTGTCGACCGGCGCGTCGAACAGCCGCAGTTCGGCGAATCCGGGAACCGCGGCGAGACCGCGACGCAGCCGCGCCAGCAGTTCGTCCTCGTGGGCGACGATCGCGTCCCAGTTCCCGGCCAGTGTCTCGCAGGCGACACCGAGCGCGTAGACGCCGACGGTGTTGGGAGAACCGGCTTCGTGCCGCTCGGGGCCGGAATTCCAGACCACGCCGAGGTTTTCGGAGTCACGGTTGACGAGCTTCGTCGCACCGCCACCGGCGAGGTACGGCTGGGCGGCGCGCAGCCAGTCGGCGCGGCCGATCAGCGCTCCGGCACCGAAAGGCGCGTACAGCTTGTGGCCAGACAGCGCGACGTAGTCGACGTCCAGTTCACGCACCGAGATCTTCCGATGCGGGGCGAGCTGCGCCGCGTCGAGCGCGATCCGGGCGCCGTGCCGCCGCGCGACCGCGGCGATCTCCTTGACCGGCAACAGTTCCCCGGTCACGTTGGACGCGCCGGTGATGACCACCAGCCGCGGCCCCTGTGGGCAGTCCGCGAGTGCTTCGTCCACAGCGGACACCGCGGCGAGACGGGTGCGAGGGGTCTGGATCCGGCGGACGTTCGGGCCCCGCCACGGCAGCAGCGCGGCGTGGTGATCGGTGTCGAACACGACGACCGACGTGTGCTTCGGCAGGCTGCGCGCGAGAAGGTTGAAGGAATCGGTGGTATTGCGGGTGAACACGACGGCGTCGGTCGACCGCGCGTCGACGAAGTCCCGCAGGATTCCGCGCGTGCGCTCGTAAAGCTTGGTGGAGATCTGCGAAGCGAACCCGGCGCCGCGATGCACGCTGGCGTACCAGGGCAGGAATTCGTCGACGGCGGCACGCACCTTGTCCAGGCAGGGGGCGCTCGCCGCGTGGTCGAGGTTGGCGTATCCGATATGGTCACTGCCGCCGCCGGTCACCAGCGGGACCCGCAGATCGGCGCACGCGACCGTCGGGATTTCGTGTGTGGCAACGGTTTCCGCGACAGCGGCGGGGGTGTTGGTGCGTTCGATAGCGAGAGTCATCGTCATCCTCCGGGCCAGGGGACCCGACGAGGATCCCGCGCTTGCCCGTCGCACCACGCGACGAGCCAGGTCCTCACCCGGGGCACCCCACCGCGGAAGGAGGGTTGCCGGTCAGCTAGCCGGGGCTTGACGCTGACACTCGTGACCTACGGACGAAGTTAGCGGACGGGCAGGCGATCGAGCCACCCCTCGTCCGCATCTTGAGACGCCGCTCACGTGCTCCGCAAGCGAGGAAACCCGCAATTCGGCACCTGATTGCGCTGGTTCGCGGCCTGGACCAGCGCAATCAGGTGCCGAATTGCGGCAGGTCAGGCGCGGAATCGGCCGGGCAGCGGGACGATCGCGCGGGAGGACACCGAGGTCGCGGTCCCCGAGTACTGATCGGTGCCCGCGGTGAACTGCCAGCCGCCGAAGGTCTTGCCGTCGACGGCCTCGCCGTAGGCCGCCGCGACCTTGGTGGAGACCTCGTCGTAGGACATGCCGTTCCAGTTGCCCGCGCCGACGCCGAAGTCGCGCGAGTCGCCGCCCTGCGCGGCGGCCGCGGGCAGCGTCCACAGGGTGAAGTGCACGTGGGCGCCGGTGCTGCTGCCACCGCAGGGCAGCGCGTTACCGGTCCGGCCGAGTGCGTCGCCAGGGGCGACCTTCTGGCCGTCGGTGACCGCGATGCCTTCCAGGTGGTAGTACCCGGTCCGCCAGCCGCCGTCGTGGTCGACGGTCACCCAGTCGCCGCCGTCGCAGTGCTGGATCCGGACCGTGCCCGCCAGCGGGGCGCGAACGGTCCGGTCGCCGGGGCTGAAGTCGATGGCGTTCTTCACGCCGGAGGTCCCGTTGTCCGAGTGGATCCCCGCCGAGTAGACCGACTGGCCTGTTTCGAAGGGCAGCCCGAACACGGGAAACGCGCCGGCCGCTGTCGCCACCGGGGCGGTGAGAACCACCCCGGCGAGTGCCGCGGCGACCCCCAGACCGGCGAACCGCACAGGAAGTTTCGTCACCTTGCGTACTCCTTACCCCGCGACACTCACCCATTCGATGGAGTCGATTGCCGGGAAAGTAATCCAAAAGGAGGACGCAAGGGAAGAATTATCTGAGATCAACCGACGAACAGCTGGTGCCGGGCCGTGACCTACTGGCCGGATTCGCCCTTCCACCTGGCGAGGCGTCCGGCGCG
The DNA here is from genome assembly GCF_003947325.1 of Amycolatopsis sp. WAC 01375. Classification (NCBI taxonomy): domain Bacteria; kingdom Bacillati; phylum Actinomycetota; class Actinomycetes; order Pseudonocardiales; family Pseudonocardiaceae; genus Amycolatopsis; species Amycolatopsis sp. WAC 01375. The sequence continues at coordinate 90,051 of NZ_QHHW01000053.1, forward strand.
GTCGACGGCCCGCAGGCGCCGCTCGGCCGCGTCACGGACTTCGGCGGTGGTCACGACGAGTAACTGATCCCGTTCCTGGAGCCGGGTGTTCTTGTTGGGCGTGAAGCCGGTGCCGTCACGGACGAGGAGGCTGATCGTCGCCCCGATGGGCAGCCGTAGTTCGGCCAGGTAGACGCCGTGCATCTTGGATCCGGCGTTGATCCGGACCTGCAGGAGTTCCGCGCCCATCTCGTCGAGCGGGGCGGAGTCGACGTCGATCTCGTGCGCTTCGGTGTGCTGGGCGAGTCCGAGCACGCGCGCGAGCGGGGTCAGCGTCGCGCCCTGGAGCAGCGTCAGCACGATGACCAGCACGAACACCGCGTCGACCAGCTCCTGCGCGCCGGGCACCCCCGACGACAGGGGGATCAGCGCGAGCACGATCGGGACCGCCCCGCGCAAGCCCGCCCAGGACAGGAACACCTGTTCTCGCCAAGGGATCTTGAACGGCAGCGCCGAGAGCACCACCGACAACGGACGGGCGAGCAACAACACGACCGCGCCCGCGACCAGGCCCTGGACCAGGCTTTCGAGGATCCTGCTCGGCGAGGCGAACAGGCCGAGCAGCACGAACAGCCCGATCTGCGCGAGCCAGCCGAGCCCCTCGGCGAAGGACAGCGTGTCCGACCGGTGCGGCAGCTTCGAGTTCCCCAGCACCAGTGCCGCGACGTAGGTGGCGAGCAGGCCCGACGCGTGGGCGAGCTGACCGCTCGAGTACGCCACGACGCAGACCGCGACCGTGGCCAACGGGTACAGACCGGTGGCGGGAAGCGCCGCCCGGCGCAGCGCGAACGCCCCACCCCAGCCGAACGCGAGGCCGATCACCAGGCCGGCGGCCAGTTCGTAGACCACCAGCAGCGGCAGCGACCAGTCGACGGTCGCGCCCTCGGCCAGCACGACGACGGCGATGTAGGCCGGGGCGTCGTTGATCCCCGACTCGATCTCCAGCGCGCCGACCAGCCGTTTGCCGATCCCCGCCGATCTCAGCACGGAGAAGACCGCGGCGGCGTCGGTCGAGGCCAGCACCGCGCCCCACAGCAACGCCATCCGCCAGTCCAGGCCCAGCAACCAGTGCAGGGCCGCGCCGGTGACCGCGATACTCACCACGACGGCCACTGTGGACAGTGCGATTCCGATGCCCAGCGACGGTTTCACGGCCGTCCAGCGGGTGGTGAGGCCACCCTCGGAAAGGATCATCACCAGCGCGGCGAGGCCGAGTGACTGGGTGAGCTCGGGGTTGTCGTACTGGATGCCGAACCCGGCTTCGCCGAGCAGGACCCCCATCCCCAGGTACAGCAGCAGCGAGGGAAGGCCGACCCGGATCGACACCCGGACGGCGATCACGGCGACGAGGAGCACCGCACCACCGGTACCGAGAATGAGCGGGAGCTGCTCCATGTCGCCTCCCGTCCGGCCGCCGTGAGGGCTCCAGAATAGTGAGGCGGTGGTCGTCACTCGTTCGTGTACCGGCCGGAAAGCGTCCGGATAGCCTGTGTTACAGACTGTCCACTAGGGACTGCGCAGGGCCACCAGGTCGACACCGAGGTCCGCGAACGGTTTCTCCGCCGCGGGCAGGACTTTCACCGCGCGGTTGCCCTCACGGGACAACCAGCCGGCACTCACTGCGTGAGACAGTAGCGCCGCGGGGGCCCGGCCCGCCAAATGATCACGCCGGACCGTCCAATCCAGACAGTCGCGCAGTATCGGGCGGCGGCCGTCGGCGATCTCCACCCCGAGCCCGCCGAGCACCTCGCGTCCGCGACCGGTCAGCGTCAGGCCGTCGGCCTCGTCGATCAGCCCGCCGGCGAGCATCCCGTCCCGCAGCGCGACGCCGACCCTCCCGGCGAGGTGGTCGTAGCAGGTCCGGGCGAACTCCAGCCGTTTCACCCGCACCGACGAACGCAATCCCTTCACCGGGCGGTGCTCGGCATGCTGCGCCAGATGCTCGATCAGCTCCGCCACCCGGGGGTCGGCTATCCGGACGTAACTGTGCCGTCCCTGTTTCACCCGCACGACGAACCCGGCCTCGGTCAGCTTCGTCACGTGCTCGCTCGCCGTCGACGCGGCCACCTCGGCCGCGCCTGCCAGCTCCGTCACCGTCCAGGCGCGCCCGTCGAGCAGCGCGAGGCACATCGACGCGCGACTCGGATCGGCGAGCACGGCCGCGACCTCGGCCAGTGCGATCGTTTCCATGCGTTCACCGTAGAAGACCGACGCTTCGGCGAGCGCCGAACCGTCAGCCGGCCAGGAACTTCGCCGCCAGCTGCACCGCGGGCTTGGAGTCGTTGGCACCCTCGAGCATGACGGCGAAGGCGACGTCCCCGCGGTAGCCGACGAACCAGCCGTTGGCGTCGGCACCCGAACCGAACTGCGCCGTCCCCGTCTTGCCGAAGACTGCTCCGCTGCCCTTCAGCGCCTTCGCGGTCCCTGTCGTGCAGACCTCGCGCATCATCGCGCGGACCTGGTTCAACACCCCGGCGGACGGAGCCTGGTAACCGGCGTTGACCTTGGTCTCCAGCCCCTGCCACAGCTTCGGCACCACCGGTTTCCCCGTGGCGACCGTCGCGGCCATCAGCGCCGCGCCCAGCGGGCTGACCTGCACCCTTCCCTGACCGATCCCGGCCTCGACCTGCTCGTCGCCGCTACCCGACGACTCCACCTTGCCGGTCTCGGTGGCCAGCCCCGGGATCTCGAAGTCGGCGTTGAGGCCGAACTGGCTCGCGGCCTTCGCGAGGCCGTCCGCGGGCAGTTGCCCGGCGAGCCGCCCGAAGGTCGTGTTGCACGACGCGGCGAACGCCGTCTTCAGCGACACCGTCCCCAGGTCGAACCCGTTGTCGTTCTTGAGCGTGCGGGTGCCGATCTGCTCGCTGCCCGGGCAGGCCACCGGCGAGTCGGCGGAAACCCCGCCCTGCTGCAACGCCGCGGCCGCCGTGGCGATCTTGAAGGCCGAACCCGGCGCGTAGAGACCGCTGAGCGCCTTCGGCTGGTTCCCGGCGGCGGCGTTCTGCGCGATCGCCAGCAGTTCGCCCGAGGTCTTCATCGCGACGATGATCGCCGATCCGCCGAAGCCGTCGACGGCTTTCTGCGCGGCGGCCTGTGACGCCACGCTCAACGTCGAGACCAGCGGTTTTTCGGTCTCGGCAGCCTGTCCGAAGAGCGTTTCGACCGGTTTGCCGGAGGCGTCGACGCGCGACACCGTGACGGTGGCCGGAGTCCCGGTGCCGCCGTTCTGCTCGGAGGCGACCTTGGACAGCGCCCCCTGCAGGATCGGTGCGACACCGGCCGAGTCACCGCCGACGAGGGCCTTGCCGTCCCGGTCGGCCACGACCGGTTTGGCCGAAACCGGAGCGACGGAAAGCCGCTGCCCGGCTTCGAGCTTCGGGTGAATCGCCGACATCGCCCAGCGGACCACCCATTTCCCGCCGTTGCGCACCAGGTCCAGCTTGCCTTCGTACTTCCAGACACTGTTGCCCGCGAAGGTCCACGCGGCGTGGAAGGTGGCCGACGTCGAGGTCGCCTCGCCCGGCGTCGTCGGGACCTCGCCGAGTGACGTCTTGACGGACGCCCCGTTGAGCGTGTTGCGCGTCCCCGTCAGCGCGGCCGTGGCCGCCGCCGGATCGTCGACCGGGGCCGTGCTCAGGTCACCGAGGTCGAACAGCCGCAGGAACCGGGCGGCGACCTGCGCCGGGCTCTCCTGCACGTTCGCGGCCGGCTCGCCTGGTCCCCCGTCGGCCGCGGGCGCCTGATCCTCCTTGACCAGCAACACCACCGCGGCCACCACGATGGCGACGACCGCCAGCACGGCGCCGATCAGGATCCCTCTTTTCCGGGCAGGACTCATGGATTCGCTCTCCCCCAGTGCGGCGCGCCCCTCGCGCGCCTCGGGCCAGCCTGCCGATTTCCCCAGGGGCAAGGCTGCCTTCGGGCGGGAAAGCGGCTGTTCCGAATCCGATTCGTGATCCCGGCGATCGGGACCTCCCGGATGCAATGAAAGGCCCCTTCATTGCAAAATTTGCAATGAAGGGGCCTTTCATGTCACTTGCGAGAGTCAGGCCTTGGCGACCGCCACGGTCACCTTGGTGCCCTCCCCGACCGTCCCGGCGGAGCCGTCGGCGACGGCGCCGTAGGCCACCGAAGTCGCCAGCGTCTCCGAAGCGATGAACTCCTCGTGCGTCTTCGCGGCCGTGACCACGTCTTCCGGCGCGTCGACCGTCAGCGCGATCCGGTCGGCGACGTCGAGCCCGGCGTCACGGCGGGCCTGCTGCACGACCCGGACCAGGTCGCGGGCGAGACCCTCGGCCGCCAGTTCGCCGGTCACCTCGGTGTCGAGCAGCACCAGCCCGGCGCCACCCGGCAGTTCCGCCGCCGCGCCGCCGCCCTTGGCGACCAGACGCCGGTCGTACTCGCCTTCGACGAGTTCGATCCCGGCGGCCACGACGGCACCGCTCTCCGACGTCGTCCACTCGCCTGCCTTGACGGCCTTGATCACCGTCTGGACGTCCTTGCCCAGCCGCGGTCCGGCGGCACGCGCGTTCACCGCGACCTCGAAACCGCCGTGCGCGGCGACGTCCGTGGTCAGCTCGACGGACTTGACGTTGACCTCGTCGCGCAGGATGTCGGTGAACTCGCGCAGCGAGCCGGCCTCGTGCGCGGCGACGACCAGCTTGGCCAGCGGCAGCCGCACCCGCAGCTTGTTCGACTTCCGCAGCGAAAGCGCCGAGGACGCCACCTGGCGGACCCGGTCCATCGCCGTCACCAGCGCCGCGTCGGCGGGCAGGTCGAGCGCGTTCGGCCAGTCGGTCAGGTGCACCGAGCGGCCGCCGGTCAGCCCGCGCCAGACGACCTCGGTGGTCAGCGGCAGCAGCGGCGCCACCACCCGCGACGTCACCTCCAGCACGGTGTGCAGGGTGTCGATCGCGTCCTGCTCGCCTGCCCAGAACCGGTCGCGCGACCGGCGCACGTACCAGTTCGTCAGCACTTCGAGGAAGTCACGGACGGTCGAGCAGGCGCCGGCGACGTCGTAGGTGTCGAGCGCGTGCTCGACGTCGGTCACCAGTTCGTGTGTCTTCGCCAGCACGTACCGGTCGAGGACGTGCTTCGAATCCGTGCGCCACTGGCCTTCCACGCCCTCGGCGTTCGCGTAGAGCGCGAGGAAGTAGTACGAGTTCCACAGCGGCAGCACGGCCTGGCGGACGGCGTCGCGGATGCCCTTGTCGGTGACGACCAGGTTCCCGCCGCGCAGGATCGGGCTCGCCATCAGGTACCAGCGCATCGCGTCGGAGCCGTCGCGGTCGAAGACCTCGTTGACGTCCGGGTAGTTGCGCAGCGACTTGGACATCTTCTGGCCGTCCGAGCCGAGCACGATCCCGTGCGAGACGCAGGTGCGGAACGCCGGCCGGTCGAACAGCGCGGTCGCCAGCACATGCAGCAGGTAGAACCAGCCGCGGGTCTGGCCGATGTACTCGACGATGAAGTCGCCCGGGTAGTGGTGCTCGAACCACTCGGTGTTCTCGAACGGGTAATGCACCTGCGCGTACGGCATCGAACCCGAGTCGAACCAGACGTCGAACACGTCCTCGATCCGGCGCATGGTGGACTTCCCGGTCGGGTCGTCCGGGTTGGGCCGGGTCAGCTCGTCGATGAACGGCCGGTGCAAGTTCTCCAGCCGCACGCCGAAGTCGCGTTCGAGTTCGTCGAGCGAGCCGTAGACGTCCGTGCGCGGGTACGCCGGGTCGTCCGACTGCCACACCGGGATCGGCGTGCCGAAGTACCGGTTGCGGGAGACCGACCAGTCGCGGGCGTTCTCCAGCCACTTGCCGAACTGGCCGTCCTTGACGTTCTCCGGGTACCAGGTGATCTGCTGGTTCAGCTCGATCATCCGGTCCTTGAACTCGGTCACCGCGACGAACCACGACGAGACGGCGCGGTAGATCAGCGGGTTGCGGCAGCGCCAGCAGTGCGGATACGGGTGCTCGTAGGTCTCGTGGCGCAGCAGCACCGCGCCCTGACGGCCGGCGGATCCGGTGCCGTTCTTGAGATCCTTGATGATGTTCGGGTTGGCGTCGAACACCTGCTGGCCCGCGTAGTCCGAGACGGTGGCGTCGAACTTGCCCTGCGCGTCGACCGGGGTGACCGGCACGATGCCTGCCGCGTCGGTGACGGCCTTGTCCTCTTCACCGTAGGCGGGCGCGATGTGGACGACACCGGTGCCGTCCTCGGTGGTGACGTAGTCCGCGGACAGTACGCGGTGCGCGTTCTCGTGTCCGGTGAAAAACGGGAACGGTGGGGCGTAACGGGTTCCGAGCAGTTCGGTGCCGGTGTAGTGCCCGACGACGGCCGGCTCTTCGCCGAGCTCGCGAGCATACGAGGCGACACGTGCTTCGGCGAGCAGGAACCGCTTGCCGCCGGATTCCACCACGACGTAGCGCACGTCGGGGTGCACCGCGGTCGCGAGGTTGGACGGCAGCGTCCACGGGGTCGTCGTCCAGATCAGGAGGTACGTGCCGTCGAGCTCGTTGTCGTTGCCCTCCAAGCGGAAACCGACCGTGACGGCCGGGTCCTGGCGGCTGGCGTAGACGTCGTCGTCCATGCGCAGCTCATGGTTGGACAGCGGTGTCTCGTCGCGCCAGCAGTAGGGCAGGACCCGGTAGCCCTCGTAGACCAGGCCCTTGTCCCACAGCTGCTTGAACGCCCAGATGACCGACTCCATGTAGGACAGGTCGAGCGTTTTGTAGTCGTTGTCGAAGTCGACCCAGCGGGCCTGGCGGGTGACGTAGTCCTGCCATTCGCCGGTGTAGCGCAGCACGGACTCGCGGCAGGCCTCGTTGAAGACGTCGATGCCCATCGCGTCGATCTCGGACTTCTCGGTGATCCCGAGCTGGCGCATGGCCTCGAGTTCGGCGGGCAGGCCGTGGGTGTCCCAGCCGAAGCGGCGCTCGACGCGCTTACCCTTCATCGTCTGGTAACGCGGCACCAGGTCCTTCACGTACCCGGTGAGCAGGTGACCATAGTGCGGGAGACCGTTGGCGAACGGCGGGCCGTCGTAGAAGACGTACTCGTTCGAACCGTTGACGCCGGGGTCGCGGGCGTCGATCGAAGCCTGGAAGGTCCGATCGGATTCCCAGTACGCGAGGACGCGCTTTTCCGACTCGGGGAACGAAGGCTGGGACGGGACGCCGGTCTCGCCGTCCATCTGTGCCTTGGGATACATCTTCGGTGCTCCTCGCGGTTCGTCTCTCTCGTACGGGCTCGCGCCCACACGGGGACGAGACGGCCGTTTCCGGCGCGTTCCGCGGTACCACCCCGCTTGCCCGGCCGGCGGTGTTCCGGCTGGGCCGCTCATTCGACGGCTGTGACGGGCCGTACCCGTCCGGTTCTACTGAGGGCCTTGGCCCTGTTCTTCCGGAGGCTCCCCGGTGATGACCGGATCGGTGCCAGTTGATTCAAGGGTAGCGCGCGGGGGCAACCGGGTTGTCCGGGGTGGGCTTATCGATACTGCGGACATGACGCGAGACGACTGGCTGGCCGGACAGACACGGACCTTCACCGCACTGCACGGCAAGCGGGTCGACAAGTGGACCGGCGTGGAGATGGCACTGCGGGAAGATGTGGCGGGTACCGGCCCGCAATTCGCAGACCCCGACGTTCCCTGCCTTCAGCTGTACTGGCTTCAAGCTTGGCTGGATGACGGCAGTGCGCTGGAGATCGGCACCTGTCAGGACGACGATGGCTTCGGCCTCCACGGCCAATCGCCGGACAAAGCGTCCGATGACGACCATTGGAACGGGATCTATCGCTGGCGGTCCTTTCCCGAGTTACCCACCGGTCCGGTCGATCACGTCGCCGTCTTCCACGAGCGGCATTTCCTGGCCGAGGTTCACTTCCGGATCGGAGCACGGCCGCTGGCACTGGTCGCGGGTGAACTGGAGGAGACGCACGAGGGCGGGCTGATCTTCCAACGACTCGACGAATCGGTCCTCGCCTTCACCGATCTTGTCGCGGTCGACCGCGTCCCGTGGAACACGGCGCGCCAAATCCACCTCGCAGCTTTCTGAGAGCGAGGACGTGTAGGTCGTTATACGGCCGCGGGTCGGCCTAGATCCTGAGGTGCATGGTGTTCCTCCTTGGTGTCCCGGTGGGGTCGAGGTAGGCGGGCGGGGTGAATTCGGGTAGTCCGTCTTGGGCGATCTGGACTTTCCATGTGCTGTGGTGGATGAGCCGGTGGTGTTTGGTGCACAGGAGTACGAGGTTGTCGATTTTCGTGTCGCCGTGGTGGCGCCAGAAAACAATGTGGTGTGCGGTGCAGCGGGGGACGGGCATGTCGCAGCCGGGGAACGCGCAGCCGCCGTCGCGGAGGGTCAACGCATACTTCTGGGCGAGGGAGACGGTGCGTTTCGACCGTCCTATGTCGAGGGGTTCGCCCGCGGTGCCGAGGACACCTGGTCGGACGCGGGCGTCGCAGGCGAGGATGCGGGCGTCGGTGGCGCTGATCGGTCCGACGAGGTCGAGGTGGGCTTCGCCGATGTCGCGGATCAAGTCGTCGTAGGACATAGTGACCAGGATGTGGGTGGCCTCGCCTGCTTGGCCGGGGAGGTTGCGGCTGGTGGTTTTGAGTCGGACGTAGTCGGTGAAGGCGTCGCCGTAGCGTTCGTCTTGGGTGCGGGAGTCCCGGATGCCGTCGATGGCTTTGTGGGGTTTGGCCATGGGATCCAAATCGGATTTGAGGCGGGCGTAGGTTTCGAGGTCGAGGGTGGCTTTCAGGCCGAGGGTGCCATCGCGGTGTTTGACGAACCGCATTTCCGGACGGACGTCCTTCGGATCCTCGTTGCGGGGTTCTTTGCCATCGGGGTCGAGTTTGTCGAGCAGGCGGCGTCCGGCGCGGGCGATCTGCCGCGGCCCGGCGTGCCGGGCCAGGTCGACGAGGATCTTTTCCCCGGCTCGGGTGTCTTCGTCGGGGACGGTGGAGGGGATGCGGGCGAGGGTGCGGATGATGGCGTCGATCTGCGAGCCGCCGATCGCGCCCTCGGCGGCGGCTCGAGCGGTCAAGGGTGCCAGGGGTGGCACGGTGCC